>JBIKLI010000418.1:0-3502 GCA_044359885.1 Alphaproteobacteria bacterium | reverse complement strand
CGGCGGATCCGGCGCCGGCCATGCGGGCGCGCACCTCCAGCGGCATCCCTGGACCGGTGTCGCCGACGACGACCTTGAGCGCGGTGCCGTCCAGGTGGACGGCGACCGCGACATCGCCGCCGCGCGGGGTCGCGCTCGCGGCATTGAGCAGCAGGTTGAGAAGGATCTGGCGCAACGGTCCGGCATCGACCGGGAAGGGCTGGTCGAGCATGACATTCCAGGCCAGGGAGATGCCGCGCCGGCGTGCGGCCGGCGCCGCCAGAAGGCGAAGATCCTCCAGATCCTCGGGTCCAAGGTCGCGGTCGTCGGTCGCGGGACGGTAGATCGACATGGTCGCATCGACCACCTGACCGATGTTGCGCAGGCCCCTCTCGATGAGGTCGACCGAGGTGCGAACCGCTTCGGGATCGTGGCCGAAACGGCGTGCGGTGTCGGCGGCCGCGAGCATCCCGGCGACCGGATTTCGGACCTCGTGCGCGACGGTGGCGGCAAGCCGGCCGAGATCCGCGACGCGCTGCTGGTCGCTCAACCTCTCCCGCAGACGTTCGCGCTCGTCGACGGCTTCAACCATGTCGTTGTAGGCGCGCAGAAGGCGCCCGAACTCGTTTCCCTCCGAGGGCAGTTCGACGGTTGGGATCGGCATCAGGCGCCCGGCATGCGCCGAAAGCAGCGCGCCTTCCAACTTTGCGACCGGGCGCAGCACGGAACGCACCACGGCATACCCGGCCACTGCCAGCAGCAGCGACAGCGCAAGATCGATGCCGAGCACCAGCAGCCGTGTCCGCTCCCGTTCCGTCGCCGTGTCGGTCGCGTCCAACTCGGCGCTCAGCATGGCCAGCGTCCGCTCGCCGTCCGCCAGGGGTCGCTGGATCCAGTAACGGTCGCCTGTCGCCGCGGCGTGGCCCGGAGCTCCGACGTTCACAGGCGGAGGCGTTCCCGGGCCGAGACCGTCGCGCGCCGCCTGCGCCAGGAGCGTCCCGTCGGTCCGGCGTACGACGATGCGAAGATCGCGAACGCCCTCGTGATAGGTCTTCATCCGGCGCAGCGCCATCTCCAGGCCATCTGCGTCCCCCGCCAGGACATAGGGCAGGGTGAGCGCCGACAGGCCGTCCAGGTAGACGTCGCCGAGCCGGTCCAGCAGCGCCCGCTGGCTGCGCTCGGCCACGCCGATGGCGACCTGGGAGGTGATCACCGCGACGACGAAGATCAGCACCGCCGCAATCGCAGGGATGATCAACGCCGCGGAGGGCGCACGGCGCGGAGCGGCCGCCTCGGCTCGCCCGGTGGTGGCGTTCATGTGAGAAGCATGGAGCGGTCCGTGCGCCGCGCGATTCGCCATATGCCGGGTCCGAGAAACGAGGTCCAGGAAGTATCGACCAGGGCGGAATTGAGGACCAGCACGTCCGAACGCGCGAGGCGCGCGGCGAGTTCGTCGGACCGGTCCCGGCCCGGGAAGCGTCCGACGATTTCCAGGCGCCGCCCACGACCGGACAGGAGACCGGCGGCCTCGTTGAGACTGTCCTCGCTGCAGGATCCGACGCCAGCGATCGCCAGGTCTCGGTCGCCGGCGAGCGGATGCGCGGCGAAGCGGCCGGCGGACGCTGCCGAGGCGGCGCTGCCGTCGTGCAGGAAGATCAGCCGCTCGAAGCGCGGCTGCTCGCCGCGCAGCAGCAGCAGCGGCCAGGCATCCAGCCGCGCCTGGGCCGAGGCCGCCTGGACCTCGTCGAGCCGGACGCCATGATCGAACCAGCTGTCCGCCGCCATGACGACGAGCGCGCGTGCGCGGTCGCAGGCGAAATGCCCGGCCCCGGGGCTTCCCTCGGCATGCCTGAAGGTCGGGCGCACGCCCAGCGCGTCGGCATAGCCGCCCGCGATCCGCGCGGCATCGGCTGCGCGCTCCCGGGCCTGCGCGAGGCGCGCACGGGCCAGGTTGCGCGCGTAGGTCAGCCCGCCGAGGGGAACCGCCGTCGGGGCATCGATCGCCGTGCTGTCGACCAGCGACAGGATCGTGAGGCGGGCGCCGCTCGCCGCGGCGAACGCGGCGGCCTGGCTCGCGGCCATGTCCGACGCCGGATGCCAGGCGACGGCAAGCAGGACTTCGTCGAGCGCGGGTGCCTTGCGGAAGGCTGGACCGGGAGAGGTCGCGGTCGTCGTCTCGTTGACGGCTTCGTTCATCTCTGCCTCCTGGCGACGATTGCGGGACGTGTCTTGGCTGCGGGCGAACCGGAACTCCGGGAACGCGTCGAAGACGACCTGCGGCATCTCCCGTTCGATCGGCGCGACGCGGGTCCCCGGCGCGATCGCGGCGCCCGACCGCCAGGCCGCGCGGCCCAGCACGTGCGAGGCGATCGGCGTCGTCGCCAGCAGACACGCGACCGCGATCGCGGCCTTGATCCAGGCGGAGATCTCGTCGGACGCGATCGCCGCGCCCACGATGCACAGCCCGGTCGCGATCACGCCGGCCTTCGTGGCGGCGTGCATGCGCATGAAGGCATCGGGCAGGCGGGCGATGCCGATCGATGCCAGCAGGGCCACGATGCAGCCCGCCAGCATCAGGAAGGCTCCGAGGAGGTCAGCCATCGCTGGTTCCCGAACGCGCATGGGCCTCGACGAGGCGCGCGACCGCGACAGCCGCGAGGAAGCCGACCAGCGATATACCGAGCGCGATGTCGAGAAAGGCCGAGTGGCCGGACACCAAGGCCACCAGGCAGGCCAGCGCCGCGAGCAGCAGGCCAAGCATGTCGAGCGCGATCGCGCGATCCACGGTCGACGGCCCCCGGACAAGAACCCAGAAGACGATCGCGATCGACGCGGCGAGCGCGACACCGGCCATCGCGATCGCGACCTCCAGGATCGCCGCCGTCATGGCACCACCTTCAGCACACGGCTCTCGAAGCTGCGCTTCATGGTTTCGATGGCAGCGGCCTCGTCTTCGACGTCGAGCGCGTGCACGAACAGGGTCCGGCGGTCGGCGCTGACATGAACCGAGGTCGTGCCCGGCGTGAGCGTCACCAGGTTCGCGAAGAGCGCGATGCCCGCATCGGAGCGCACGTCGAGCGGCACCGCCAGCAATGCCGGCCGCGGCTTCGGATCGCGCGCGACGACCAGCCGGATCACCGACCAGGCGGACAGGGCGAGTTCGCGAACGAAGATCGCCACGAGATCGAGGATGGCGGCAGCACGGTTCATCGCGGATCTCCGAGGACGGCGGCGATGTAGCGGGACGGCTCCAGCAGGTCGGCGCCCGCGCGGACCGCGAACGCCGCGAACGGCTCCACGAAGACGCCGATCGTCAGCGTGGTCGCCGCGAGCGCGCCGATCGGCACCAGAAGGGTCGCGCGCGTCGCGGCCGGCAGCGACGGTGCCGCCGTCGCCGTCGCCGGGCATGCCTGCCAGAACGCCATGTTCCAGATCTTCATCATGGAGAACAGCGTGAGCAGACCGACCGCCAAGGCGACGCCTGCCAGAAGCAGGGCGTCGGCCTCGAATCCTGCCCGCACGA
>JBIKLI010000108.1:0-12527 GCA_044359885.1 Alphaproteobacteria bacterium | reverse complement strand
GAAAGTCACTCCTCGATCGGGGGTGACCGCCTATGAATCACAAGGATGCCGAAGCCGGTACGGTTTTCTCAGAAAATTAACCCGACCTCGGGGCCGTGCGGCCTGACCGCGGCCGCTTGTCCGCGCGGGCGGCGCGGAGTATCAGCCATCGGCCTGATGGCCGACGGGGCCGGAACGGGGGGCTTGCAACCGAGATGACGACGCCGACGCCGCCGGGCCCGCCCAGGGCCGCCCATGAACGTGTGCTGATCCTCGATTTCGGCAGCCAGGTCACGCAGCTGATCGCGCGGCGCGTGCGCGAGGCGCATGTCTATTGCGAGATCCACCCGAACGACGTGAGCGACGCCTTCATCCGGGATTTCGCGCCCAAGGCGATCATTCTTTCGGGCAGCCATGCCAGCACCTACGAGGATCGCGACCTGCGTGCGCCGGCGGCGGTCTGGGAACTCGGCGTCCCGGTGCTCGGGATCTGCTACGGCATGTTCGCCATGGCCGTGCAGCTGGGCGGCGACGTCGAGCCCAGCGCCAAGCGCGAATTCGGCTATGCCGAGGTCCGCGGCGAGGCCGCCAGCGATCTGCTCGCCGGCATCGCCGACCACGGCGCCGCGGACGGCGCGCCGGTGCTGAAGGTGTGGATGAGCCACGGCGACAAGGTCACGTCGTTGCCGCCTGGCTTCGCGACGATCGCCAGCAGCGCGAATTGTCCGGTGGCAGCGATGGCCGACGCGCGGCGGCGCTTCTACGGCGTCCAGTTCCATCCCGAGGTGACGCACACGCTCCAGGGCCGCGCCATCCTGGAGCGGTTCGTCCTGGGCATCGCCGGCGTCCGCCCCGACTGGATCATGCGCGACCACATCGCCGAGGCGGTCGAGGCCATCCGCGCCCAGGTCGGGACGGAACGCGTGGTTCTCGGCCTCTCGGGCGGCGTCGATTCGAGCGTCGCCGCGGCGCTGATCCATCGCGCGATCGGGGACCGGCTGACCTGCGTCTTCGTCGACCACGGGCTGCTTCGTCTCGACGAAGGCCGCATGGTCATGGACATGTTCGCCGGCCGCCTGCAGGCCCGGGTCGTCCATGTCGATGCCGCGGCGCAGTTCATGTCGGCCCTCGCCGGGACGGCCGATCCCGAGGCCAAGCGCAAGATCATCGGCCGTGAATTCGTTTCCGTGTTCCAGCGCGAAGCGGCCAAGCTGACGGACGCGCGCTGGCTGGCGCAGGGAACGATCTATCCCGACGTGGTCGAGTCCGGCGGCACGCGCACGAAGAAGGCGATCTCGATCAAGAGCCACCACAATGTCGGGGGCCTGCCCGCGACGCTCGGCCTCAAGCTGCTGGAGCCGCTGCGCGACCTGTTCAAGGACGAGGTCCGGGAACTGGGCCTGGCGCTGGGCCTGCCGCGGGAGATGGTCTACCGCCATCCCTTCCCGGGACCGGGCCTCGGCGTTCGCATCCTGGGCGAGATCAGGCCGGAATTCGTGACGCTGCTGCAGCGCGCCGATGCGATCTTCATCGACGAGTTGCGCGCCACCGTCGACCCTTCCGACGGCCGCAACTGGTATGACAAGACAAGCCAGGCCTTCGCGGTCTTCCTGCCGGTGAAGAGCGTCGGGGTCATGGGCGACGGCCGCACCTATGACCATGTCGTCGCGCTGCGCGCCGTCGTCACCAGCGACTTCATGACCGCGGACGCCGCAGATCTGCCGCAGGCTCTCCTGAAACGCGCCGCCGCGCGCATCATCAACGAGGTCAAGGGCATCAACCGCGTGGTCTACGACGTGACCTCGAAGCCGCCCGGCACGATCGAGTGGGAGTAGGGGCGGGCGGGCGACCGCCAAGGCCTTGTCTGGGGACACGCGGTCAAACCCGGGCGCGCTCCGGTGCCGGTCATCGCCCCCTTGGCCTTCGCGGACCGGTCGCGGCCCCATGGACCGTGGCGGCCGGCACGGGCTAGAAAAGACGCCAGTCGATCGCGGCGCTGCGACGCGCTGCGGCCCCGGCGTGCAACCGGATTGCGGAGAGCCTCATGGGAATGGAGATGCGGCGCAACACCAACGCGGGTGGCTATTTCCTCTACCATTCGATCGGGCTCTATCCGGGCAAGGAAGAGGAGATGGCGGCGGCGATGGCGGAGCTTTCCGCCGTCTGGGCCGCCCCAAACGACAAGCAATGGGGCTATGTGCTGCGCAAGCGGCAGGATTTTCTCGAGGCCTGGGGGCGGCTGATCAACGCGCCGAAGGGCTCGCTGACCGGCGTCGACAACGTCACCGAGGCGCTGCACAAGATCGTCCGCGCGCTGCCCCAGAGCGCGCTCAAGGGACGCAAGGTGCTGGTCGGCGCGGACATCTTCCCGTCGCTGCATTTCATGCTCGCCGACCTTGCCCCTAAGCTTGGGTTCACCCTGGAGACGGTGCCGCTGTCGCCAGGCAAGGCCTGGGTCGAGACCGAGGATCTGGTCGCCCATTGGGGCCGAGATGTCGGCCTTGCCGTGCTCACCTGGGTCACCTCGACGGCGTCGGCGCGGATGGACTATGCGGCGCTGGTCGCCCACGGGCGCGCCATGGGCAGCCTGATGGTGGCCGACATCACCCAGGCCGCCGGATTGCTGCCCTTCGACGTGATGCAGCCCCGGATCGATTTCGCGATCTCGACCAGCCTCAAATGGCTCTGCGGAACGCCCGGAGCCGGGATCCTCTACGCCGACAAGGCGCTGGTCGCCGACCTGCTGCCCGAACCGCGCGGCTGGTTCAGCCAGAACAATCCGTTTTCATGGGACCTCGACAAGTTCCAGTACGCGCCGGACATCCGCCGCTTCGACACCGGAACGCCGGGATCCGTCGCCGCCATCGCCTCGCTGCCCGCTATCCGATGGTTCACCGCCCAGGACCAGTCGGCCATCGCGGCGCGCAACCGCGACATGGTCGACCGGATCATCGGCCATGCCGACGCCCTGGATCTGCCGCTGCTGTCGCCGCGCGACGCCGCCCGGCGCGGCGGTGCGGTGATGCTGCGCATGCCCGACAAGGCCGAGGCCGCGGCGGTCGTGGGCGCGCTGGGGGTCGAGGGCTATTCCGTCGATTTCCGCGGCAACATCCTGCGGATGTCGCCGGGCATCGTGACCGAGGAACGGTCGATCGACACGGTGTTCGAGATCGCGCGCGAAACGATGCGGCGGCGCAAGGCCCGCTTCGCAGGGCGCGGCGCCAACCTGGAGACCAGACCCGTGGCCAAGCCGAACGCCGCCTCGCTGCTCGACGACCTGGGCGGCGCGCTTCTCGCCGGCAAGGTCCGGATCGTCGACTGCACCGCGTTGCTGGGACCGGAGACGCCGATCCTGCGGCTGCCGAAGGACGTCGCTCGCAACACCCCGCGCGTCGTCGTCCACAAGATCAGCAAATACGACATCGACGGGCCGTGGTGGGCCTGGAACTGGCTGGAACTGGGGGAGCATTCGGGCACGCATTTCGACGCGCCCCATCACTGGCTGAGCGGCAAGGACTTCGCGAACGGTTCGACCGACACGCTGGACGTGCAGCGACTGGTGGCCCGGGTGAACGTGATCGACTGCTCGGCCGAGGCCGCGGCGAATCCCGACTTCCTGCTGACCGCGGCCGGCGTCAAGGCCTGGGAGGCCAGGCATGGCGAAATCGGGCCGGGCGAATGGGTGGTCATGCGCACGGACTGGGACAAGCGCATGCACGACGAGGAACTGTTCCTCAACGAAGACCCCGACCCGCACGAGGACGGGTCGCATACGCCGGGGCCGTCGACGGACTGCATCGACTATCTGCTGTCGAAAGGGATCGTCGGCTGGGGAACGCAATGCGTCGGCACCGACGCCGGCATGGCCGGCAAGTTCAGCCCGCCCTATCCCGCGCACAACTACCTGCACCGCGACAATTGCTTCGGGCTCGCCAGCCTCTGCAACCTCGACCAACTGCCGCCGAAGGGCGCGATCCTGATCGTCACCCCGCTCAAGATCAAGAACGGCACCGGCAGCCCGATCCGCGCGCTGGCGCTCGTGCCGCAGGAATGAGGCGATGGCCGAGCGTTCCTTCAAGGCGGAGGTCGCCGACCTGCGCAAGGGCGCCGGCGAGGTCTTCACCGGCGAGGGCATTCTCGCGATCACCAAGGCGCTGCTCGCGAACGGCGTCGGTTATGTCGGCGGCTACCAGGGCGCGCCGATCAGCCATCTGATGGACGTCCTGGCCGACGCCGAGGACCTGCTGGGGGAACTCGGGGTGCGCTACGAAGCCAGCGCGTCAGAGGCCGCCGCCGGCGCGATGCTGGCGGCGAGCGTGCATTATCCGATCCGCGGCGCCGTCACCTTCAAGGGGCCGGTGGGCGTCAACGTCGCCTCGGACGCGCTGGCCAATCTGGCATCCTCCGGGGTCACCGGGGGCGCCCTCGTCATCGTCGGCGAGGATTACGGCGAGGGCGCCTCCATCATGCAGGAGCGCAGCCACGCCTTTGCGATGAAGTCGCAGTTCTGGCTGCTCGACCCGCGGCCCGACCTGCCGAGCATCGTGAAGGCGGTCGGCGACGGTTTCGAACTCTCGGAAGCCTCGAACACCCCGGTCATGCTGATGATCCGGATCCGCGCCTGTCATGTGACCGGCCAGTTCGCGGCACGGGACAATCGCCGGCCGCCGCTGACCGTCCTCGACGCGCTGGCGCAGCCGCGCCGCGACACCAGCCGCATCGTCCTGCCGCCGATGTCCTACGCGCAGGAACGCGACAAGATCGAAAACCGCTGGCCGGCGGCGCAACGTTTCATTCGCGAGCGACGGCTGAACGAGACCTTCGGGCCGCGCGACGCGGCCGTCGGCATCGTCTGCCAGGGCGGGATGTACAACGGCGTCGTGCGCGCGCTGCAGCGCCTGGGTCTCGCCGACATCTACGGCGACAGCGCGATCCCCATCCATTGCCTCAACGTCACCTATCCGGTCGTGCCCGAGGAGTTCCTCGAGTTCTGCGACGGGAAGGAAGCGGTCCTGGTCGTCGAGGAAGGACAGCCGGAATTCATCGAGCAGCATCTGTCGACATGCCTGCTGCGTGCCGGAAGCCGCACCCGCCTGCACGGCAAGGACATCCTGCCGATGGCCGGGGAGTACACGGGCAGGGTGCTGCTGGACGGGCTCGAGGCCTTCCTGCGCAAGGCCGCGCCGCGGACGCTGCCGGCGCAGGTCCGCGCGCCGAACCGCCCGGCGACCGTCATTCCGGATCTGTCGAAGACCGTGCCGGGCCGCCCGCCGGGGTTCTGCACGGGCTGCCCCGAGCGGCCGATCTTCGCGGCGATGAAGCTGGTGCAGAAGGAACTGGGCGAGCATCAGGTGAGCGCCGACATCGGCTGCCATCTCTTCGCCTCGCTGCCGCCGTTCAACATCGGCGGCGCGACGATGGGCTATGGCCTGGGGCCGGCGTCGAACGGCGCCTTCGACGGCGGCAAGGCGGCCGGTGCGGCGAAGCGGCCCATCGCGGTGATCGGCGACGGTGGCTTCTGGCACAACGGGCTGACCAGCAGTTTCGGCAACATGGCGTTCAATCGCTCCGACGGGGTGGCGATCGTCGTCGACAACCATTACTCCGCCGCGACCGGCGGTCAGGATCTGATGTCCAGCCGCGCCGCCAATCCGACCAAGGCGACCAACAACCCGATCGCCAGGGCGCTGGCAGGGATCGGCATCGGCTGGGTGCGCCAGATCGACCGCACCTACGACGTCGCCCGGATGCGCGACACGCTGCGCGAGGCCCTGACAACCGACGCGCCCGGGCCGAAGGTGATCGTCGCGTCCTCGGAATGCATGCTCAACAAGGAGCGGCGCGAGCGCCGGCTGCGTGTCCGGGCGATCGGCGAGGGGCGCCGGGTCGAGGCCCCGCGCTACGGCGTCGACGAGGCGATATGCACCGGCGACCATGCCTGCATCCGCCTGTCGGGCTGTCCGTCGCTGTCGCTGAAGCGGCTCGACGACCCGCTGCGCGACGATCCGGTCGCCAGCATCGACCAGACCTGCGTCGGCTGCGGCAATTGCGGCGAAGTGGCGGAGGCGGCCGTGCTCTGCCCGTCCTTCTACGAGGCGCGTGTGGTCCATAACCCCGGGCGGTGGGAGCGCCGGCTCCATCGCTGGCGCGAGGCGGCGATCGGCTGGTTGATCCAGCGCCGGGGCGCGCGGCGTCTGGGCTTCGATGCGGTCCCGATGACCGCGACCTGAGCCTGGAGATGTCCACCGACCTTCCCGCGGCCCCGGCCGACGGGATCCTCAAACTCGCGATCATGGCCGTCGGCGGCCAGGGGGGCGGCGTGCTGACCGGCTGGATCGAGTCGCTGGCTCGCGCCCGCGGCTACGCCGTCCAGGCGACCAGCGTCGCCGGCGTGTCGCAGCGGACCGGCGCCACGATCTATTACGTCGAGATGGCGCCCGCAGCGCCGCGGATGCCCGTCTTCTCGCTGGCGCCGTCGGCGGGCGACGTCGACATCATGATCGCCGCCGAGATGATGGAGGTCGGCCGGGCCATCCTGCGCGGCTTCGTCACCCCCGACCGCACGGTGCTCATCGGCTCGACCCACCGGGCCCTGGCCGTCTCGGAAAAGATGGCTCCGGGCGACGGCATCGCCGATCAGGGGGAGGTGCGCGCGGCGGCCGAGGTCGCGGCGCGGCGTCTCATCCTCGCCGATTTCGAGGCGGCCGCCGTCAAGGCGGGATCGGTGATCTCGGCAAGCCTGTTCGGGGCGCTGGCAAGGTCCGGCGCCCTGCCGTTCGAGCGCGCCGATTTCGAGCGGGCGATTCGCGCGGGCGGCGTCGGAAGCGAGGCCTCGCTACGGGCCTTCGCGGCAGGCTATGCGGCGGCAGACGGTCCGGCGCCGGACGGACTGCCCACAGCCCTGCGCCCGTTGGCAGGCCATGCCGCGCCGCGCGGTCCGGCCGCTCTGATCGCCGGCTGGCAGGTCCTCGCGACGCGGGCAGGCGGATTGCCGCCACCGGTCCGCGACATGGCGCTGGCCGGACTGCGCAAGGTCGTCGATTTCCAGGACCTCGCCTATGGCGCCGACTATCTCGCCCGCCTCGCCAAGGTCCTGGCCGCCGACGATGCCGGCAAGGGCTGGGAATTGTCGCGCCAGGCGGCGAAGCACATCGCGAACGCGATGGCCTATGACGACGTGATCCGGGTGGCCGACGAGAAGACACGGGGTGCGCGGTTCGCCCGCATCCGCGCCGAAATGGGACAACCGGCGGTGATGGAGTTGACCGACTTCACCCATCCACGCGCCGCCGAAGTGGTCGGGATGCTTCCCGTGAAGATCGCCCGCGCGATCCATGCGCGCCCGCGGCTTCTAGCCTGGATCGACCGCCGCGTCGGGAAGGGACGGCGGTTGCGCACCGACCGGCTCTGGCCGTTCCTGCAGCTCTGGGTGGTCGCCGGACTTCGGCGGTGGCGTCGCAGCAGCCTGCGCCACCACGCCGAAACCGCGCATCTCGAAGCCTGGCTGTCGCAGGCGCTGTCGAAGGCCCGGATCGACTATGCCCTTGGCGTGGAGGTGATGAAGGCGCGCCGGCTGGTCAAGGGCTATTCGGACACCCATGCCCGCGGCCTGTCGAAATTCGACCGGGTGATGGCCGGCATCGATCTGGTCGCCGGGCGGCCGGACGCTGCCGAGTGGGCCCGGCGGCTCATCGCCGCGGCGCTGGCGGACGAGGAGGGGGCCACCGTGGAGGCGGTCCTGCGAACGATCCGCTCGTTCTGAGCCGGACATGGGCGGCCAGCGCCATCCGGGCGAGCGGCGAAGGAGACGGCATGACGATCAAGATCCATGGCATCAAGTCCTGCGACACGATGAAGAAGGCAAGCGCCTGGCTGGACGCCGCCGGCATCGCCTACGCCTTCCATGACTACAGGACGCAAGGGCTCGACCCGGCGACCCTCGGGCGGTGGATCGGCCAGGTCGGGTGGGAGCGGCTGCTGAACCGGGCCGGGACGACGTTCCGCAAGCTGCCGGAGGCGCAGCGCGCCGGCATCGACGCGGCACGTGCCCAACAACTGATGCTGGCTCAGCCGGCGATGATCCGGCGCCCGGTCCTGGAACTGGAGCCGGGCGGCAGGGTGCTGGTCGGATTCGATCCGGCCGTCTATCGCGCGCAGTTCGCGCCGTGAACCGGCCGGCTCATCTGCGTCCGGCTTCGACGATCCCGCGCAGGCGCGCCAGAAGATCCTCGACGCTGCGGGTCTGAACGAGCCGCCGGTCCCCGGCGAACAGGATGAAGTCGCCCTGACGGTGCGACCGCGGCCGGAATTTCGCGATGACGTAGAGCGGCCAGTCGCGCGAACTCCGGAAAACGGCGAACCCGGCATAGCGCGGCTGCTGCTCGATCGCGTAGTCGCGCCATTCGCCGCGGGCCACCTGCTCGGCGTAGAAGGCGAGGATCGCGCGCAATTCGCGGCGGTCGAAGAACGGGGCGGCGCTCGCGTGTCTGAAATCCTGGATCCGGACGAGCGTTCCCATCTGGTCCTTCGCGCTGGATGCCCGCGGGCAAACCCCGCGTCGCGATCAGGGTGGCGAAACTCAGCGGGACTGTCCAGGCGCTGGCAGAAGCTTGCTGCGGGGCAGAAGTGGATCCCGACTGTCGAAGCAGACGACGTTGCCCAGCGAGGCGTAGCAGTACGCCGAGGGGGGCGGCGGCTCGGGGTCGGGACGGCAGACCGGCTCGCGATCGATCGCTCGCCATGGGTCGCAATCGGCCTGGGCGGCCAGCGACACGACGAAGCCTGCGGCGCTGCGTCCATGGGCACGATAGTTGTTGTGCTCGATCAGGCCGATCAGAGCCGGCGCCTCGCAGGCCCCGAGCAGCAGCGGCAGGACGGCAATGAGCAGGCGCGGGCGCATTGCACAACCTCTAGTCCAGCATGGGTAAAGGAACCATGAACGCCGCAAGCCTGCCGGCGAAATGCCGGATCCGTCAACGATTTCGAGGCCACGCCCGCGGCCCGGCGTGGTTTGCGCGGCGCGGGTCCAGCCGCTATATGTACGGCGGTCCCCCATTCCGCGAGCCCAACTCTTGTCCGATATCTTCAACGAGGTCGAAGAGGACCTCAGACGCGATCGCGCCGCAAGGCTCTGGAAGAAATACGGCTATTACGTGCTGGCCGCTGCGGTCGCGATCGTCGCCGCCACGGCAGGCTGGACATGGTGGAACGACCACTTGCGCCGCCGGGCCTCTGCCGAGGGGGACCGGTTCTTCGCCGCTCTGGCGAAGATGGATCCATCCCAGCCTGCACCGGCTCTGGAACAGTTCTCCACCATCGGCCGCGACGCGAAGTCGGGCTACCGGACCGTCGCACTGATGCATGAAGCCGGTCTCAAGGCGCGCGCCGGGGATGCCGATGGCGCGCTTGCCCTTTACCGGTCGATCGCCGCCGACGCCGGGGCCGATCCGGACCTGCGCGACGCCGCGTCGCTGCTCGGGGCCATCGTCGGCATCGAGAGGCTGCCTCCGGCCGAGATCGACACCATGATCGCGGGCCTGCAGACCGAGCGCTCGGCCTGGCGCTTCACCGCCCTCGAGGTCAGCGCGGTCGCCGCGTTGCGCGCCGGAAACGCGGGTCGCGCCCGCGAACTCTATACGCGGGTCGCCGACGATCCCGGCGCGCCCGCCAGCCTGCGGGCGAGGGCCGCCGAAATGCTTGGCGCGATCGAGGCCCGGTCCGGAACATGATGAGCCGCACCGCCCTGCTGGTTGCCATCGGCCTCGCTCTCCCGGGTTGCGACACCCTGGACCGGGCCTTCGGCGCGCCGCTCAAGACCCCGCTGCCCGGCGAGCGCCGGTCGATGGTCCGTGCCGACGAGCGGGTTCAGGCGGACCCGCGCCTGGCCGGCGTCGAGGTCTCGATCCCGGAGGCACGCGCGCTGGACGCCTGGCCCCAGCCGGGCGGCACCCCGCAGCGCGCTCTCAACAACATCGCCGTCGCCGGCATCGGCGTGGCCTGGACCGTGGGGATCGGGACCGGGGAGTCGCGAGACGGCATGATCACCAGCGGGCCCATCGTCGCCGACGACCGGGTCTACACGATCGACTCGCGCAGCATGCTGACGGTGGTCGACGCCGGCAGCGGAGCCCGGCTGTGGCAGTTGAACCTTGCGCCGGAAGGATCCAGGTCCTCGGCCGGAGGTGGCGGGATCGCGGTCGTCGGCGGAACGATCTACGCCGCGACCGGTCAGGCCCAGGTGGTCGCCCTCGAGGCCGAACGCGGCAGGGAAATCTGGCGGGTCGGGGTCAGCGCCCCGTTGCGCTCTGGTCCGACCGTCGTCGGCAACCGGGTCTTCGCGATCTCGGTCGACAACCAGCTTCACGCCTTCGACACGGCGACCGGCCGGCGGCTCTGGTCCCAGGCGGGCATCGCGGAGAATGCCGGGCTGTTCGGGGCCTCCAGTCCGGCGGCGGAAGCGAACACCGTCGTCGCGGCATTCTCGTCCGGCGAGTTGTTCGCGCTGCGCGCCGAAAGCGGCAGCTTCGTCTGGACCGACAGCCTTGCCGGCTCGCAACGCTCCGACGCCCTGTCCCTGCTTTCCGATGTCCGCGGCCTGCCGGTGATCGACCGCGGGACCCTGTTCGCGATCGGCCATGGCGGCCGCATGGCGGCGATCGATCTTCGCTCGGGGGCCCGGATCTGGGAGCAGACCATCGGATCGGTCAACACGCCGTGGCTGGCGGGCGACCATCTCTTCGTGACCACGCTGGATGCCGAGATCGCGGCCGTCAGGCGCCGCGACGGACGGGTCCAGTGGGTCACCCCGCTGGAGCAGTTCACCGACCCGCAGCGCCGTCGCGGCCGCATCGTCTGGACCGGGCCGGCGCTGGTCGGCGGCCGGCTTCTGGTCTTCAACTCGGAATCCCAGGCGCTCACCCTGTCGCCCGCGAACGGCCAGATCCAGGAACGCCTCCGGCTTCCCGGGCCGGTGACGCTGCCGCCGGCGATCGCGCGCGGCACGATCTACGTCGTCACCGACGACGCCCGTCTCGTCGCGCTGCGCTGAATCGCGGCGCGCATGGCAATCGCAGAACCGCCGGCGGCCCAGGCGCCGCAACTGCCGCGTGTCGCGATCGTCGGTCGCCCGAATGTCGGCAAGTCGACCCTTTTCAACCGGCTGACCGCCCGGCGCGTCGCCCTGGTCGACGACACTCCAGGACTGACGCGCGACCGCCGCGAGGGGCGGGCCCGGCTGGGGCCGCTGCGGTTCCGCGTCTTCGATACCGCCGGGTTCGAGGACACGGACGACCGCAGCCTCGAGGCGCGCATGCGTCGCCAGACCGAGACCGAGGCGGCCCTGGCGGATCTGATCCTGTTCGTCATCGACGCGCGCGAGGGCGTGACCGCCCTCGACCGAGCCTGCGCGCGCGCGATACGGCGGCTGGGACGAAGGATCCTGCTCGTCGCCAACAAA
This sequence comes from Alphaproteobacteria bacterium, assembly GCA_044359885.1. Classification (GTDB taxonomy): domain Bacteria; phylum Pseudomonadota; class Alphaproteobacteria; order CACIAM-22H2; family CACIAM-22H2; genus CAIOSQ01. The sequence continues at coordinate 1,093 of JBIKLI010000108.1, read as the reverse complement.
TGCGAAGGGAAGGCCGGCCTGCCCGGCATCGCGGAGGGCCATGGGCTGGGCTTCGGCGATCCGATACCGGTGTCGGCCGAGCACGCCGAGGGCTTCGATGGGCTCCAGGCGGCGCTGCGCGCGACCCTTCCCGACGCGTTCGCCCAGACGGCGGAAGAGGAGCCCGACATCGCCTCCCTGCCGCCGGAACAGCGACCTGTCCGGCTGGCGATCGTCGGGCGCCCCAATGTCGGCAAGTCGACGCTGGTGAACCGGTTGCTCGGCGAAGAGAGGATGCTGACCGGTCCCGAGGCCGGCATCACCCGCGACGCCATCGAGACGAACTGGTCGTGGCGAGGGCGGCCGCTGCGTCTCGTCGACACGGCCGGGTTGCGCCGCAAGGCCCGGATCGAAGACCGGCTGGAGCGCATGTCCACCGCGGACACGTTGCGCGTCATCCGCGAGAGCCAGGTCGTCGCCCTGGTGCTCGACGCGGTACAGGGGCTCGAGAAGCAGGACCTGCAGATCGCGCGCGTCGCGATCGAGGAAGGCCGGGCCCTGATCGTCGTCCTGAACAAGTGGGATCTGGTCGAGTCGCCGCAGGCGACGCTGCGGGCCCTGCGCGATCGTCTGGAGATCTCGCTGCCGCAGGTCCGAGGCGTTCGGTTCGCCACCGTGTCCGCGCTGCACGGACGCAAGCTGGACTCGATGATCGAGGCCACGTTCGCGGCCTTCGACGTCTGGAACACCGAGTTGCCGACCTCGCGGCTCAATCGCTGGCTCGAGGGCGTGACCACCGCGCATCCGCCGCCCGTGGTCCAGGGCCGCCGCCCCAGGCTTCGCTTCTGCCGGCAAACCAACACGCGTCCGCCCACGGTGGCGCTTTTCGGCAACAAGCTGGTGGCGCTGCCCGACGATTATCTGCGCTATCTCGAGAACAGCCTGCGGGACAGCTTCGGACTTCCGGGGACCCCGATCCGCTTCGTGCTTCGCCAGACCGAGAACCCCTATGCCGGCAAGGCCGGCCGGGGCAGAGACGACTGAGGCCGCTCAGCGCGGGGCGGCCACAACGGTCTCGCCATTGCGCATGCAGCTTTCCGCAGCCAGTTCCATG
>JBIKLI010000417.1:0-3535 GCA_044359885.1 Alphaproteobacteria bacterium | reverse complement strand
ATGGAGGATCCGATCCTCGAGGCCTATTTCCGGCTCGATTCCGTGGTCGCCACCGTCGATGCCGTCAACGGCATGTCGCAGCTGGACAGCCAGTTCGAATCGGTCAAACAGGCAGCGGTCGCCGACCGGATCGTGCTGACCAAGACCGACCTTCCCGATGCGGCGCAGGCCGACCGGCTGGCCGCGCGGCTGCGTGGCCTCAACCCGGCGGCGCCCATCCTGCGCGTCGTCCAGGGCGATGCCGATCCGTCTCAGCTGTTCAACGCCGGGCTCTACGACCCGAAGAGCAAGACGGCGGATGTCCAGAACTGGCTCAAGGCCGAAGCCTACGAGCCGCATGGCCATCATCATCACGGCCATGACCACGGTCATGACCATGACCATGACCACGACCATCACCATGAACACGAGCACGGCCACGGCGATCAGGATCCGCACGACGTCAACCGCCACGACAAGCGGATCTCCGCCACCTGCCTGACGGTGGACGAGCCGATCGACTGGGACTCGTTCAGCCTCTGGCTTGGCTCGCTGGCGCGCTATCGCGGCGAGGATCTCCTGCGCATCAAGGGCATCCTCAATGTCGCGGGCGAGGACAGGCCGGTCGCCATCCACGGCGTCCAGCATCTCTTCCATCCGCCGGCCCGCCTGCCCGGCTGGCCGGGGGCGGAGCGGCGTTCGCGGATCGTGTTCATCACCCGCGACATCGACAGGAAGTTCCTGGAGGAGTCGCTGGCGTCCTATCGCGATCCCGCCAAGCGCCTCGCCGAGATGCGCAGCGGCGCCTGACCGGCGCCGCGCCACCCGCCGGTCAGCCCAGCAGGGCCTTGGTCGCCGCCGAGGCCTTGGTGAAGTCCATCTGGCCGGCATGGCGCGACTTCAGCGCCGCCATGACCTTGCCCATGTCCTTGATGCCCTTGGCGCCGGTCTCGGCGATCGCGGCCTTGATGGCCGCATCGACCTCGTCGGGCGCCATCTGCCGCGGCAGGAACCCCTCGATGATCGTGATCTCGGCGCGCTCCTGGTCGGCGAGTTCGACCCGGCCGCCCTGCTCGTAGAGGACGATCGATTCGCGCCGCGACTTGATCATCGACTGCAGCATCTGGGCGATCTCGTCCTCGCCGATGCCGTCGAGATTGCCCTTGCCGCGCGCCGAGATGTCGCGATCCTTGAGCGCGGCCAGGATCAGCCGCAACGTGCCGACCGCGCGTTCGTTCTTGGCGCGCATCGCGTCCTTGAGGGCTTCGGTGAACCGGGCGCGCAGCATGGCCGTCTTCCTGGATCGGGGCTGTTGACGAAAGACGCGGACAATACGCCCATCCCAGCTTCGGCGCAATTCGGCCGCGACCGCACAAGGCATTGATTTGCGGGCGATTTCCGACTCGCGCCCGGCTTGACGTCCGCGTCCCCTTGGACTACACCCCCCGCTCCAGAACCCGAGCCGGGCGGCAGAGTCGCCCAGCCCTCCTGGATTTCCCGAGGACGCTTCGATGGACAACGCGGCCGCCCCTTCCCGCGCCGAATGGATCGCGCGGGCGGAGTCCTTGCGCCCGCCCGGCGCCGACGCCGCCCTGGTGCTCGCCGACGGGGCGGTGTTCTGGGGCCGCGGCCTCGGCGCGGCGACGCGCAAGGTCGGCGAGGTGTGCTTCAACACCTCGATGACCGGCTATCAGGAGATCCTGACCGATCCGTCCTATGCCGGACAGATCATCTGCTTCACCTTCCCGCATATCGGCAATGTCGGGACGAATGCCGAAGACGTCGAGACGCTGACGCCTGCGGTGCGCGGATGCGTCCTGCGCGCCGACGTCACCGATCCTTCGAATTTCCGCGCCCGCGAGCATCTCGACCAATGGCTGCGCGGCCATGGACTGCCCGGGATCGCCGGGATCGACACCCGCGCCCTCACGCGGCGGATCCGCGACCGCGGCGCGCCGAGCGGCGTTCTCGTCCATGCGCCGGGCGGCGGCATCGATCTCGGTGCGACGCTGGACGAGGCACGGGCCTGGCCCGGCCTGGAGGGCATGGATCTGGCCGTCGAGGTCACGACCCGGCAGACCTATCGCTGGGACGAGACCCGCTGGCGCCTTGGCGCGGGCTATGGCCGTCTCGGCGAGCCGCGCTTCCACGTCGTGGCGATCGACTACGGCGCCAAGCGCAACATCCTGCGCTGCCTCGCCGCGGTCGGTTGCGCGGTCACTGTCGTGCCGGCGCAGGCCAGCGCCGCCGAGATCCTTGCCCATCGGCCGGACGGGGTGTTCCTGTCCAACGGTCCCGGCGACCCCGCGGCCACCGGCCGCCACGCCGTGCCGGTCATCCGCGACCTTATGGCGGCGGGTCTGCCGATCTTCGGCATCTGCCTTGGACACCAACTGATGGCGCTGGCGCTGGGCGCGCGCACCTTCAAGCTCGAGCGCGGCCATCGCGGTGCCAACCACCCGGTCCAGGATCTGGCCACACGCAAGGTCGAGATCACCAGCCAGAACCACGGCTTCGCCGTCGACCCCGCGTCGCTGCCCGCCGGGGTCACGGTCAGCCACGTGTCGCTGTTCGACGGCACCAACGAGGGCCTGGCCGTCGACGGCAAGCCGTTCTTCTCGGTGCAGTACCACCCCGAGGCCTCGCCGGGGCCGGAGGATTCCCACTATCTCTTCGACCGCTTCGCCGCGGCGATGGCAAGGAAGGGCTGACGCATCGCCATGCCCAAGCGCACGGACATCCAGTCGATCCTGATCATCGGCGCCGGGCCGATCGTCATCGGCCAGGCCTGCGAGTTCGACTACTCCGGCGCCCAGGCCTGCAAGGCGCTGCGCGCGCAGGGTTACCGCATCGTGCTGGTCAACTCGAACCCGGCGACGATCATGACCGATCCCGGTCTGGCCGACGCCACCTATGTCGAGCCGATCACGCCCGAGATCGTCGCCAAGATCATCGAGAAGGAGCGGCCCGACGCGCTGCTGCCGACGATGGGCGGGCAAACGGCGCTCAACACGGCCATGAAGCTGGCCGATCAGGGCGTGCTGGAGAGGTTCGGCGTCGAGATGATCGGCGCGAAGCGCGACGCCATCGACAAGGCCGAGGACCGGCTGAAATTCCGCGACGCGATGGACAAGATCGGGCTCGAAAGCCCGCGCTCGCGCCTCGTCACGTCCCTGGCGGAGGCGCGCGAGGCGCTCGATTTCGTCGGGCTTCCCGCGATCATCCGTCCCAGTTTCACCCTGGCCGGCACCGGTGGCGGCATCGCCTACAACCGCGACGAATACGACGACATCGTCGCCGGCGCGCTCCGCGCCTCGCCCGTCGGCTCGACCCTGGTCGAGGAAAGCGTGCTGGGCTGGAAGGAATACGAAATGGAGGTCGTGCGCGACCGCGCCGACAACTGCATCATCGTCTGCTCGATCGAGAACGTCGATCCGATGGGGATCCATACCGGGGACTCGATCACGGTCGCGCCGGCGCTGACGCTGACCGACAAGGAATACCAGCTGATGCGCAACGCCTCGATCGCGGTGCTGCGCGAGATCGGGGTCGACAC
>JBIKLI010000107.1:0-12592 GCA_044359885.1 Alphaproteobacteria bacterium | reverse complement strand
TGTTCCGCTCCGGCTCGGCCGAACTGGAGCCCGAAGGCCGCCGCCAGATCGACCGCGTGGCCAACGAGCTGGCGAAACTGGCCGACCGCATCCCGGGCGACATCAACTGGATCCTGCAGGTCGACGGCCATACAGACCGGCGCCCGATCGCGCGCAGCTTCCCGTCCAACTGGGAATTGTCGCATGCGCGCGCTATGTCGGTCGTGCGCGCGATGATCGCCGGCGGCGTGCCGCCGGAACGCCTGGTGGCGGCCGGATACGCCGAATTCCAGCCGGTCGATCCGCGCGACGACGAAGCCGCCTATCGGCGCAACCGGCGCATCGAGCTGAAGCTCACCGCGCGCTGAGGAATTGCAGCGCCGCCAGCCGGGCATAGAGCCCGCCCGCCGCAAGCAGCGACTCGTGGCGGCCGTGCTCGACGATCCGGCCACGATCGAGGACCAGGATACGGTCGGCCCGCTGCACGGTCGCCAGACGATGGGCGACCACCAGCGTGGTGCGGCCATGGGACAGGCGTTCGAGCGCCGTCTGGACGAGGCGCTCGCTCTGCGCGTCGAGCGCCGAGGTCGCCTCGTCGAGCAGCAGCAGCGCCGGATCGCGCAGGATGGCGCGTGCGATCGCGATGCGCTGCTTCTGCCCCGTCGACAGGCGCTGGCCCTTCTCGCCCAGATGCGTCGCGTAGCCATGCGGCAGGCCGGCCACGAATTCCGACGCCTGGGCGGCCTCGGCGGCGGCGCGAATCTCGGCGGCGCTGGCACCCGGCCGGCCGAAGGCGATGTTGGCGGCGACGTCGGCGGCGAAGATCGTCGGCTCCTGCGGCACGATCGCGATCCGCGCGCGCAGCGCCGCCGGCTCGCAGGCCGCGATGTCGACCCCGTCGAACAGGATGCGCCCGGCCTGCGGATCGCGCAATCGCATGGCAAGGCTGAGGATCGTGGTCTTTCCGGCGCCCGAAGGTCCCACCAGCGCCACGGTCTCGCCCGGGGCCAGCGCGAAGTCGATGCCGTCGAGGGCCCCGGCCTGCGGGCGCGAGGGATAGGCGAAGCGCACGCCTTCGAAGGCGATGGCACCGCGCGGGGGTTCGGGCAGCAGGGCCGGCGGATCGGCCACCGGCAGTTCGGCGGCCGCGTCCAGCAATTCGAAGAGGCGCTCGGCCGCGCCGGCGGCGCGCTGCAGGTCGCCGACGAACTCGCTGAGCGAGCCGACCGATCCGGCGACGACCACGGCATAGAAGACGAAGGCCGAGAGCTGCCCCGCCGTCAGGCGCCCGTCGAGCATGTCATGTCCGCCGATCCAGAGAACGACGCCGATGGCGCCGAACACGAGCAGGATGACCGTGCCGGCGAGGACGGCGCGCGCGCGGTTGCGGGCATGGGCCGCGGCCACCGACGCCTCGACACGCTGCGCGAAGCCGGTCTTGCGGTCCTGCTCGCGGCCGAAGGCCTGGACGGTCGCGATCGCGTTGAAGGTCTCCTCGATCTCCGCGCCGCTGTCGGCAAGCCGATCCTGGCTGGCGCGCGACATCGCCCTGACGCGACGGCCGTAGAGGATGATCGGCGCGACGACGCAGGGCAGCAGAGCGAAGGTGAACAGCGTCAGACGCGGCGACGCGACGGCCATCATGATCGTCCCGCCGCCCGCGAGCAGCAGATTGCGCAGCGCCATCGACACCGATGATCCGACGACGGTCTGGACCAGCGTGGTATCGGCCGACAGCCGGGAGATGACGTCGCCGACCCGGCTGGTCTCGAAGAACCCCGGCGAGAGCCCGATCACATGGTCGAAGACCCTGCGTCGCAGGTCAGCGGCGACCCGCTCGCCGATCCATGCGACGAGATAGCTCCGCGCGGCGGTCGCGGCGGCCAGCAGCACGACGATCGCCAGCATCGCCGCAAGCGCCTGATCGAGGCGCACCGGCGACCCGGTCGCAAAGCCGCTGTCGACCAGCCAGCGCAGGCCGATGCCGAAGGCCAGGACGGTGACCGAGGCGACGCACAGCGCCGCGAGCGCGGCCGCGAGCTGCAGCCGGTAGGGCGCCGCCAGTCCCAGCAGCCGGCGCAGGACGCGGGGATCGGGGCGCCCCACACCGCGGGGAGAACTGTCTTTCGCGCGCGGCATGGCTGGACCCGTCAGCCGAGCACGACCTCGACCCCGGTCGCCGCCGATATGTCCTGCGCCAGACGATCCGCCAGCCGGTCTGGTCCGCGGGTCGACACCCACTCTTCGCCGCGACGGGCGAAATGGACGGCGCCGGAGATGGGGCTCGAGAGCCAGATCTCGCGGGTGGGCGCGTGCTTGTTGACGACGAACTGACGGCCATCGGCGCAGGAAACCGTCAGGATTCCGCCCCGGAACTCAACCTCGGCGGCGTCGTCGAGCGCCTGTTCCAGCCGGTCGGCGAAGTCGGCCAGGATCCGGGCCACGAGGCTCTCGAAGGCGCGTTCGTCCATGCTCGTTCCTTCCGAAGACGCGATTGTCCGCTTCGCGCCCGTCTACCACGCGACCATGCCGGCTTGCGACACCGGCTTGATTCGGAACGTCGGCTTGGTTATACGCACCGCTCCCGACGCAAGACGCGCCCGCGGGAACCGGACCGGAGCCACCGCCATGAAGCCGAACATCCATCCCGCCTACCACGAGATCACCGTGATCATGACGGACGGGACCCAGTTCAACACGCGGTCGACATATGGCAAGCCGGGCGACATGCTGCGGCTGGACATCGATCCGAAGACGCATCCGGCCTGGACCGGCCAGCACCGCGAGATCAAGTCGGGCGGACAGGTCTCGAAGTTCAACAAGCGTTTCGCCAATCTCGGCGTCAAGAAGACCTGAACGAGATCGCCGGCGCCACGGCGGCGCCGGCCCAGGTGGATCGAGGCCAAGGGCGTCCGTTCGGACGCCCTTTTCGTTTTTGTCGCTTGATTCCCGACGCGCAATCCCCATCTGCCCGTCGTGACGATCCGGTCGCCCTTCGCGGGACCGGGACGGCACGGAAAACCGCTCCTTTCATGGCCCCTGGCGGGCATGTCGGAGCGCCCGAACCTCGCTTCCTCAAGGAGGATCACATGAACGGCTTCGACTTCTCCCCCCTGTTCCGCAACGCGATCGGCTTCGACCGCGTCAGCCGTCTGATCGACACGGCCCTGACCACGTCCGACCAGAGCGCCGGCTATCCCCCGTACAACATCGAGAAGATCGGCGAGGACAGCTATCGCCTGACCATGGCGGTCGCGGGCTTCGGTCCCGAGGACATCTCGATCACCCAGCACGAGAACGCGCTGATCGTCGCCGGCCGCGTCAAGCCGTCCGACAGCGAGCGGCAGTTCCTCTACCGCGGCATCGCCGGACGCGCCTTCGAGCGGCGCTACCAGCTGGCCGACTTCATCAAGGTCGGTGCCGCGGAACTGGCGAATGGCCTTCTGCATGTGGACCTCGTCCGCGAGGTGCCCGAGTCGATGAGGCCGCGCCAGATCAAGATCGCCGCTGTCCGTCCGCAGGCGATCGAGGCCCAGCAGGCCGCCTGACGCGTCGCGCCGCCGGATGCGCGAGCCGCCGGGATCACATGATCCCGGCGGTCCGCATCGCGGCGCTTGACGAAGGGGCCACCGCCGTCGCCTTCTGGCGGCCATGACCCAAAGCCCTTTCGACGTCGGCGCCGCCGCCGACTGGATCGCGACCCGGCGGCTCGCTGGCCGGTCGATCGCCGATCTGCCGTCCAGCCTCAAGCCTGCCGACGAGGAAACCGGCTACGCCGTGCAGGCGGCCCTGCGCGATCGCCTGACGGCAAGTCTCGGCCCGCCGATCGGCTGGAAGGTCGGCGCGACGACGGCGGCGATGCAGAGCTTGCTGAACGTGCCGGCTCCCTGCGCGGGCCAGATGCTGCGCGGTGGCCTGCATCGGGGCGCCGCCATCCTGCCGTATGCCGCCTTCTGCCGGGTGGGCGTTGAATGCGAGATCGCGATGGAACTGGTGCGGCCGCTGGGCGACGCCGGGCCCGTCGATGCCGCGGCCGCGGCGGCGGCGGTTGGCCGCATCTTTCCAGCCGCCGAGATCGTCGACGATCGCTATGGCGATTTCCGCAATTTCGGCGTTCCGGCGCTGATCGCCGATTTCTTCTTCCATCATGGGGTCGTGCTGGGCGATCCGGTCGCCGGCTGGCAGGACATGGATCTCGGTGCTGCCGTCGGCACGACGCGGGCCAATGGCGCGGTCAAGACGACCGGCCGCGGCGCCGACGTCCTGGGCCATCCGATGCGCTCGCTCGCCTGGCTCGCCAACCGGTTGCGCGACCTGGGCCACATCCTCGAACCGGGGCAGATCGTCATGACCGGCAGCCTGCCCCTGCCCTATTGGGCTGCCGCCGGCGACCGGGTCGAGATCGAGATCGGCGGCCTGGGCGCGGTCCGGATCGATTTCGGCTAGTCCGGCGCGGTGCGCAGGCGCTCGAGCGCGGCGCGGATGCGCGGCGGAATGGGCGCCGGCCGGCCGCTTGCGCGGTCCACGAAGACGTGGACGAAGTGACCGTCGGCACGCGCCGTCTCCTCGCTCTCGCCGAACAACGCCAGTTCGTAGCGGACCGAGGAGGTTCCGAGATGCCCGACGCGCATCGCCGCCACCACCGGCTCGGGATAGGCGAAGGGCCGGTGGAAGCGGCAGGAGGTCTCCGCCGCATAGCCGATGATCGCGTCGCGATGGATGTCGAGCCCGCCCTGCTCGATCAGCCAGCGATTCACGAGCGTGTCGAAATAGCTGTAATAGACGACGTTGTTCACGTGCCCATACGCGTCGTTGTCCATCCAGCGCGTCTGCAGCACCAGGCTGTGCGGAAAGTCGCGCCGCGCCGCCGGCGGCCGCCGCGTGCTCATGACATCCCCATCATCGCGTCGAGCGTTCGGTCCGGCTGTTCGATCATCATCATGTGTCCGGCCTCCGCGATCTCGACATGGCGTGCACCGGGGATCGCCGCGGCAAGCGCCCGCCCACCCTTGGGCGGCGCCATGCGATCCAGCGTTCCGATCACGATCAGGGCGGGACAGACGATGCGCGAGGCCGCCGCGGCGCCGCCGCCATAGGCCGCGCAGGCGGCAAGATCGACGCCCAGCGCCGCCGCGGCGCCGCGTTGCGCCAGAAGCCGTCTGCCGCCGCCGAGCATCCACAGGCCCGGAATCTGCGAGCCGCCGAGCTGGGCGCGGCGTCCAAACCCCCAGGACAGGATGAACGCCGCCGCGGCGGGATCACCGGACCGGGCCGCGCACAGAAGATCGGGATGCACGGGCATCGCCAGCGCAGCGCCCAGCAGGATCAGCCCGCCGACCCGGGCCGGGCAGGACGCCGCGGCCGCAAGCGCCACCAGCGCCCCCATGGAATGGCCGGCAAGAACAGCCCGCTCGCTGCCGATGGCGTCGAGAACCCGGGGCACCCAGGCGGCGAGCGCCTCGATGCTGTCGAGCGGCGCGCCGCCGGAACGGCCATGGCCGGGCAGGTCGAGGGCGACGACGTTGCGCCCGCGATGCGCCAGATGCCGGCTCTGCGGCGTCCAGACCGTGTGGTCCATGCCCGCGCCGTGCAGCAGGACGATATCCGGCTGGCCCGCGATGCGCGGCCGCCCGCCGGTGGCGGCGAAGACGGGGTGACCGTCGACGACGAACTCCATCGCCTCACCCGCGCTGGGCGGCGCGCAGCGCCTGGGCAAGGTCGGCGATCAGATCCTCCGGATCCTCGAGACCGACCGACACGCGGATCATCTCCTCGCCGACCCCGGCCGCCGCGAGCGCAGCCGCGTCCATCTGCTGATGGGTGGTGCTGGCCGGGTGGATCACCAGCGACTTGGCGTCGCCGACATTGGCCAGATGCGAGAACAGACGCAGCGCCTCGATGAAGCGGCGCCCGGCCTCGCGCCCGCCCTTGATCCCGAAGGCGACCATCGACCCGGCGCCCTGCGGCATCAGGCGGCGGGCCAGGCCGTGATCGGGATGGGTGGGCAGGTCGGGATGCGACACCCAGGCGACTTCGGGCGCCGCGGACAGGAACGCGACAAGGCGCCGGGCGTTGGCGACATGCTGACGCATGCGCAGCGGCAGCGTCTCGACGCCCTGAAGGATATGGAAGGCGTTGGTCGGGCTCATGGCCGCGCCGAAGTCGCGCAAGCCCTCGGCGCGGGCGCGCATGACGAAGGCGGCCGGGCCGAACTCCTCGGCGAAATCCAGGCCGTGATAGCCGGCATAGGGCTCGGTCAGGGTCGGAAAGCCGGCGCCGCGCTCCCAGTCGAAGCGACCCGAATCGACCAGCACGCCACCGATGGCGACGCCATGGCCGCCCAGCCACTTGGTCGCCGAATGCATCACGAGGTCGGCGCCATGCTCGAAAGGCCGGAACAGCGCCGGCGTGGCGAAGGTGTTGTCGATCATCAGCGGCAGCCCGGCGGCGTGCGCGATCCCGGCGATCGCGGGCACGTCGAGCACCTCCAGCCCCGGATTGCCGAGCGTCTCGGCGAAGACCAGCCGGGTCTCGGGGCGGATGGCTGTGCGGAACGCGTCATGGTCGCGCGGCGGCACGAAGCTGGTGGTGATGCCGAAACGCGGCAGGGTATGGGCGAACAGATTGTGCGAGCCACCGTAGATCGCCGCCGAGGCGACGATATGGCCGCCCTGCCCCATCAGCGTCGCGATCGCCAGATGCAGCGCGGCCTGGCCGCTGGCGGTGCATATGGCACCGACCCCGCCTTCGAGCGCGGCGATGCGCTCCTCCAGCACCGCGACGGTCGGGTTGGAGATGCGGCTGTAGATATGCCCTGCGCGCTCGAGGTTGAACAACGACGCGGCGTGCGCGGCATCGCGGAAGACGAACGACGTCGTCTGGTAGATCGGCACGGCGCGCGCGCCGAAAACCGGGTCCGGATGCTGGCCCGCATGCAAGCTCAGCGTGTCGAAGCCGAAGAACTCAGGTTTCGCCATCGGGCCCTCCCGGAACGCCGCCCCGCCTCACTGCGCCGTCCAGCCGCCATCGACCGGCAAGGCCGCGCCGCGGATCTGGTCGGCGGCCGGCGAGCAGAGATAGACCACCAGCTGTCCGAGCGCGGCGGGCTGCACCGGATCGCCGGACGGCATCTTCTCCGAAACCAGCCGCGTCATCGCCGCATCGCGCGGCATCCCGTCGCGGGCCGCGCGCGCCTCGATCTGCGCCTCGACCAGCGGGGTCAGAACCCAGCCCGGGCAGATCGCATTGCAGGTGATCGCGCTTCTCGCGGTCTCCAGCGCGACGGTGCGGGTAAGCCCGATCAGACCGTGCTTGGCCGCGACATAGGCGGCCTTGTCGACCGAGGCGACCAGCCCGTGCACCGAGGCGATGTTGACGATCCGGCCCCAGCCCCGCGCGCGCATCCCCGGCAACGCGGCTCGTGTCGTGTAGAAGCAGGCCGAAAGGTTCACCGCGATGATCTGCTCCCATTTCTCGGGCGGAAAGCTCTCGACCGGCGAGGTGTGCTGGATGCCGGCATTGTTGACCAGGATATCCAGCCGCCCCAGGCGCGCCTGCGCCGCGTCCACGAGCACCGCGATCTCGGCGGGCCGCGACATGTCGGCCGCCACATGGACGGCACGGATCCGGTGCCGCGCCTCCAGGCCGGACCGGACCGCTTCGATCATGTCCGCCGCACCGAAGCCGTTGAGGACGACGTCCGCGCCCTGCCCTGCCAGCGCCTCGGCGATCGCAAGCCCGATGCCGCTGGTGGATCCGGTGACGAGGGCGACCTTGCCCTGCAGCATTCGTGCATCCATCACGTGGCTCCCTGTCGTCACGCCGTCGGCTTGCGGAAGAACAGATCGGCCGCGGCCTTCTGGGCCTGCTTGGCCCCGATGGCCTGCCGGGCCCGTTCGATCTCCGCCTGCAGACTGGCGATGTAGGCCTCGAGGTCGCCGACCGACCATCCCGAAAGGTCGCGCGGCGCGCGCGGCTTGGCCCTGGGTTCCAGATCCTCGAAATCCATTACCGGACATCCTCTTTCGGCTGCTCGCATCCCTTGCTAAAGCTGGCGCGCTCCCTTGGCAACCGCGGACGAGTTGCGCCGATGCCCCTGCCCGCCTCCATGCTTGCGATCGAGATCCGGCAACCCGGCGGTCCCGAGGTCCTGGTCCCCTGCGAGCGCCCCGTCCCCCACCCGGGCGAAGGAGAGGTCCTGATCCGGGTAGCCGCCGCCGGGGTCAACCGTCCCGACATCCTGCAGCGCCAGGGTGGCTACGCCCAGCCGCCGGGCGCATCGGATATTCCCGGGCTCGAGGTCGCTGGCGACGTGGTGGCCGCAGGTCCCGAGGTCGCGTGGCCGCGTCCAGGTACGCGGGTGATGGCGCTGGTCGCCGGCGGCGGCTATGCCACCTATTGCGTCGCGCCGGCGGTCCAGTGCCTGCCGGTCCCCGGGCGGCTGGGGATGGTGGAGGCGGCAGGCATTCCTGAAACCTTCTTCACCGTCTGGACCAACGTCTTCGACCGCGCCGGGCTGAAACCGGGAGAGAGCTTCCTGGTCCATGGGGGCGCATCGGGGATCGGCACGACCGCGATCCAGCTCGCGCGACGCCACGGGGCGCATGTCTTCGCGACCGCCGGCACGGCGGCGAAATGCGCCGCCTGCACCGAACTGGGCGCAGCCGGCGCGATCGATTACCGGGCTCAGGATTTCGTCGCCGAGATCAGGGCGGCGACCGGCGGCGCCGGCGTCGACGTCATCCTCGACATGGTCGGCGGCGACTACACGCCGCGCAACATCGCCCTGCTGCGCGAGGGGGGCAGGCTGGTCCAGATCGCCTTCCTCCGGGGCGCCAGGACCGAACTCGATCTCAACGCCGTGATGCGCCGCCGGCTGACGATCTCGGGCTCGACCCTGCGGCCGCGCAGCGTCGCCGAGAAGGGCGCGATCGCCGCCAGCCTGCGCCGCGTCGTGCTTCCCTGGCTCGAGGAAGGCTCGGTCCGTCCCGTGATCCATGGCCGGTTCCCGCTGCACGCCGCCGCTGCCGCGCATGCCGCGCTCGAGGCCGATCTGCATGTCGGCAAGATCGTGCTCGAAACCGAGCATTTAAGTCATTGAAACGCCACGCGTTGCGAAGTCTTTGACCACCCGGCTTGCAACACTATATAAGCGTCGAGTTATCCACGACATCGTCGCGATGGTGTCGAGGGACGTTCCGGCTTCGGAGCGGCTCGCCTGCGCCGTCGCGCCTGGAGGCTGAGGTCCCATGACGATCCCCCTGATGCCGAAGGCGACCGCCGTGTGGCTGGTCGAGAACACAGGCCTCACCTTCGACCAGATCGCCGATTTCTGCGGCATGCATCCCCTGGAAGTCCAGGGCATCGCCGACGGCGAGGTCGCGATCGGAATCGTCGGCATCGACCCGGTCTCGGCCAGCCAGCTCACCCGCGAGGAGATCGCACGCTGCGAAGCCGATCCGAAGGCGCGTCTGGTGCTGCAGCGCAAGGATCTGCCCGAAATCGTCAGCCGCTCCAAGGGGGCGCGCTACACCCCTGTCGCGAAGCGACAGGACAAACCCAGCGCGATCGCCTGGCTGTTGCGCCACCATCCCGAATTGAATGACGCCCAGGTGGGACGATTGCTGGGCACGACCAAGTCCACGATCCAGAAGGTGCGCGACCGATCCCACTGGGACATGCAGAACATCAAGCCCACCAGCCCGGTGATGCTGGGCCTCTGCAGCCAGGAAGCCCTCGACGACGCGATCACGAAGGCCAGCCGCGGCAACCCGCGCGCGCGCCCGGGCGTCGCGGCGGCACCGCAGCCGGAGATGGCGGAAGAATCCTTGGACACCGCCGACGACGCCTGACGCGGCACGCCCCCGTCGTCATCCGGGGGCAGAACGGCTGTCCTGCGCGGCGTAGCCCAGGGCGCGAAGCGCGATCGCGATCTCGTCGAGGATGACGGGATCGTCGATGGTCGCAGGCATTTTCCAGGGCTCGCAATCGGCGATCTTCTGCATCGTCCCACGCAGGATCTTGCCCGAGCGCGTCTTCGGAAGGCGCTTGACCACCAGCGCCTGCTTGAAGAATGCCACCGGTCCGATCGTGTCGCGCACCATCCGCACCACGTCGGCGACGATCCTGTCCTCGGGCGAGGACACGCCGGCCTTCAGGACGACGAAACCGAGCGGCACCTGACCCTTGAGCGAATCGCCGACACCGACCACGGCGCATTCGGCGATGTCGGGATGGCTGGCCAGGATCTCTTCCATCTGTCCGGTCGACAGGCGATGGCCGGCCACGTTGATGACGTCGTCGACGCGGGTCATGATGTGGACATAGCCGTCGGCATCCACCATCCCGGCATCGCCGGTCTTGTACCAGCCCGGAAACTCCTCGAGATAGGCCTTGAAGAACCGGTCCTCGGCGTTCCACAGCGTCGGAAACGTCCCCGGCGGCAGCGGCAGGCGGCAGCAGATCGCACCGATCTGGCCGGGAGGCACGGGATGTCCGTCGGGGCCCAGCGCCTGGACGTCCCAGCCCGGCATCGGCTTGGTCGCCGAACCCGGCTTGACCGGGAAGGCCTCGACCCCGATCGGGTTGCCGGCGATCGCGTGGCCGGTCTCGGTCTGCCACCAATGGTCGACGACCGGCACGCGAAGGATCCGCTCGGCCCAGCGCAGCGTGTCCGGATCGCAACGTTCCCCCGCCAGGAACAGCGCCTTGAACGCCGTCAGATCGTAGTTGCCCACCAGCCGCCCTTCCGGGTCCTCGCGCTTGATCGCGCGGAAGGCCGTCGGCGCGGTGAAGAGCGCCTTGACCTTGTGCTGCGCGATCACCCGCCAGAAGGCCCCGGCATCTGGCGTGCCGACCGGCTTGCCCTCGTAGAGCAGCGTGGTGCAGCCATGCAGAAGCGGTCCGTAGACGATGTAGCTGTGGCCGACGACCCAGCCGACATCGCTGGCCGCCCAGAACACCTCGCCCGGCTGCATGTCGTAGAGGACCGACATGGTCGATTTCAGCGCCACCGCATGGCCGCCATTGTCGCGCACCACGCCCTTGGGCTGGCCGGTGGTACCTGACGTGTAGAGGATGTAGAGCGGGTCGGTCGCCGCGACCGGAACGCAGGACGCCGGCGCGGCGGCCGCAAGCGCGGCGTCCCAGTCGACGTCGCGACCATCGACCAGGTCGCAGCGATGCTCGGGCCGCTGCAGCACGACGCAGAACGACGGCTTGTGCCGGGCCGCCGCGATCGCCGCATCCAGCAGCGGCTTGTAGGCGACGACGCGGCTGGTCTCGATGCCGCAGGAAGCGGAGACGATCGCCTTGGGCTGGCAATCGTCGATGCGCACCGCCAGCTCGTGCGCGGCGAAGCCGCCGAAGACGACGGAGTGCACGGCGCCGAGCCGCGCGCAGGCCAGCATCGCGATCGCCGCCTCGGGGACCATCGGCATGTAGACGATGACGCGATCGCCGCGGCCGACGCCGCGGGCGGCCAGCGCGCCGGCGAAGCGCGCCACGGCGTCGCGAAGTTCGCGATATGTGATCCGCCGGATCGTGCCGCCGGTCACCGGGCTGTCGTAGATCAGCGCCAGGCGCTCGCCATTCCCGGCCTCCACATGGCGGTCGAGGGCGTTGAAGCAGGTATTGAGCGCACCACCCGAGAACCAGCGATAGAACGGCGCGCGCGACTCGTCGCAGACCTTGTCCCAGCGCCGCGTCCAGGCGATGTCCTCTGCGCGCCCGGCCCAGAACCGGTCGCGATCGGAAAGCGAGCTTGCGTAGAGCGCGGCGTAGTCTCCCCCGGCCATGGCGGTCTCCTTGCTTGCGTGGGCGGGATTGTCGCGCGCGGCCCTTGCGATGCAAAGGCCCGGCTGTGGCAAAATGTCCACCCCGGGCAGGAGGAAGGCGCGCATGGCGATCAAGAGCAACGCGGCAAAGCGCCGCAAGGGCAAGCGGCCCGGCCGCGACGATCTGGGACGCAACGCCGCGAACCATGCGCCGCTGACACCCCTCGGCTTCCTCGCCCGGGCCGCCGCCGTCGCGCCCCGGCACACCGCCATCGTCCATGGCGCCCTGCGGCGCAGCTGGGCCGAGACCCATCGCCGGTGCCGCCAGCTCGCCTCGGCGCTGCGCCGGCACGGCGTCCGGCGCGGCGATACCGTGGCCCTGATGGCTCCCAACGTGCCGGCCGCCTATGAATGCGCCTTCGGCGTTCCGATGGCGGGCGCGGTCCTCAACGCCATGAACATCCGCCTGGACGCTGCGACCATCGCCTTCATGATTGACCATGGCGAAGCCAAGGTCCTGCTGACCGACACCGAATTCGCGCCGGTCGTCGCCGAGGCGTTGCACCGCGCGCGGCGCAAGCCGCTGGTGGTCGACATCGCGGACAGCCTGGGGCCTGCGGACGGCGCGCGGCTCGGAAGCGTCGAATACGAGGCGTTCATCGCCACCGGCGACGCCGAAGATGCGTGGACGCCGCCCGCCGACGAATGGGACGCGATCGCTCTGAACTACACCTCGGGCACGACCGGCAATCCCAAGGGCGTCGTCTACCATCATCGCGGCGCCTATCTGAACGCCATCGGCAACGTGATGGTCTGGAACCTGCCATCCAGACCCGTCT
>JBIKLI010000416.1:0-3550 GCA_044359885.1 Alphaproteobacteria bacterium | reverse complement strand
GATTTTCTGCGCGGACGAGGACCGGGACGGCGTCAGAATTCGACCATGTAGAGCGCCAGCGTCCCCAGCGTGTCGAGGCGCCCTGCGGCTCCGGCGGAATCGATCGCGATGGGCTGGCGCTCGCGCTTCCATCCCAGGCCGAGGGTGAAGCCGCCGGCGAACTGGGACTCGACGCTGGCATGGTAGAGCCGGTCTTGGGTCAGCGGGCTGGCAGCAGCGTCCTGGGCGTTGCGGCGCGACGTCGTGCCCAGGACGGCCGCCCAGCCGTGCCAGCGGCCGATCAGCTGCGTGACATAGTCGCTGCGGCCGAAGACCGGCGCGCCGGTGGCGGCGTCGGTGCCGTCGAAATCGGCGTTGCGGATCCGCGCCCATTCGACCAGCGGCGTGAGCGACGCGTCCCGGCCCAGTTCGAAGCCGCAGGCGAGGCTGGCGAAATGGCGCTGCTCGTCTGTCGCGCGACCCGTCAGCCGGTCGCTGCCGCGGGCGAGCGCCATGTGGCCGATCCCGTAGCACAGACCAGGCAGCGCATCGATATCCTTGCCGCCGAGCGCGATCATCCAGGACGACGGCCCGCGCGTGTTGCCGGCCCCGCCATCCTCGAAGCGCAGGCGCGACGGGCGTTCGGTGAGGAACCCGCCGCGTGCGGGGCGCGTCAGAATCGAGTTCGACAGGACCGTGTTGTCGAGCATGAACACGGCTGCGTCGACGCGATGGCGGCCATAATCGGCGTGGTCGACGACGCCGGCGCCGACGGCGACGGCGACGCCCAGCGCCTCCGTCAGCTTGTAGTCCTCGGCGAAATCCTTGGCGAAGATCCCCGGATGCTCGGACCAGGCGCGGCCGAAGCTGCCGAGGGTCTGCTTGCCGACGCGGACATTCCAGCCGTCGCCGTCATAGGCGGCGTTGATTTCCTCGAGGAAGGCGCCATGGCCGCCGAAGACCGAGTTTTCCCGGTCGGAAAGCCGGACGCGCTCCCATGTCGTCAGCGCGTTGACCGTGAAGCCCGGCGAGAGATGCAGCGAGAATTCGCCTTCGGCCTCGCCATCGACACGACACGACGCGACGCGACGTCGCCGGGCCGAACGAAGACCGGTAGCTCCATTGCGGCAGGAGCTTGATCTCGATCTGGGCGTCGACATGGGGATGTTCGGCTTTTCCCGCCATGCCG
The DNA here is from genome assembly GCA_044359885.1 of Alphaproteobacteria bacterium. Lineage (GTDB taxonomy): Bacteria > Pseudomonadota > Alphaproteobacteria > CACIAM-22H2 > CACIAM-22H2 > CAIOSQ01. Next base: position 2,382 of record JBIKLI010000416.1, on the reverse strand, counting down.
CCATCGCGATGTTGCGCCCCGGCAAGGCCGGGCACCGCCGCCATCACGAGGCCCGCGGCAAGCAAGGTCTTGATCTTCACCCCGTTCAACCCCCGTTGAATTGATACTGCATGACAATTTTTGCAGGCCAGCCAAGGGCGTTGCGCGACGCATCGATGTCCACCGATCGACGCCGGCGCGCCATTACCCGCTTGAAGGCGCCCCCCCCACGGGCAGGCTGGGCTTCGATCCGTCGCAGCGTCTCGCGCAAGGGCCGCTCTCGGCGCCCGATCGACCCGAGGTGATCACCGCCCGCCGGACGAGCACGAACGCCACGGCGCCGTGCCGAGCCGCGCCACGGCGTGGTGATCCCGGTCGCCGACGCAGGGCTCGCAGCCTCGACGCCCCGATCGCGCCGGTCAGTAGCCGGAATTTCGGCAGACCCCGTCGCGCCGGCTGTCCGCAGGACGTCGCCGCCGGCGGCCCGATGCCCGACGCCGCCGGTATGGACCCGCGCCGGGGCCCTCATCACGCATCGGCCGAAGACGGGCCACCGCACAGGCGCCCCGGCCCTGCCCACGCCACCACCTTCGCCGGCCGTCGGTCGCATGGACACGCGTCCACGATCGGTTCCATGCGTGGCACGACTGGTCTAGCTTCGTTGGACGCAGGCAAACAGCGCGCGAGGCGCCAATGGCTCACGACGAAAAATCCGGTCAGCTCGGCGCCGTCTATGGCGCCAGCTCGACCGCCGAGGTCGCCGGTCATTACGACCGCTGGGCATCGACCTATGACGCCGACATGTCCACGGCCGGCTATCGTCATCCGACCATCGGCCTCGCGCTGCTCGCTCGCCACCTGCCGCGCGGCGCCCGGCCCCTGCTCGACGCCGGCGTGGGCACTGGCCTGATGGGCGAGTGGCTGCAGATCGCCGGCTATCCGGAGATCGAGGGGCTCGACATCTCGGACGGCATGCTGGCCGTGGCGGCCCGGCGAGGAAGCTACGCGCGGCTGCACAAGCTCGCGCTCGGCGCACCGCTTCCCTTCGCCGACGGCGCCTTCGCAGGCATCATCTCCGTCGGCGTCTTCACCACCGGCCATGTCGGCGCCGAGGGCCTCGACGAACTGGTCCGCATCTGCAGGCCCGGCGGCGTGATCGTCCTCACCGTCAAGACGACCCTGCTGGCCGGCACGATGGAGCCACGCCTCGCCGCGTTCTCGGCGGCCGGCCGCATCGAGCGGCTCGAAACCACCGCGCCCTACGTCTCGATGCCGGGCGAGGCCGGCACGATCCCCAGCTGCGCCCTGGTGCTGAAGGTCACCGGTCCGGGCTGACCGGAATGGAAAGGCCGACATCATGAGCGAAGATCTTCAGGCGGCGCGGGCCGCCCTCGCCGCGATCCCGGGCCTCTCTGCCGCGGGCGACATCGTTCGGCTCGGCGGCCTGACCAACCGGGTCTACCGCATCGGCGATCTTTGCCTGCGGCTGCCGGGGGCGGGTACCGAGGAATACATCAACCGGGCGAACGAGGCGGCGGCGGCGCGCGAGGCTGCCCGCGCCGGGGTAAGCCCCGAAGTCCTGTTCGCCGATCCGGCGACCGGCATCATGGTGACACGCTTCCTGTCGGGAACGGCGACCATGTCGCCCGAGGCATTCCGAAGCCGGCCAGGCGCCCCGGAACGGGCCGGCCGCGCTTTCGCGATGCTGCACGGATCGGGCGCGGTGTTCGCGTTCCGCTTCGAACTCTTCGCGATGATCGACGACTATCTGCGGGTGCTCTCGACCAAGGATGTGGCGCTTCCTGCCGGATACCATGACGTGGTCGCGGAAGCGCAGGGCTTGCGGCGGGCACTGGCCCGGCACACCGCGAAGCTGGCGCCCTGCCATTGCGACCCCCTGTGCGAGAACTTCCTCGACACCGGCGAACGCATGTGGATCGTCGACTGGGAGTATGCCGGCATGAACGACCCGATGTGGGACCTGGGCGATCTTTCGGTCGAGGGCGGCTTCGGCGATGGCGACGACGAGGCTTTGCTCGGCGCCTATTTCGGCGGCGAGGCGCGGCCTTTCGACCGCGGCCGCATGGTGATCTACAAGGCGATGTGCGACCTGCTTTGGACGCTCTGGGGGCTGATCCAGCTGGCCAACGCCAATCCCGCGGATGATTTCCGCGCCTATGCCGACACCCGCTTCGCGCGCTGCAAGGACCTGATCGGCCGCCCGGAATTCGCGCGCCACGTGGCCGCCGTGGCCGCCGGTTAGCCGCTCGTGCAAGCGGGACTGGGAAAGCCGGGACGAAGCCCGGATCACTCCCGCGGCGACTTGGGACCCGAGGCCGTGAACATCGCCCCGCGCCGCCAGCCCGCATTCGCGCGATACGCCGAAGGGTGGCATGATCCGCA
>JBIKLI010000106.1:0-12665 GCA_044359885.1 Alphaproteobacteria bacterium | reverse complement strand
ATGCTCGATCGCCTTGCCGAATCGATGCGCGAGACCGTCGCGCTGTGCGCGCTCGACGGGAATCATGTGCTCTACATCGACCAGCGCGCGCGCGGCGGCGCCTTCGGCTTCCGGATCGAGGTCGGCCGCCGCGCGCCGCTGCACTGCACGGCCGGCGGCAAGGCCCTGCTCGCCTTCGCCACGCCGCAGGCGCATCGCACGATGCTGGGCTCGGCCCCGCTGCAGCGCTTCACCGAGCGCACGCTGGTCGATCGCGACGCGCTGGACGCCGACCTCGCGCTCACCCGCGCGCGGGGCTACGCGCTGTCGATTTCCGAGCATGTCGCCGGGGTCTCGGCGGCCGCCGCGCCGATCTTCGACCATACCGGCCGCGCCGTCGCGGCGATCGGCATGTTCGGGCCATCGGAGCGCATGACCCTCGACCAGTTGCACGTCGCCGGCCGCGACCTCATGGAGCAGGCGCGCACCATCTCCGGCAACGCCGGCGCCGCCGCGATGAACATCGACTCCTATCGCCGGCCGGCGCCGCATGCCGATCCGCGGCTGCGCTGCGTCCTGCCTTGGAGCGCGCATCTCGCCGAGGGACCGATGTGGTCGGCGCGCGAGGCCCGGCTCTACTGGGTCGACATCCTCGCCCCGGCCGTCTATCGCTTCGATCCCGCGACCGGTGTCAACGAGGCCTGCCCGCTGCCGCGTCTGGTCAGCGCGATCGCCGAGCGCCGCGCCGGCGGGCTGGCCGCGCTGACGCAGCAAGGCCTCGAGACGCTCGATTTCGCCACCGGACGGCTGACGCCGCTGGTGCGGCCCGACGCCCATCCGCCCGAGAACCGCTTCAACGACGGGAAATGCGACCAGGCCGGCCGGCTATGGGGCGGCACCATGCGGCTCGACGCCAGCGCGCCCGCGGGCGCGCTCTACCGCATCGACGCCGCGCTGCGCGCGACGCGCGTCGAGAGCGGCTTCACGGTGTCGAACGGCCTTGACTGGAGCCCCGACGGGCGACGTTTCTATTTCGCCGACTCGGCCGCCGGCCATGTCTACGTCTACGATTTCGAGCCGCGCAGCGGCACGCTGTCGAACCGCCGCATCCTGATCGGCATGCCGGCGGAGGATGGGCGCCCGGACGGTCTCGCGGTCGATGCGCAAGGCGCGATCTGGATCGCGATCTGGGATGGATGGTCGGTGCGGCGCTATGCGCCCGACGGCACGCCCATGGAGACGATCCGGCTCCCGGTCCCGCGGCCGACCAGCGTCTGCTTCGGCGGTCCCGACCTGAAGACGCTGTTCGTCACCACCGCTCGCGTAAGGCTGCCCGCGCATATGCTGGCGGAAGCGCCGCTCTCGGGAAGCCTGTTCGCGATGAGGACGGACGTCGCCGGTCTTCCGCCGGCCGCCTTCGCGGGCTGACCGGATCCACGCGCGCCGGCCGACGGCGCCACGTTCAGAGCACCGGATCGGGATCGAGCGGCGCGATCGGGCGGCGGACGCGGGTATATGTGACGCGGGTGGGATCGGGCGGGAACGGGCCGCCGGTGTCGAGATAGTGGATCGCCGCCGCGATCTTCGAGAAGGCGGCGTGGAAATGGTTCGACGACTTCACCACCACGATCTTCTTGCGCGCGAGATCGACGCCGAGCCGCGTGAAGGCCTCGGGGCTGAAGGTCTGGGTGCGCTTGGTCGCCAGCACGACGTCCAGGTCGCCGATGCGCACGGCCGCGGCGGCGCCCATCGAGACCTGGCTCTGCTCGAAGGGGATCACCAGATCGGGAGTCACGGCGCGGACCACCACATGCGCGTCGACCGGCCGGCCCGAGACCGGCGTCGACTTGCCGCCGATGCGCAGCCAGAGATTTCCGCCCGCGCCCGCCGAACGGCAGAACTCGACCGCGATCGGGTCCCAAAGGACGCCGACCGCCGCGGGAATCTCCGGATGGCGAAGCAGCGTCTCGATCATGATCGCGCCGTCGCCGGGCACGCCGCCGCCGGGATTGTCCCAGCGATCGGCGAAGACCACCGGCATGCCCGCATGGGCGTTCGCGGTCGCGACCACGTCCTCCGGCTTCACATGCGGCGGGATGCCGGCGCGCCCCATGGCGATGAAGTCGAGACCGATGCGCCGCGCGAGCGCGTCGGCCTTGGCCTGGTCGCCGTCCGCGATCACCAGCACCTTGCTGCCCACCTCCGGCACGTCGGCGGCATGGAAGCCGTGGCCGATCGAGATCGACAGGATGCCGTCGCGCCCCTCCATCGCCGCGATGCGGTCGACGAATTCGCGGCCGGCGGGCTGACTGGTCATGTAGCCGCCGCCGATCCGCCGGCAGTCGAACAGCCCCATCTTCGGCCTGATCTCGCCGCGCGCCGCGCGCAGCGCCAGATCGACCAGGTCCTCGGCGCGGGCAAGGAAATCGGTATGCGGGAATTCCTTGAACAGTACGACGAGGTCGCAGGCCGCGACGCGCCTGGGCGTGAGGTGGCAATGCAGATCGTGCTCGCAGCCGACGATCGCCTTCGGGCCGACGATCTCGCGCGCGCGGGAGAGCAGATCGCCCTCGCAATCCTCGTAGCCGTCCGCGACCATCGCGCCGTGCATGCCGAACAGCGCGATGTCGACCGGCATCGCCGCGCGCAGCTGGCCCAGGATCTCGTCGCGCAGGCTCTCATAGGCGCCGCGCGCCACGAGGCCGGCCGGCTCGGCGAAGGCGGCAGTGCCCTCGATCAGGGTGAAGCCGTCGCGCGCCGCCCGCGACCGCGCCGCGACGATCGGCGCGGTGGTCAGGGTCGGTGTCTCGGGATGCCTGCCGGGCGGCGCGTAGAACGCGCGCTCGAAGGCGGCACGGTCCACGGGCAGCGGGGCGAAGGTGTTGGTCTCGGTGCCGAGCGCGGCGACGAACATGCGCATGACGCGGCGTCCTTCAGCGGGTCTTGTAGGCGACGAAACCGGCGATCGCGTCGAACATCTTTCGCGGCTCGTCGGCACGGATCGAGTGGCTGCTTTCCTCGAAGATGCGCAGGTCCGAGCCGGGGATCAGACGGTGCAGTTCCTCGGAGAATTCCGGCGGGCAGATCCAGTCATGACGGCCGGCCAGGATCAGCGTCGGCGCCGCGATGTTGCGCAGCTCCGGCCGCAGATCGAAGCTCTGCAGGAAGCCGCCCGGCGCGAAGGCGCGGTTGAGCGCATCGGGAGAGAGGATCCCGCGATCGCGCCCGGCCTGCGCGGCGGCCGGATCGTGCCGCCGCGAATAGAGCGGCCCCATGACCTCGTAGTAGCGCCGCAGCTTCTCCGGCGTATCGAGCTGGCCGGTCCAGAGCTGCGCCGCCACTTCCTTCTGTTCGGCGGTGCCGCGCTCGGCGACGATCTGCTGCGCGCGCGCGTTGAAGCCGGCATGGGCGACAGTCACCACCAGGACCAGATGCGACACCGATGCGGGATAGCGCGCCGCATGCGCCATGGCCACCATCCCGCCATAGCTGGTGCCGATGCTGACGATCGGACCGAGGCCCAGATGCAGGCGCAGCGCCTCCATGTCCTCGACATTCTCGTCGAGCGTGTAGGTCGCCGGATCGCCCTTCGCGGAACGGCCCTGGCCACGGTGATCGAAATAGACCAGCTGCATCCGGTCGGCGAGCGCCGAGAAGCCCGGCTTGAAGCCGCTATGGTCGCCGCCCGGCCCGCCATGGATCACGAAGGCCGGTGGCCGCTCGACCATGCGATTGCCGTCGGGAACGAGCCCGCAGCCCTCGACGTCGAAATAGATCTCGGTGCCGCGAATTCGTGCGCGCATGGCGTCTGTCCCCCGGTTGCCGCACCACTCTAGCGCAGTCGGGCCCCGAGGCGCAGCGGTGCCAGACATGGACGGGCTGCAGCCTCGCCCCTGCGCGGAGGCGCAGGCCGGCGATCCCGATCGACCGCCGCGCAGGCCTTGCTGGAGATGCCTTTCATGGCATTAACTTCGCCTCGATGGCAGGGGGCGAGGGGACAGCAGGATGGGAGGAGAGACGCAGGCGACGCGCGCACCGATCCTGGTGCCGATCGTCGAGGGTCCGCGGCTGGTCGTACGGGCCGGGCTGCCCGGCGACGCGCGGCGGCTGCGGCCCGACGTTCATGCCCGCCTGCAGCGCGCGGCCGCCGGCCTGCCGGAGGGACTGACGCTGTGCGTGCTCGACGCCTTCCGGACCCAGTCCCGGCAATTCGCGTCCTGGAACCGACGCTTCGCGCAGCTGGCCCGCAGCCATCCCGGGCTCGATCCCGAGGCGCTGACCGAGCTATGCCGCCGCGACGTCGCCGATCCGGTGGACAAGCCCAGCGGCCACCAGAGCGGCGCGGCGGTCGACGTCACGCTGACGCGTGACGGCACCGAGCTCGACATGGGCGGCGCCTATGGAGATTTCTCGAGGCGCGGCATGCCGGACGATCATGTCCGCACCGCGTGCGCCACGCTGCCGGCCCCCGCGCGCGCCAACCGGGCCCTGCTGACGCGCATCATGGCCGCGGCCGGGTTCGTGAACTATCCCGAGGAATGGTGGCACTTCTCCCATGGCGACCGGCTCTGGGCCCAGATCCAGCGCTACGGCCACGACGACGGGACCCGGAGCGGCGAGCAGGTGCCGCGCGAGGCCTACGCCCATGTGGCGGTCATCGACAGCCCGCTCTTCGAGACCGGGGCGCTCAGGTGAGCGGCGTCGTCCTCGCCGAGCCGTCGAAGGCATGGCTGGGCGATTTCGCGGCGGCGCTGGGCAGCGGCTGGTCGTCGAACACCGAGCGCGACATCAGCGCCGAGCAGCTGGCGGAGCTGCGTGCCGATCCCGACGGGTTCCTCGCGGAGCTTGTGCGTCCGCGAAGTCTGCTGCGGTTGATCGACGGCCGCCTGGTCAGGCGGCTGCCCGGCTTCGTGCGATGGATCTCCGACGGCGAGTTCTGCGGCACGATCAACTTCCGCTATGCCCCGGGCACCGAGGCTCTGCCGGCCTATTGCTCGGGGCATATCGGCTACACGGTGGTGCCGTGGAAACGCCGCCGCGGGATCGCGACGGCGGCACTGCGGCTTATGCTGCACGAGGCCGGTGCCGCGAGCGGCCTTGCCCGGGTGATGATCACCTGCGACGACGACAACGTGGCCTCGCGCCGCGTGATCCTGGCCTGCGGCGGCGTCCGGATCGCCGATCAGCCGCCGCTGCGGCCGGGCGGACGCATCAAGCACGCATTCTGGGTGCCGGTACCGGCGCCGCTCAGTGCGACTCCACCGGCGAGATGACGTCGACGACGCGCAGGAAGCCCTGGCAGACGCGCCAGATGCACGCGGTGCCGAGCATCAGCTCCAGCGGCTTGTGCAAGTCGCCGAACTGCAGCCGGTAGCCGTTGGCCAGGACGTCGATGGTGATGTGCATGGTTTCCGTGATGGCGTGCTGGGTCCGCGCCAGATAGACCGCCATGGTCAGGCAGCGCGCCAGCACGGCCGCATCGTCGACATCGAGCACGGCGAGCCGCGGCGGCAGGCGCGTCTGGTTGAACGGAAAGGTCAGGTCGATGGAGACGGTGTTGCCGGAGGCCGTCAGGATCAGCTGCGAGACGCTCTTGCCGGCGGGAAACAGGAAGGCCCGTTCGTCGAGATCGACCTGGACGACATGCGGCGCGTTGGCGGGGGTGGACATGACTGGGGTTCGTCTCCGGTGAAGGGCGTTTGGGGAGTCAAATGTGAATGGGGCGGCCGTCGACGGCGAGCGCCGCTTCCTTGACCGTCTCGTTCAGCGTCGGATGGGCATGGCAGGTGCGCGCGATGTCTTCGGAGGTCGCACCGAATTCCATCGCCAGTGCCAGTTCGGCGATCAGGTCGCCCGCGTTCGGACCGACGATATGGACGCCGAGCACCCGGTCGCTTGACGCATCCGCAAGGATCTTCACGAACCCGTCGGTCATGTTCATGGCGCGCGCGCGGCCGTTGGCGGTGAACGGGAACCTGCCGGCACGATACGCGACGCCCGCGGCCTTGAGCTGCTCCTCGGTCGCGCCGACAGCGGCGATCTCGGGCCAAGTGTAGACGACGTTCGGAATGGCATCGTAGTTCACGTGCGGCTTCTGCCCGGCCAGGATCTCGGCGACGGCGACGCCCTCGTCCTCGGCCTTGTGGGCGAGCATGGGTCCGGCGATCGCGTCGCCGATCGCGTAGATTCCCGGCACGCTGGTGCGGAACGCATGGTCGGTCGCGATGCGACCCTTGTCGTCGAGGGCAACGCCCACCTCGGCGAGCCCCAGACCCTCGACATGCGGACGGCGACCGACGGCGACCAGCACGACGTCGACCGGCAGCGTCGCCGGCGCGCCGCCGGCCGCTGGCTCGAGGGTCAGGACGACGCCGGAATCGCCGGCCGCGGCAGACGTCACCTTCGTCGACAGCCGGAACTCGATGCCCTGGCGCGCCAGGATTCGCTGCGTCTGCTTCGACACCTCGCCGTCCATGCCGGGCAGGACGCGGTCGAGGAACTCGACGACAGTGACCTTGGCGCCGAGCCGCTGCCAGACCGAGGCCATCTCGAGCCCGATCACGCCGCCGCCGATCACGGCCATCGCCGTGGGCACGGCCGTCAGTTCGAGCGCGCCGGTCGATGAGACGATGCGCGTCTCGTCGATCGGGATGCCGCGCAGCGGTGCCACTTCCGAACCGGTCGCGATCACGATCGCCCGGGTCTCGAGCACGCGATCGCCGACCGCGACCTTGCCCGGGCCCGCGATGCGCGCAGCCCCCTTCACCCATTCGACCTTGTTCTTCTTGAACAGGAACTCGACGCCCTTGACGTTGGCATCGACCACCTTGTCCTTGTGGGCCATCATCGCCGCGAGGTCGAGTTCGACCTTGCCGACCTTGACCCCGAACGCGGCGAGGCCGTGGACGGCCTCGTGGAACTTCTCCGAGGCCTGGAGCAGCGCCTTCGAGGGGATGCAGCCGACATTGAGGCACGTGCCCCCGAGGGTCGCGCGCTTCTCGACGCAGGCCACCTTCAGGCCGAGCTGGGCGGCGCGGATGGCGCAGACATAGCCGCCGGGCCCGGCGCCGATGACGACGACGTCGTAGGTCTCACCTGCCATGGTCGATCCTCTGAGCGATGGGGCGCCGGTCACATGTCCAGCATCAGGCGCTGCGGGTCCTCGATCGCGTCCTTGACGCGGACGAGAAAGGTCACCGCCTCCTTGCCGTCGACGATGCGGTGGTCGTAGGACAGCGCCAGATACATCATCGGCCGGATCTCGATCCGGTCGCCGACCGCGACCGGCCGGTTCTGGATCTTGTGCATGCCGAGGATGCCGGATTGCGGCGGGTTGAGGATCGGCGTCGACATCAGCGATCCGTAGATGCCGCCATTGGAGATCGTGAACGTGCCCCCGGCCAGATCCTCCAGCGCGAGCTTGCCGTCGCGGGCCTTGCGGCCGTAGGCACCGATCGCCTTCTCGATCTCGGCGAGGCTCATCGCGTCGCAGCCGCGCACGACCGGCACGACCAGGCCCTGCTCGGTGCCGACCGCGACGCCGATGTCGTAGCGGTTCTTGTAGACGATGTCGTCGCCGTCGATCTCGGCGTTGACGGCCGGGATCTCCTTCAGCGCCGCGACACAGGCCTTCACGAAGACCGACATGAAGCCGAGCTTGACGCCGTGACGCTTCTCGAAGGCCTCGTTGTATTTCGTGCGCAGCGCCATGACCGCGCCCATGTCCGCCTCGTTGAAGGTGGTCAGCATGGCGGCGGTGTTCTGCGCCTGCTTGAGACGCTCGGCGATGCGCTTGCGCAGCCGCGTCATCTTCACCCGTTCCTCGCCGGCGCCGGCCTGGCGCGGCGCCGCTTGGGCCGGGGCGGGAGCGGACGCGGCCGCCGGGGCCGCGACCGCGGCGAGGATGTCGGCCTTGGTCACGCGGCCGTCCTTGCCGCTGCCCGTGGCCGGGGCGACGCCGGTCTCGGCCATCATCTTGCGCGCGGCGGGCCCTGGATCCTTGGCGGCGGCGGGCGGGGGGGCCGCCTTCGCCGCAGCGGCCGCGGCGGCGGCCGGCTTCGCGGCGGCCTTGGCCGGGGCGGCGCCGGCGGCGATCGTGCCGAGCAGCGCACCGACATTGACGGTCGTGCCGGCCGCGGCGCGGATCTCGGCGATGCTGCCCGACGCGGGCGCCGGCACCTCGACCGTGACCTTGTCGGTTTCCAGTTCGACCAGCGGTTCGTCGGCGGCGACGGCCTCGCCGACCTGCTTGAACCACTTCGCGACCGTCGCCTCGGTCACCGACTCGCCCAGCGCGGGCACCTTGATCTCGACCGCCATCTTCCTGGTCCTTTCGTCTTGGCGCGTGCCGTCAGGCCTCCAGGGCCTCGCCGACGAGCTTCGCCTGTTCCTGATTGTGCCGCTTGTAGAGGCCGGTCGCCGGCGACGCCGACTCGAGCCTGCCGACATAGCGCGGCCGCTTGGCCGCGATATCGATGGCGCCGAGCGCCTGCTCGATCCGGCGGTCGACGAAATGCCAGGCGCCCATGTTGTAGGGCTCCTCCTGGCACCAGACGACCTCGGCCTTTCGATAACGCTGCAATTCCTTCTCGAGGGTCCGGAACGGGAACGGATAGAGCTGCTCGACGCGGATCAGGGCCACGTCGTCGATGCCGCGCTTCTCGCGTTCCTCGAAGAGGTCGAAATAGACCTTGCCCGAGCACAGGACGACCCGGCGCACGCGCGCGTCGGCCACCAGCTTGCCGGAATCGGGCAGCACGCGATGGAACGTCGTGCCCGGCCCCATGTCGGCCAGCGCCGAGACCGCCAGCTTGTGCCGCAGCAGCGATTTCGGCGTCATGACGACCAGCGGCTTGCGGAAGGGACGGCGGACCTGGCGACGCAGCGCGTGGAAGTAGTTGGCCGGCGTCGTCAGGTTGACGACCTGCCAGTTGTCCTCCGCCGACAGCTGCAGAAAACGCTCCAGCCGCGCCGACGAATGCTCGGGGCCCTGACCCTCGTAGCCATGGGGCAGCAGCATCACCAGGCCCGACATGCGCAGCCACTTGGACTCCGACGAGCAGATGAACTGGTCGATCATCACCTGGGCGCCGTTGACGAAATCGCCGAACTGCCCCTCCCAGCACACCAGCGCGTTGGGCTCGGCGAGCGAGTAGCCGTAGTCGAAGCCCAGCACCCCGAATTCGGACAGCGGCGAATCGATGACTTCGAAGGGCGCCTGCCCCTCGCCGACCTGGTTCAGCGGCAGGAAGCGTTCCTCTGTCTCCTGGTCGACCAGCACCGAGTGACGCTGCGAGAAGGTGCCGCGGCCGGAGTCCTGGCCGGAAAGCCGCACCGGCGTGCCTTCTGCCAGCAGCGTGCCGAAGGCGAGCGCCTCGGCGGTCGCCCAGTCGAGCCCGGTCCCGGATTGCAGGCCGCGCTGGCGGGCGTCGAGCACGCGGCGCAGCGTGCGGTGGATGCGGAGGGTCTCGGGCACGCGGGTGAGAGCGTCACCCACCTTGCGCAACAACTCCATCGGCACCGCGGTGTCGCCGCGGCGATCCTCGCCCGACGCCACCTCCATGCCGGTCCATTTGCCTTCGAGCCAGTCAGCCTTGTTGGGGCGATAGCCTTTCGCGGCCTCGAACTGGGCCTCGAGATGCGCCTGGAATTCGGAAACGATCGCCTCGGCCTCGTCGCCCGTGAGCGTGCCTTCGCCGACCAGCCGGCCGGCGTAGATGGCGCGCGACGTCGGATGCCCGGCGATCGCGCGGTACATCTGCGGCTGGGTGAAGCTCGGCTCGTCGGATTCGTTGTGCCCGTGCCGCCGGTAGCACATCATGTCGATGATCACGTCCTTCTTGAAGCGCTGGCGGAACTCCGTCGCGATCCGCGCGACATGCACCACCGCCTCCGCGTCGTCGCCGTTCACGTGGAAGATGGGCGACATGATCATCTTGCCGACATCGGTCGGATAGGGGGAGGAGCGCGAATACTGCGGCGACGTCGTGAAGCCGATCTGGTTGTTCACGATGAAATGGATCGTGCCGCCGACCCGGTAGCCCTTGAGCTCGGACAGCATCAGCGTCTCGCCGACGATCCCCTGTCCGGCGAACGCGGCGTCGCCATGAAGCAGGATCGCCATCACCTCGCCCATCGCGTCCTCGCGCGACAGCCCCGGATTGGCGAGCATGCGCTGCACCTGCTTGGCGCGCACCTTGCCGAGCACCACCGGGTTGACCGCCTCGAGATGCGACGGGTTCGCCTGCAGAGACAGGTGCACGACGTTGCCGTCGAAGCTGCGATCGGCGGACGTTCCCATGTGGTACTTGACGTCGCCCGAGCCCTGGACGTCCTCGGGATTCGCGGGGATGCCCTGGAATTCGGAGAAGATCGCCGCGTAGGGCTTCGACATGAAGTTCGCGAGGACGTTGAGCCGCCCGCGATGGGGCATGCCGATGCAGACCTCCTTCAGCCCGAGCTGGCCGCCGCGCTTGAGGATCTGCTCCAGCGCCGGGATCATCGCCTCGCCGCCCTCGAGACCGAAGCGCTTGGTGCCCGTGTATTTCCGGTCGAGGAACTGCTCGAATTTCTCGGCCGCGGTCAGGCGCTCCAGGATCGCCTTCTTGCCCTTGGCCGTGAACTCGGTCTGGTTGCGGATCGACTCGATGCGCTCCTGGATCCAGGCCTTCTGCTCGGGATCCGACATGTGCATGAACTCGACGCCGATCGAGCCGCAATAGGTGTCGCGCAGGACCTGCACGATCTCGCCCAAGGTCGGCGTCTCCAGCCCCAGCACGCCATCGATGAAGATGCGCCGGTCCATGTCGGCGTCGGTGAAACCGTAGGTGGCGGGTTCGAGCTCGGCATGCCGCTCGCGCGGCTTCAGCCGCAGCGGATCGAGATTGGCCTGCAGATGCCCGCGGATCCGATAGGCGCGGATCAGCATCAGCGCGCGAACGGAATCCCGTGTGGCCGCGCGGACCTCTTCGGCCGTGGCGCCGGGCCGCGAGGCCGCCGCCACCTTGGCCCCTGCCCCTGGACGACCCGGCGGCGCCGGCTCGGCGACGCCGACCACCTGCGCGCGCGGACCGCGCGACCATGACGGACCGCGCAGTTCGGCGCCGAGCGCGGCGGCTTCTTCGGCGAGGCCCTCGAAAACGGCCTGCCAGCTCGGATCGACGGACCCGGGATCTGCGAGCCAGCGCTCGTGGAGTTCGGCGATGAAGGCGCCATTGGCGCCGGTCAGGAAGGTGGCGAGGGTCTGGGTCATGGCACCGTTTCGCTATCCACCGCGCGCCGCGCCGGGCGCGCAGACACTGCGGCACCGGCTGGTCTTCGGGCGCCGGCGGGGCCCGTCTCGTGGTCGGCGAGATCGCCGCGGCCGCGCCCCCACCCCCCGGGAGCGCGGCGACGCGTCATCCCTGCATGGCCTTCAGCATGGTCGAGCCCAGCGCCGCCGGCGAGTCGGCGACCCGGATCCCAGCGGCCCGCATGGCCTCGACCTTGAACTCGGCGGTGTCGTTGCCGCCCGAAATCACCGCGCCGGCATGGCCCATGCGGCGGCCGGGCGGCGCCGTGCGGCCGGCGATGAAGCCGACGACCGGCTTGCGCGTGCCCGACGATTTCAGGAATTCGGCGCCCCGGACTTCCGCGTCGCCGCCGATCTCGCCGATCATGATGATCCCCTGGGTCTCGGGATCGGCGATGAACATCTCCAGGCAGTCGATGAAATTGGTGCCGTTCACCGGGTCGCCGCCGATGCCGATGCAGGTCGTCTGTCCAAGCCCGGCGGCGGTGGTCTGCGCCACCGCCTCGTAGGTCAGCGTCCCGGAGCGCGACACGATCCCGATCCGGCCCCGCTGGTGGATGTGGCCGGGCATGATGCCGATCTTGCACTCGCCCGGCGTGATCACGCCCGGACAATTGGGGCCGATCAGCCGCGTGCGGGTACCGGCCAGCGCGCGCTTGACCTTGACCATGTCGAGCACGGGGATCCCCTCGGTGATGCAGACGACGAGCGGGATCTCGGCGTCGATCGCCTCGAGGATCGCATCCGCCGCGAAGGGCGGCGGCACATAGATGACCGAGGCGTTGCAGCCGGTCGCGGCCTTGGCCGCGGCGACCGTGTCGAAGACCGGCAGGTCCAGATGCCGCGAACCGCCCTTTCCGGGCGTCACGCCGCCGACCATCTTGGTGCCGTAGGCGATCGCCTGCTCGGAGTGGAAGGTGCCCTGCGCGCCGGTGAAGCCCTGGCAGATCACCTTGGTGTTCCTGTCGACGAGGACGGCCATGGTTATGCGGCCTCCTTCACGGCCTTGACGATCTTTTCCGCCGCGTCGGCGAGATTGTCGCCCGACAGGATCGGCAGTCCGGACTGCTTCATGATCTTCTTGCCGAGTTCGACATTCGTGCCCTCGAGCCGCACGACCAGCGGGACGTCGAGCGCCACCTCGCGCGCGGCCGCGACCACGCCCTCGGCGATGACGTCGCAGCGCATGATGCCGCCGAAGATGTTGACGAGGATGCCTTCGACGTTCGGGTCGGACAGGATCAGCTTGAAGGCCGCGGTGACGCGCTCCTTCGTGGCCCCGCCGCCGACATCGAGGAAGTTCGCCGGCTCGCCGCCATAGAGCTTGATGATGTCCATCGTCGCCATCGCGAGGCCGGCGCCATTGACCATGCAGCCGATATTGCCGTCGAGCTTG
>JBIKLI010000105.1:0-12680 GCA_044359885.1 Alphaproteobacteria bacterium | reverse complement strand
CGGCGCGCCGGCCCCGGAGGCGTTGCTGGTCATGGCGTCCCCATGCGAAACTCGCACCGTCGAAGAATTCGTCGGATCGCGGCGCGCAACCTTATCCGAAACCCGCCCCGTGGCAATGGGCCGGGGGCGGGACCGAGGCGGGCCGCGGCTGGCGGTCAGCGGGGCCGGCGCGGCGTCATCGTGGTCTTCATTCCCAACATCCTTTCGCTGGCCCGGCTGCTGTCGGTGCCGGTCGCGATCATGCTGATGCTGGACGGCGCCTTCGCGCTGTGCTTCTGGCTGTTCGTCGCCGCCGGCGTGACCGACGCGATCGATGGCTGGATCGCCAAGACCTTCGACGCGCGCACGGCGCTGGGCGCCTATCTCGACCCGCTCGCCGACAAGGCGCTGGTGGTCTCGACCTATCTGATGCTGGGCTGGCTCGGACATATCCCGGCCTGGCTGGTCGTCCTGGTGGTGTTCCGCGACGTGCTGATCGTCGGCGGCGCGATGGTGGCGTATTTCATGATGGGCGACCTGCATGCCCGGCCGCTGGCCGTCAGCAAGCTCAACACCGCGATCCAGATCGCCTTGGTCGGCGCGGTGCTGGCGTCGCTGGGACTGGGCTTCGGGCATCCGGTGATCGTCTGGCTGCTGGTGCATCTGGCGGCTGCGACCACGGTGCTGTCCGGCGGCGCCTATCTCTGGCAGTGGGGCCGGCGGCTGGCCCGCGCCGACGGGCCGACATGACCGCCGTGCAGTTGCCGCTGGCGCTGGGCACGCGCCCGGTGTCGGCACACCGCGACGATCTGGCGGTCGGCGAGGCCAACGCGGCGGCGCTGGGCTGGGTCGACCGCTGGCCCGGCTGGCCCGCGCCCGGGCTGGTGCTGCACGGCCCCCCCGGCTGCGGCAAGACCCATCTGGCGCGCATCTGGGCGGCGCGCGCGGGGGCTCGCGACGTGCCGCCCGACACCGATCCGGCGACGCTGGTCGCGGAAGTTGCTCGTGCGCTGCTGGTCGAGGACGCGCCGGCCTGGATCGCGGCGCGGGGCGAGGGCGGCGAACGCGCGCTCCTGCATCTGCACAACATCGTGCAGCAGCAGGGCGGCTCGCTGCTGCTGACGGCGCGCGCGCCGGCGGCGCGCTGGGGCGTGGCGCTGCCCGACCTGTCGTCGCGCCTGGTCGCCCTGCCGTCCGTGGCGGTGGGGCCGCCGGACGACGCGATGCTGGCCGCGGTCCTGGCCAAGCTCTTCGCCGACCGCCAATTGCCGCCCGATGCCGAGGTGATCCGCTACGTGGTCGCGCGGGTCGAGCGGCGCTTCGAGATCCTGGCGCGCATCGTCGATCTGCTCGACCATGCCGCCCTGGCCGCCAAGCGGCCCGTCACGTTGCCGCTTGCGCGGGCCGTGCTGCGCGAGCGCGAGTTGTTCGATTGAAAGGGAGCCGAACGCCATGGAACTGGGACTCAAGGGCCGCAAGGCCATCGTCTGCGCCGCCAGCAAGGGGCTGGGGAAGGGCTGCGCGATGTCGCTCGCGCGCGAGGGCGCAGAATTGCTGATCCTGGCGCGCGGCCGCGAGACCCTGGAGGCCACGGCCGAGGAGATCCGGCGCGCGACCGGCGCCCGGGTGGCGACGCTGGCCTGCGACATCACCACCCGCGACGGGCGCGAAGCGGCGCTGGCCGCGATGCCGTCGCCCGACATCCTGGTCAACAACGCGGGCGGCCCGCCGGCCGGCGATTTCCGCGACTGGGACGAGGCCGCCTGGCATGCCGCCGTGGAGGCCAACATGGTGACGCCGATCATGCTGATGCGCGCGGTGGTCGACGGGATGATCGCGCGGCGCTTCGGGCGCATCGTCAACATCACCTCGACCTCGGTGAAGGCGCCGATCCCGCATCTGGGCCTGTCCAACGGCGCGCGCGCCGGCCTGACCGGCTTCGTCGCCGGGCTCGCGCGTCAGGTCGCGCATGCCAACGTGACGATCAACAATCTGCTGCCCGGCCCGTTCGAGACCGACCGGCTGCGTTCGACCTTCGCCGCGCTGGCGCGCAAGACCGGCGAGAGCGAGCAGGCGCTCTACGAGAAGCGCAAGCAGGACAACCCCTCGAAGCGGTACGGCACGGCGGAGGAGTTCGGCGAGTTCTGCGCCTTCCTGTGCTCGGTCCAGGCCGGGTATTTCACCGGCCAGAACGTCGTACTCGACGGCGGCGCCTATCCCGGCACGCTGTGAGGCCGCTGGTCGACGCCGTCGCCGGTCCGCTTGACGGCCGGGGATCGCGTGACCGACAGTGGCAGTCCGCGGGGGCGGTTGTTCGGGTGGGGTGGGGCATGCCGGTGACGACGCAAGACATCCAGCTGCCGTCGATGTCGCCGGGGACGCGGCGCAGCCTCGTCGTGCATCGCTACGGGACGCCGGGTGCCGGGCCGAAGGCCTATTTCCACGCCGCGCTGCACGCCGACGAATTGCCGGCGATCCTGGCGCTGCACCATCTGATGCCGAAGCTGGAGGCCGCGCAGGCGCAGGGCCGGATCCGCGGCGAGATCGTCGTCGTGCCGGTGGCCAATCCGATCGGCATCGGTCAGGTGGTCGGTTCCTATTTCACCGGCCGCTTCGATCTGGCGACGCGCGAGAACTACAATCGCGGTTTCGGTCCCGACTGGGCAGAGCTGGCCGAACGGGTCAAGGACAGGCTGGGCGCAGATGCCGAGGCGAACAAGAGCCTGATCCGCGCCGCCGCGGTCGCCTATTGCGCCGAGCAGGCGCCGGCGACCGAACTCGAGGCGTTGCGCTGGAAGCTGCTCGAGCTTTCCGTCGACGCGGATCTGGTCTTCGACTGCCACTGCGCCGCGGAATCGCTCCTCTACCTCGTCGTCTACAAGGAGTGTCTCGACATCGGCGGGCGCGACCTGGCCGACGCGATCGGCAGCGACGCGACCTTCATCATGGACTGGTACGCCGACAAGCGGACCTTCATGACGACGGTGGGGGCGCTATGGCCCGCGGTCCGCGCGCGCGCACCCGCCGGCGCGCCGGTTTCCCAGGGCTGTGTCACCGCGACGCTGGAATATCGCGGCCGGCTTGACGTCGACGACCGGCTCGGCGCGGACGATGCCGAGCGGCTCTACCGTTTCCTGGTCCGCAGGGGCGTCATCGACGACGAGCCAGGCCCGGTGCCGACGCCGGTGCGCGCGCCGGTCCCGACCTCGCACATGGAGAAGGGACACGCACCCTGCGCCGGGATCGTCACCTATGCCAGGCGGCTCGGCGAGCGCGTCCGGGCCGGCGACGTCGTGGCCCATGTCATCGACCCCTATGGCACGGATCCGGCGCTGTCGCGCCATCCGGTCGCGGCACCCTGCGACGGCCTGCTCTACATGTTTCGCAGCGATCGCATCGCGCGTCCCGATTCGACGGTCTTCTGGATGGTCGCCGACGCGCCGCAGCAGCGCCGGGCCGGGCGCGCGCCGCAGGAGGACTAGAAACGCCGCCGGCGGGGTGGCTTGATCGCAAGAAGGAGGAATTGGAGATGACAGGATCGACGAAACGGAACATCGCGCTGATCGCGGGCGCCGCGGCGCTCGCCGCAGCGGCGCTGCCTGCGTCGGCAGCGCCGTTCAAGTGCCCGACCCAGTCGCCGCGCCTGATCTATGCGCAGGCGGCCCAGGCGCCCGGGTTCGACCAGCATTTCTCGTCCGCCGTGTCGACGCGCAACGTCGCCATGCTGTTCTTCGAGACGCTGATCACGCGCGACGAGAACAACGCGATCATCCCAGAACTGGCGGCCGAGTTCTCCGAATCCGCGGACGGCCGGACCTATATCTTCAAGTTGCGCCAGGGCATCCGGTTTCACAACGGTCAGCCCCTGACCGCCGCCGACGCGGTCGCCTCGATCGAGCGCTACAAGCGAATGGGCGGCAACCGCTCGATCCTCGACAAGGTGACGTCGGTGAGCGCCCCCGACCCGATGACCGTCAGGATCGAGCTGAGCCAGCGCGTACCGACCTTCCTCGAGGATTTCAGCGCATTCGCCACGCCGATCGTGATCCTGCCGGCGTCGGAGCGCGACAAGGAGGCGAACAGGATCGCCTTCATCGGCACGGGACCGTTCAAATTCGTCGAGTGGGTGCCGGATTCGCATGTCACGCTGGAGCGCTATGCCGACTACCAGCCGGACACGCGCTACGAGACCGCGACGGGTTTCGGCGGCTACAAGCAGG
Organism: Alphaproteobacteria bacterium; assembly: GCA_044359885.1. Lineage (GTDB taxonomy): Bacteria > Pseudomonadota > Alphaproteobacteria > CACIAM-22H2 > CACIAM-22H2 > CAIOSQ01. The sequence continues at coordinate 8,481 of JBIKLI010000105.1, read as the reverse complement.
TCTGCTTCGACCGCGTCTCGATCCGCATCGTCAAGGAGGACGGCGCACGCGTCGCCGGTCTCGAGGCGGGCGAGTATCACGGCATCGAGGAACTGCCGACCAAGGCGGCGCAGCGTCTGCAGGGCCATCCGCGCATCGACGTCATCCGCCAGGACAATTTCGGCATTCCGATCGCGGTCCCGAACCTGAAGAAGCCGCCGACCGACAATCTGCTGATCCGCAAGGCGATCCAGGCCGCGCTCGACATGAAGGCGATCATGGAGGTCGCGACCGACGGCGCCTATTCGCTGCAGCCCGGTTTCCAGTATCCAGGAACGCCTTTCTACACCGACGCCGGCAAGCAGTACTACAATCAGGCGAACCCCGCGCTGGCGCGCAGATACATGGCAGAGGCGGGCTACAAGGGCGAAGAACTGATCGTGATGACGAACAACGACTACAGCTACATGTACAACGCCGCGATGATCATGTCGGCGCAACTTCGCGCGGTCGGGTTCAGAACCCGGCTGGAGGTCACCGACTGGCCGACGACGAGGACCATCCGCGCCAACCAGCCTGACAAATGGAGCTTCTACTTCACCGGCTGGGGGACGGGACCGGCGCTCGGGCCCCGCAGCGCCGTTTCCGATATGATGTTCCCCTTCAACATGGCCAATCTGCCTGCCGAGGATCCGGTCATGAAGAAGCACTGGGACGACATGGCAAACCTTCCCAGCGAGGCCGAGCGCAAGGAGGCCTTCGCGCGGATGCAGGAGCATCTCTACGCCCAGGCCTATCAGTTCAAGTTCGGCGATATGCACCGCTATCAGGCGAACCTGAAGACCATGAAGGGCTTCGTTCCGCATCGCATCCCGCGGCTCTGGAACGTCTGGCTCGAGCGGTGAGCATGGCTTCGTCCGGGCGCGCGCGGCGGCACCGCGCGCGCCCATCGCTTCCGATCGAGAAATCATGGCCGCCTACATCGTCTATCGGCTGATCGCGGCCGTGCCGGTGCTGGCGCTGGTCACCCTGGCGTCGTTCCTGCTGATGCGGCTGGTGCCTGGCGATCCGGCGATGATCATCGGGGGCGTTTCGGCCAGCGACCAGGAGATCGCGCAGATCCGCGAGCAGCTGGGGCTGAACGAGCCGTTCCTGGTCCAGATCGGCAGCTGGTACTGGAAGCTGGCCCAGGGCGATCTGGGTCAGTCCTTCCTGCTCGGCCGGTCCGTCACCCAGGCCTTCATCGAGCGGCTGCCGGTGACGCTGTCGCTGACGCTGTTCGCCTTCGTGCTGAGCGCGGTGGTCGCGATCGCGCTGGGGCTGGTGGCGGCGCTGAACGCCAATAGCTGGATCGATCAGGCGGTGATGACGACGGCGCTGGTGGGCGTCGCGTTGCCCAATTTCTGGCTCGGGCTGATGGCGATCGTGCTGTTCTCGGTCCATCTCGGCGTCTTGCCGAGCGGGGGATACGTGCCGCTGAGCGAAGATGTCCTCGGTTGGCTGCGCAGTTGCATCCTGCCGGCGACGTCGCTGGCGCTGCTGCAGATCGGGTTGCTGGCGCGGGTCACGCGCTCGACGACGCTGGAGGTCCTGGGCCAGGACTATATCCGCACCGCGCGCGCCAAGGGATTGTCCGAGACGCTGGTGATCGGCAAGCACGCGCTCAAGAACGTCATGGTCCCCGTGGTCACCGTGCTCGGCATCTCCTTCAGCCTGCTGCTCGGCGGATCGGTGGTGATCGAGACGGTGTTCTCGGTGCCGGGCGTCGGTCGGCTTCTCGGTTCGGCGATCCTGCGCCGCGACTACCCGGTCATCCAGGGTACGCTGCTGTTCATCGCCATCAAGCTGCTGCTGATCAATCTGCTCGTCGACCTGCTCTATGCCTATATCGATCCCCGGGTGCGCTATGAACGCGGCACCCGGTAGCCCCGCCGCTGCGCCCGCGCGGCCGGGATGGCTGGCGCGGCTGGGGCGGGTGCGCGCCCTGCGCAAGCTGGCCCGGCATCGTCTGTTCCTCAGCGGGCTGGCCGTGTTCGCCGTCGTGGTGGCGATGGCGCTGGCCGCGGATCTCGTCGCGACGGTTCCCTACGACGAGATGGACATGATGCACCGGTTCGCCCCACCGAGCTGGCAATTCCCTTTCGGCACCGACAATTTCGGCCGCGACATCTACAGCCGCGTCGTCCACGGGGCGCGGCTGTCGCTGGAGATCGGGCTGGCCGTGGTCGTCATCTCGGGCGTCGCCGGGGCCGTTCTGGGGGCGCTCGCGGGATATTTCCAGCGCCTCGACAACCCGGTGATGCGGGTGATGGACGCGCTCATGGCCTTTCCCTCGATCATGCTGGCGATCGCCATCGCCGCCGCGCTCGGACCGTCGGCGGCCAACGCGGTGATCGCGCTCGCCGCGGTCTACACCCCGCGCACGGCGCGTATCGTGCGTGCCTCGGTCCTGGTGCTGCGCGAGATGGACTACGTGACCGCGGCGCAATGCTGCGGCGCCAGCGATGCGCGCATCCTGCTGACCCATGTCCTGCCCAACAGCCTGGCGCCGCTGATCGTCCAGCTGACCTTCGTCTTCGCCTATGCCGTGATCGCCGAGGCGGTGCTCAGCTTCCTCGGTGTCGGGGCGATGCCGCCGACCCCGACCTGGGGCAACATCATTGCCGAGGGGCGCAACTACATCCGCGAGGCGCCCTGGATCTGCCTGTTCCCGGGCATCGCCATCGCGCTGACGGTGCTCAGCCTGAACCTGCTGGGCGACGGGCTGCGCGACGCGCTGGATCCGCGCCTCAAGGTGCAGCATGGCTGACGGTCCTGGCCCGGCGCCGACGCCCGTCCTCGGCGTCCGGGACCTCCGGGTCGTGTTCCGGACCGACTCGGGCAGCTTCGCCGCGGTCGACGGCGTCAGTTTCGACGTGATGCCCGGCGAGGTGCTGGGCATCGTCGGCGAGTCCGGCAGCGGCAAGAGCGTCACCGCCCTGTCGGTGCTGCGCCTGATTCCCGATCCGCCCGGCCGGGTCACGGATGGACGCATCCTGTTCGAGGGCCAGGATCTGCTGACCGCGTCGCCGGCCGAGCTGCGCCGCATCCGGGGCGGGCGCATCTCGATGATCTTCCAGGAGCCGATGACGTCGCTGAACCCGGTCTTCTCGATCGCCGAGCAGCTGACCGAGACGATCCGGGCCCATGATCCGATGTCCCGGCGCGCGGCGCGCGCGCGGGCGATCGAGCTCCTCGCCAAGGTCGGGATCCCGGACCCCCATCGACGGATCGACGACTATCCCCATCAGATGTCCGGCGGGATGCGTCAGCGGGTGATGATCGCCATGGCGCTGTCCTGCCGCCCCAGCCTGCTTCTGGCCGACGAGCCGACCACCGCGCTCGACGTGTCGATCCAGGCCCAGATCCTGGAGCTCCTGCGGTCCCTGCAGGAGGAGTTCCGGATGGCGGTGGTGCTGATCACCCACAATCTCGGAATCGTCGCCGAATATGCCAACCGCGTCGCCGTCATGTATGCCGGCCGGGTCGTCGAACTCGCCGACGTCGCCGATATCTTCGACCATCCGCGCCATCCCTACACCGAGGGTCTGCTCGCCAGCATTCCGGCCCTGGACCGGGAGGAAGTGCGGCTCCGGACCATTCCAGGCGTCGTGCCGGCGCCCGGAAGCGTGCTGGCGGGATGCCGGTTCCGGTCCCGCTGCACCCATGCCGAAGAGACCTGCGCGCGGATCGATCCGCCGCTGGTCGCGGCGGGCCGTTCGACCATCGCCGCGTGCCTGCGTCTGGACCGCGACGGGGCGACGGCATGACCGTCGCGCCGCCGCCGCTGGTCGCGATCGAAGGGTTGACGAAACATTTCGTCCGCACCAGCGGATTCATGAACCGGCGGGTCAGCCTGGTGCGCGCCGTCGATGGGGTGGATTTCGTCATCGGCCGGGGCGAAACCCTCGCCCTGGTCGGCGAAAGCGGCTGCGGCAAGACCTCGGTCGGTCGGCTGCTGCTGCGTCTCTACGACGTCACGGCGGGGCGGATCCTGCTCGATGGGCGCGACATCACCCGGCTGTCGCGCGCCGAGCTGCGGCCGCTGCGCCGCGACATGCAGATGATCTTCCAGGATCCGGTCGGTTCGCTGGATCCGCGCATGACGGTCGGGCGCATCGTCGCCGAGCCGCTGGTCGTGCACGCGGCGCATCGCCGGTCCGACCATGCCGCGCGGGTGCGCGAGTTGCTGGCGCTGGTCGGCCTCTCCGCGGAGCATGCCGACCGCTATCCGCATGAATTCTCGGGCGGCCAGCGCCAGCGTATCGGTATCGCGCGAGCGCTCGCGCTCAACCCCCGGCTGATCGTCTGCGACGAGCCCGTTTCGGCGCTCGACGTGTCGATCCAGGCCCAGGTGATCAACCTGCTGCAGGATCTGCAGTCCGGGCTTGGGCTCAGCTATCTCTTCATCTCGCACGACCTCAGCGTCGTGCGGCACATCGCCGACCGCGTCGCGGTCATGTATCTCGGCCATCTGGTCGAGATCGCCCCGAAGCGGACGCTGTTCGCGCGCCCGCGCCATCCCTACACCCAGGCGCTGCTGGCGTCGGTGCCGGTGCCTCGGCCCGGGCGACGCGCCGATCGTCGCGTTCTGACCGGCGACGTTCCCAGCCCGATCGATCCGCCCTCCGGATGCCGTTTCCGCACACGCTGCCCGAAGGCGGAGGCGATCTGCGCCACGGCGATCCCGCCGCTGCGGCCGCTGGCCGAGGATCCCGGGCAGGCGGTCGCGTGCCATCTCGTCCATGCGCCCGGCGAGGCCGGGCCCGTCCAGAAGCGACCCGCGTGACCACAAGGATCTGCGCCGGCCAGCCGCGGCTGAGCCTCGTCCATCTGCCCACGCCGCTCGAGGAAGCGCCGGTGCTGTCGGCGCAGCTGGGCATCGACCTGCTGATCAAGCGCGAGGACCTCGCCGGGCTCTGCGTCGGCGGCAACAAGTCGCGGCTGATGGAATTCGCGCTTGGCACGCTGCGCGCACGCGGCGTCGACACGCTGGTCGCGCATGCCGCCGACCAGTCGAACAAGCTGCGCGACATCGCGGCCGCCGCGGCGCGCTGCGGCATGCGCGCGGTGCTGCTGGTGCCTGGGACGACCGCGCGCGACGGCGCGCCGCTGCAGGGCAACCGCCTGCTTTTCGATCTCCTCGGCGCGGAGGTGCGGGAGGTCGGCGCCGATCTCGACGACGCGGCGGTGCTCGCGGCCGAGGAGGCGGTGCGAGACGAGCTGGAGCATGCTGGCTGCCGCGTCGCGATCCTGGACCGCCGGCTGGATTACGGCGCCGACGCGACCATCGCCTATGTCGACGCCGCCGAGGAACTGCACGGGCAGCTGGCGGCGCGCGGGCGTGGCGCGGCACACGCGGTGTTCATCGCCGCCGGCGCCGGCATGACGGCGGCGGGGCTGGCGCTGGGCCTCAAGCATCTCGGCGCGACGACCCGCGTCCATGGCGTGTGCATCGCGCGCCCGGCCCCCGGGCTGGCCGGCGACGTCGTCGATCATTCCGCGCGCGCCGCCGCGCGGCTCGGGATCGCGACGCGGCTGGAGCCGGGCGACGTGGCGCTGGAGGATGACGTGCGCGCGCCGGGCTACGGCATCGTCACCTCCGAAATCGCCGCGGTCGTGCGCCGCGTCGCTCGCGCCCATGGGCTGATCCCAGACCCGGTCTACAACGCAAAGGTCGCGCTGTGCCTGTTCCGCCGCGTCGAAACGGGGGCGATCCCGCGCGGCGCCACGGTCGTTCTGGTCAACACCGGCGGCGCCCCCGCGACCTATGTCCACGCAAGCGCGCTCCAGTCGGCACGCCCCGGTTCATCCTGAGCGGGCGCGGGGCGCGCATGGCGATCTGCGAGGGGGCATGACGTCGGCCGCCCAGAGCGTTCAGCGCGTCGCTTCCAGCAGCTTGTAGCCCTCGGCCTCGCCGGTCACGCGCAGCGCCGCGAAGCCCGCGCGCAGCGCGGCTTCGTAGGGCAGGCGGCGATTGGCCACCAGCCGGAACCGACCGCCCGGCCGCAGCGCCGCCGACGCGGCGCGGATGAAGGCAAGGCCAAGCCCTGGATCGGCGGCCCGGTCGTCGTGGAAGGGCGGATTGGCGACGATCGCGTCGTAGCCGCCGCGCGGCAGGCCGCGCGCGACATCGTGCCAGTGGAACGCGGCGGCGGGGACGGGCGCGAGGTTGTGCCGCGCCGCCGCGAGCGAGGCGTGGTCCGCCTCGTAGAGGTCGAGCGCCACGATGCCGGGACAGCGTGCCGCGAGCGCGAGCGACAGACAGCCCCAGCCCGCGCCCAGATCGGCGACCCGCCCGGCGATGTCCTCCGGCAGGCTTGCCGCCAGCAGCGCCGAGCCGCGGTCGATCCGGTCCCAGGCGAAGGCCCCGGGGGCGGCGTGATGGCCGTCCGGCGGCACCGTGGCGGGCTCGGCCGCCTGCCGCCATTGCGCCAGCGTCGCCGCCGGCGGCGCCTCCGCCCGCGCCAGCCAGAACGCGCGGCCGTGGAAACGCGCCAGCGCATGGCGTGCGCCGACCTGGCGAGCGTGGCTCGCCGGACCGCAGCCATTGGCGCCCGCCGCGACCAGGATGCCGTGCCCGGCGAGGCGGCCGAGGCCCTCGGCCAGCGCGGCGAGGTTGCGCACCCGGCTGCGGCCCAGCCGGACCAGCGCCAGATCGAAGCCCAGATCGGCGGGCCCGGCGACCGGGCGGCTGTCGATGCCGGCCGTGTGCAGCGCGTCGTGAAGCGGCCGCCAGGACTGGATGGCGACCGGCGCGTGGCCGGCCTGGGCCGCCACCGCCGCGACCGCGGGTGTCGCGTCCAGGCACAGTGCGCGCCCCGGCGGCGGCGCGAGGCGGGCGAGGGCGGCGGCGAACAGCGGGGAAGCCGGATCTTGCGTCAAGTCCAGTGACCTTTGGATGACCGGTATCTTACGGCGCGGCCGCCCGGATCGGGAAAATTCCATCCGGTTCAATGAATTGTGCGGCGCTGATTGCCGCACGCCCGGCCCCGCGTCTAGTTTCCACCGCGTCCTCGGGGGCTGGAATGGAAGACGGATCCAAGGAGATCGAACTCGCCCTGCGCACGACGCCCGAGGATGCCGCACGGCTGCTCGCCTCGCCCGAATTGGCGGCGCTGGCGACGGGCCCGGCCCGGCGGCAGCGGCTGCGCGCCCGCTATTTCGACACCGCCGCGCTCGATCTGCAACGCGCCGGGGCGGTGCTTCGCCTGCGGCAGGAGGGCCGGCGGACGATCCAGACCCTCAAGACCGCGCCGGCGCCCGGCGACCCGCCGATCATGCGCGGCGAGTGGAGCCGTCCCGCGAAAGCCGGCCGACCGGTGCTGGATGACGGGGACGAGGCCGCGGCACTGGCCGGGCGTGGACTCGCCCCGGAGGGGCTCGGCGAACTCGCCGAGGTCTTCGCCATCGATTTCGAGCGCACGACGGTGCCGCTGGCGGTCGGCGGCTCGGTCCTGGAACTTGCGGTCGATCGGGGCGAGATCCGGGCCGGCGGGCGCACCGAGCCGCTCTGCGACGTCGAGATCGAACTGGTCGCGGGCGAGATCGCCGATGTCTATGCGGCCGCCCTGGCGCTGCTGCCCCTGGCGCGGTTCGCGCTGCAGCCGCTCGCCAAGTCGGCGCGCGCGCATGCGCTGCGCGCCGGCGCGCCGCCGCCGCCGCTGCGCGCCGAGCGCCCGCGGCTGGATCGGCGCGCCAGCGTCGGCGCGGCGCTGCGTCGGATCCTGCGCGTCTGCCTGGTCCAGCTGCGCGCCAACGCCGCCGCCATCGAGCGTGGCGACGACCCGCTGGCGGTGCACCAGTTCCGCGTCGCGCTGCGCCGGCTGCGTTCGGCCTTCGCCGCCTTCGCCGCCGCCATGCCGCCCGCGGAGCGGCGCCGCTTCGCCGCCGGGCTGCGCCGCATCGCGCGGTGCAGCGATGCGGCGCGCGAGCTCGACGTCTTCGTCGGGGAATTGCTGCCCGAGCTGCGCGCGCGCATGGACGACGCCGCGGCGCTGGCTGCGGTCGAGGCGGTGGCCGGCCAGGCGCGCGACGCGGCGCGCCGGCGCGTGCGCGCGATGCTGGGCGAGCGCGCCTTCGCCGAGACCGTGCTGCGGCTCGAAGCCTGGATGGAGGGCGATGGCTGGCGCCGCGCGGCGGGCGAGGCCCACGACCGGCCCGCCCGGGGCCATGCCCGCGACACGCTGAAGCGGTTGCACCGCAAGCTGCTGCGCGAAGCCCGCCGCATCGAGGCGCTCGATCCGCCGGCCCTGCATCGCGTGCGCCTGCGGGCCAAGAAGCTGCGCTACGCGGCCGAGTTCTTCCGCGACCTGTTTCCCGGCAGCGGCGCGCGGCGCTGGCTGGCGGCGCTGGCCGGGGTCCAGGACCAGCTGGGCGCGCTCAACGACAGCGTGACGCTGCGCGCGCTGCTGGCGCGGCTTGGGCGCCGGCGCGTCGCAGATCGCGCGGCCTTCGAGCGCG
>JBIKLI010000104.1:0-12681 GCA_044359885.1 Alphaproteobacteria bacterium | reverse complement strand
CCCGCGTCATGCGTGCCGCGCGGTTCGCCAGCCATCCCGGCCGGACCGGAAGCCCGATGATCGCAAGGGTCGCGCAAAGCATGCTGCGTTGCCAGCGTTATCGCAACCGCCGGCCGTGCCCGGGCACCACCGCGCCCCTCGTCGCGGCGGGCGCGCGCCGGGCCGTCGACGGGGCTGGTCAGCGCTTGCCTTGGCGGATGCCTGCCCGCGACTTGCACCGCCGGCAGATGCGCTCGCCGTACCATTCGCTCTCGAAGGTGGCCTGACAGGTCAGGCAGGCGCGCGCACGACGTTGTGACGGTGCCGGGCCGGTGGCCGCGAGGTCTGCGTCGTCGTCGCAATCGCCTGGGTCCGCGCCTCGCGGATCTGTCGCGCCGGACGACGGCCGCGTGCCGCGAGGGGCCGACGCATCGGCGCCGGGATGGAGGGGGAGCGCCGGGATCTTGGCTGCCAGGAGGGTCCGATCCGTTTCATGCCGAAAGAGCGCCGGGACCATGCGCGTTTCGGTCCGATACGTAAAGGCCGATCTCGGGCAGCCGACGGCGTCGGCGGGCTCGGCCATGCCGCCGGTCCCACCGATCGCGGCCGGCCGGTCTTCCTCGGAGCCGGTGCCGCGCCCGGTATGCCTGGCGCGCCGGCATCGTGAACACGTGTCTCAGACATTCATGCCTTGTGTGTCAGCGGCCCGATGTCCTTGCGCGGCTGATGTCGGGGTGATCGGCGATGCCGGCGAAGCGCGGACCGGCGACCGCCGCGACCGCCGGAATGCGATCGAAGGATCGGGGCTGCCCGGTAATGGCTCCCGGCCGGCGCCATCGATGGCACGATCCGCATTGTGGTCTTTCGCATGGTGCCCGGTCTTCGGGAGCGCCGACTTCGATGTCCGCGCCGCACGCATTGACGCGCTCCCGCTTGTCGGATGATATGTCGCGTATCGGGGGATGGCGACGCATGGCTGGCACATGCCTTGCTTGCGGCAAGCCACCGGGTGTGCGCGAGACGATCGCGCGGCAGGGTCGCGACGGGCGGCCGTGCAACCGAAACGAGGGGGGCTCGAGATCATGAAGCAGCTGAAGAGAAACTGGTCCATGCGTATCGCCGGATCGCTGGCGATGCTGGCAGCGGGCATCGTGGGCACGGCGACCTTGCCGGCCGATGTGGCCCGCGCCCAGGGCGCCGAGACGCCGAGGAAGGGCGGCAGGCTGGTCGTCGCGCGGCCCGCCGACATTTCGGTCTGGGACACGAAATTCACCAACGACACGAACACGATCCAGGCGCAGTACCAGATCTATGCGACGCTGATCCAGAACTCGCCTGACGGCAAGGAACTGCGTCCCTATCTGGCGGAGTCCTGGGAACTGAGCCCGGACTCCCGGGTCTATACCTTCAAGCTGCGCGCCAACGCCAAATTCTGCGATGGTTCGCCGATCACCGCCGACGACGTGAAGTTCTCGATCGACAGGGCCATGGAACGCGACAGCCGCGTGACCTGGCAGTTCCCGGCGAACCCGGTGGTGGAAGCGCTCGATCCGCGCACGCTGCGCATCACGCTGTCTCGTCCGAATGTCGCCTTCGTCAGCTATCTGACGCTCTGGGGATCGGGCGTGCTGTCGAAGGCCTATACCGAGCGCGTCGGCGCACAGGAGATGGGTCAGCGTCCGCTCGGCAGCGGTCCCTATTGCCTCGATCGCTGGGTCAAGGGCCAGAGCGTCACGCTGAAGCGCAATCCGCATTACTGGGAGAGCGAGCGGCCCTATCTCGACGAAGTCGAGATGCGCGTGGTGGCCGACGAGAACGCCGCGGTGCTGCAACTGCGCGCCGGCCAGATCGATGTGGCGCTCAGCGTCCCGCACAACCAGTTCCGCGCGCTGCGCGGCGTTCCGGGCATCAACGCCCAGATGGTCACTCTCTACGCGAGCTCGTCCTTCGTGCCCAATGTCCGGGCATTTCCTGCCTTCGCCGACGTCAAGGTGCGTCAGGCGATGCTCTTCGCGCTCGATCGTCAGGCGATGGTCGATGCGCTGCTGTTCGGCAACGGCGAGCCGGTTCAGTCGCCCTTCTACGGGCCCGGCCTGCTGTTCCATACCGCCGATTTCGCGGTCCAGCACGACCTGGAGCGGGCGAAGCGGCTGATGGCCGAGAGCGGCTTCCCGCAGGGCTTCACCGCCCGCGTGGTGGTTCCGAGCGGTGACGAGATGGCCAACCAGACCGCGGTCATCGTCGCCGACCAGCTGGCCAAGATCGGCATCCGCATCCAGGTGCAGCCCACCGAGGCGGGCACGATCCTGCAGCTGCGATCGAGCGGCCAGTTCGACATGTTCTACAAGCTGGGCTCGAACACCGTGATCGATCCGGCGATGAACATCCCGTTCGATTTCTGGTCGCGGGAGGAGGGCGGCACCGATTCGGCCTTCTCGGGCTATCGCAACGAGGAGCTGGTGCGGCTGTCGAAGGCGGCGGAAGGCGAGCAGGATGTGGCCAAGCGCACCGCGATGTATCGCGAGTTCCAGCGCATCGCGATGTCCGAGGTCCCGCAGCTCTACCTGTTCCATCCGTCGGTCGCCTATGCGACGCGCAACAACGTCCGGAACTTCGCGATCTTCCCGACCCGCGTCTACCGCTTCTGGGAGGTGTGGAAGAGCCAGTGAGCCTGGCGCCCGTCCGGTGCCCCGGCGCTCCCCGGCGGAGCGCGCGGGGCGCCGGCGGGCGGTGCCCGAGGCCGCAGCGATGATCCGCGATCCGTTCTGGGACTTGGTGCACGTTCCCGACGCGCCGCCCTTCGACGCGCGGCGCACCGCATTGCTGGTGGTCGGCATGCAGCGCCTCTGGGCGCATCCCGATGGCTGGATGGGGCGCGTGGCCCGTGCGCAGGGGCGGCCCGGTCATCTCGAAGCCCGGTTCGCCGCCGTCGCTGCGGCACTGCCCCATGCCCAGCGGCTGGTCGCACATTGTCGCAGCATGGGCATCGAGATCCTGCATGTGCGCACGGCCTTCCGGACCAGGACGGGGCGCGACGCGAACCCGCATCTGGCGCGTCGTCTGGCCGCTGGCGAATTGCAGGCGGCCGATCACGAATTCCTGGCGGCGGTAGCGCCGGCCGGCGACGAGATCGTCGTCGACAGCCCGGCCGAGAACGCCTTCCACGCGACACCGCTCGATCCGGTGTTGCGCAACCTGGGACGCGACCGCCTGTGGATCTGCGGCGCGGCCATCGACGGGCAGGTCGAAGCGATGGCCCGGGACGCGGCAGACCGGGGCTTCTTCACCACGCTCGCGACCGATGCCTGTGGCGCGTCGGGGGCAGGGGCCCACGCCCAGGCGGTCGAGCGGCTGCGCGGTGGCGGCATCGCCGGCCTCGATGTCGGGCGCCTGATCGCGCTGTCGGGCAGCTTGGAGGGGCGATGAATTTCCCGGCCTTCGTGTCGCGACGGCTGCTGCAGCTCGTGCCGGTGCTGTTCGGCATCGTCGTCGTCGTCTTCCTGTTCGTGCGGCTGATCCCCGGAGATCCCGCGACCGTGATGCTCGGCGCCTATGCGACGCCGGAAACGCTGGCGGCGCTGCGCATCGATCTCGGGCTCGACCAGCCGCTCTGGCGGCAGTTCGCGATCTTCCTGGGCGACGTCGCCAGCGGCCGTCTCGGCGACTCTCTGGTCTACCGCCGGCCGGTGCTGGAAGTGGTGTTCGAGCGACTGCCGGCCACCGCGTCGCTGACGCTCTATGCGGTGGTGCTGTCGCTGCTGCTGTCGGTGCCGCTGGCGATCCTGTCGGCGTTGCGGGTCAACAGCCCGCTCGACCAGGCGATCCGTTCGGTGACGACGCTGGCGCTGGCGATGCCCTATTTCTGGCTGGGTCTCAACCTGCTGATCCTGTTCGCGGTCATCCTGCCGATCTTTCCCGTCGCGGGTTATGGCGAGGATTTCGGCGAGCGGCTCTGGCATCTGTTCCTGCCGGCCTTCACCATCGCGCTGCATCTGGGACCGACCCTGATGCGCACGCTGCGCGCGACGATCCTCGAGGTGATGCAGGCGCCGCATGTCGAGTTCGCCCGAACCAAGGGTCTGCCCCGCGGCAAGCTGATCCGGCGGCACGTGCTGCGCAACGGGCTGATGGCGACCGTCACCATCCTCGGGGTCAATATCGGCTGGCTCATGGGCGGATCGGTCGTCATCGAGAACGTCTTCAACGTCCCCGGTCTCGGCTCGCTGATCATCAGCTCGGTCGACGCGCGCGACTATCCGACGATCCAGGGGATCGCGCTGGTGTTCGGGCTGCTGGTGATCTGCATCAACCTGATCACCGACATGATCTATGCCCTTCTCGATCCCCGGGTGACCTATGAGTGACGCGCGCGGCAGTTCCGGCACGGCGCCCGCGCGGACGCCGAGCCCGCTGGGCCCGCTGGCGCCGCGCGGCGCTTTCGTGCGGGCCATCGGTCGGCGCGGAACGCTTCTGGTCGGCGGGGGCCTGATCCTGGCGATCCTGCTGGCCAGCATCTTCGCCGCCTGGATCACCCCCTATGACCCCATCACCCAGAACCTGCGCAACACGCTGCGCCCCCCGAGCTGGACGCACCCGTTCGGCACCGACAACTACGGCCGCGACGTTTTCTCGCGCGTCCTTCACGCGGCGAAGACGGACATCCGGATCGGGTTCCTTTGCGTTCTGTTCCCATGGATCATCGGCTCGATCCTGGGGGCGGTCGCCGGCTATCTCGGCGGCGTCGTCGACACGATCGTCATGCGGACCGTCGACACGTTCACCGCCTTTCCCTTCCTGATCATGGCGATCGGCGTGATCGCCGTGCTGGGGCCGGGCACGACGTCGATGTACATCGCGCTGACGCTGAGCGGGTGGAGCATCTATGCGCGGATCGTTCGGGCTGAGGTGCTGGTGGCGCGCAAGAGCGACTACGTCCTCGCCGCGCGCGCCCTCGGCTATCGCGACGCGCGGATCCTGCTGCGGCATATCCTGCCCAACGTCGTCACGCCGACCGTGATCTTCGCGATGACCTCGATGGTGCTTGTCATCCTGTCGACCGTGACGCTCAGCTTCCTCGGACTCGGGCTGCCGCCGCCGCAGCCGACCTGGGGCACGATGATCGCCGAGGGCCGCAGCTTCATCTTCACCGCCTGGTGGATGGTGACGCTGCCCGGCCTCGCCATCGTGGTCGTCGGCCTCGCGCTCAGCCTGTTCGGCGACGGCGTCGCCGACCTGCTGCGCGGCGACACTGCCCGATGACCGCGCTGCTGGACGTCCGCGGACTGACGACGCGCATCGCGACGCGGCGCGGATTGCTGACCGTCGTCGACGGCGTCTCGTTTTCCCTCGCCGAGGGCGAATGTTTCGGCCTGGTCGGCGAAAGCGGCTCGGGCAAGAGCATGGTCTGCCGATCGATCCTGCGTCTGCCGCCGACCTCCCAGGCGCATATGTCCGGTCAGGTCCTGTTCGACGGCGTCGATCTGACCGGTCTGTCGGACCGGGAACTGAATGCGATCTGCGGCCGCCGGATCGCGATGATCGTGCAGGACGCGATCGCGGCGCTGAACCCGGTGCTGCCCGTGGGCACGCAGATCGCCGAGGCGATGCTCGAGCATCGCGTCGCCGGTTCGCGTGCCGAAGCGCGCGCCCGCGCCATCGACCTGATGCGCAAGGTCGGCATCCCGTCGCCGGAACGACGGATCGACGACTATCCGCATGAATTCTCCGGCGGCATGTGCCAGCGCGTCGTGATCGCGGCGGCCCTGGCCTGCGCGCCGCGCGTCATCCTGGCCGACGAACCCACCACGGCGCTGGACGTGACGGTTCAGGACCAGATCCTGAAGCTGCTGGCGGGACTGCAGCGCGAACTGCGCCTCGCCGTGCTCCTCGTCACGCACGACATGGGCGTGGTCGCGCAGAACTGCCAGCGGGTGGCGGTGATGTATTCCGGCCGGCTGGTCGAACTCGCCGCGACCGAGGCGATGTTCCGCCAGCCCCGCCATCCCTATACCGCAGGCCTGCTCGATTGCGTGCCAAGCGTCGATCTGGCCGATGCCGAGACCCGGCTTGCGCCGATCCCGGGCGGGCCGCCGGACCTTGCCGATCCGCCGGAAGGATGTCGCTTCCATCCGCGCTGCCCGCTGGCGGACGAGGGGTGCCGTTCCGGGGCGTTCCCGCTGCGCGAGGTGGCGCCTGGACATTATTCCGCCTGCATCCGCCACGAGGCGCTGGCTCGCACGTTTTCTCCGGCACGCCGCGCCGCAGGGGAGGCGAACGATGCCGCCGCTCGCTGACGCCGCGGAGAGGGGCGCGGCCGAACTGCCGCTCCTCGACATTCGCGAACTCTCCAAGATCTACCATCCGCGCGGCGGCTTCCTGCGGCGTCTGACAGGTGGGCCCGCGCCCCGTCTGGCGGCCGTGGATTCGGTGTCGCTCGCCATCCGCAAGGGCGAGATCGTCAGCTTGGTCGGCGAGTCCGGATCCGGCAAGACGACATTCGGCCGCTCTATCCTGCGACTGGTCGAGCCGACCTCCGGCGCGATCGTCTATCGCGGCGAGGACCTGGTCGGGTTCCCGCGGACGCGCATGCTTCAGGCGCGACGCGACCTGCAGATGATCTTCCAGGATCCGTATTCCTCGCTCAATCCGCGCATGACCGTGCGCCAGACCCTGTCCGAGGCCCTGGCGGTGCATCGGGTCTGCCCGCGGCCGGAGATCGCCGCGCGGGTCCACGAACTGCTCGAACTGGTCGGCCTGTCGGCGGCGCATGCCGACCGCTATCCGCGCGACTTCAGCGGCGGCCAGCGCCAGCGCATCGGGATCGCGCGTGCCCTGTCGGTGCAGCCCGCCTTCATCGTCGCCGACGAGCCGGTCTCGGCCGTCGACGTCTCGGTCCAGGCGCAGATCATGAACCTGCTGCTCGACCTGCGCGAACGCTTCGACCTGACGATGCTGTTCATCGCCCACGACCTCGCGGTGGTGCGCTATGTCAGCACCCGGGTCGGCGTCATGTATCTGGGGCGCATCGTCGAGATCGGCTCGCGCCGCGCGCTCTTCGGCGCGCCGCGCCACCCCTACACGCAAGGGCTGCTGCGCGCGGCGCCGCGTCCCGATCCGGGACGGCGCAGCGACACCGTCGCCATCGGCGGCGAACCGCCATCGCCGCTGGATCCGCCACCCGGCTGCCATTTCCATACGCGCTGTCCGATCGCGACCGATCGCTGCCGCGCCGAGCGTCCGGCGCTGGTGCCGGTCTCCGCGGATCAGTCGGTCGCCTGCCACCATCACGAGACTGCGGCCGGACGGTGGACCGGCCAAGCCTGACGAACCATCCAAGGAGGAACCCATGGCCTACGATCCCTACTACCAGCTGGTCCCGACCCCGAAGGAGCCCGCCTTCGACCCGTCGCGCACCGCCTTCATCGTGATCGACCTGCACAAGGGCTGCGCCCATCCCGAGGGGCTGATGGGCAGGCTGGCCCGCGACCAGGGCAAGCCGTGGGCGCTGAAGGAGCGCTTCGACTTCGTGCAGGAGATCCTGCCCAACGTGCGCAAGCTTCAGGACGCCTGCCGCGGCGCCGGCATCGAGGTCATCCATGTGCGCGTCAAGTATCTGACCAACGACTGCCGCGACGGCGCGCGCTCGCTGGCGCGCGAGACCAAGGCGCGCAACACGATCCCGATGGACTACGAGTTCATGGAGGAGGTGGCGCCGCAGGGCGACGAGATCATCATCGACAAGACCACGGCCGGCACCTTCAACTCGACGGCGCTGGAGAGCATCCTGCGCAATCTGGGGCGCGACCGTCTGCTGTTCGCCGGCATGGTCACCGAAGGCTGCGTCGAGCTGACGGCGCGGATCGCGGCCGACAAGGGGTTCTTCACGACCCTGGTCTCGGACGGCTGCGCCTCGTCGACCCATCTGGCGCATTTCGACGCGCTGCAGCGCATGACCGACGGCGGGCTGATCGTCGCGCGCACGGCGGGGGAACTGGTCTCGATCATCGAGGCGGCGCGTCCGGGCCGCGCGGCGGCGGCCTGAGCCGGGGGCACCGTCGTCACGCCGGTCGCATGGCGGCGGCCAGGGCGCGTCGCACCGCCCGGCCCGCCGCCAGGTCGTGGCAGTTGACGATCGCGAGCCGGAACCCGCCCGGCGGCATCGCGTGGTCGCCGGGCATCCGCCGCGGATCGAAGGTCAGCTGGATCGACGAGATCCCGGGCCTGGCCCTGAGCGCGGCGAGCATCGGCGGCGGCGGCGGCCGCCACCGCCCGCCATGCGGCGCGAACAGGATGACGCTGTGCCCGGTTTGGCGTCGCGAGTCGGCGAATGTCCAGCGGCCATGGCGGTAGAGGTCCACCACCGCTTCCAGCCAGCCGGGGCCGTTGAGGTCCAGCCATTGCTCCGCCATGCGCAGATGGCATTCGATGATCGTCCCGGCGATGGTCTCGAAATTGACCATGCCGGTGAAGGTCGCCAGATGCGTCGCGCACCACGCCGACAGGTGCCGGTCGAGGACGGGGATCGGCTCGGCGTGGACGATCCAGCGGTCGAAGGTGCCGCCCGGGCGCGGCAGGCCGGTCGTGTGCCGGATCCAGCGGGCCGCGCCGCGCACCAGCGCGAGGTCCGAGCTGACATGCGGCCCGGCAAGATGGCGCATCCACATGTGACCGGGCTGGAGATGCGCGCGATAGGCGGCCGCGGAACGCAGGGGCCGGCTGCCCGTGCCCATGCCGCGCATGTTGTAGATCGGCTTCGAGAACACCGGATAGCGGTCCGGGTCGACGCCGTGAGGCCCGTGCTCGATGCCCTGGGTGGCGCAGATCCAGAGCTTGTTGTGGACATGGCGCAGCCCGGGATAGAGCTTCCAGGCGCTGGCTTCGTCGACAGGGATGTCGAGTCCGGCAGGGCAGGGAACATGAGCGAAGTACTGGCGGCGCCAGGGATCGACACCGAGATAGGCCATCGCGTCCTCCGGGACGGCAGGCAGACCCGCCATGCACCGGATGACGGCGGCGGGCGAAACCATCGCGCCGATGCTGGCCGCTCCCACGTCGCGTGTCCACGCTGCCGCGGCCGGTGGTCGCGGGCATGACGGCGTCAGCCAGCGGCGGCGATGACGGCGCAGCGATGGCGGGGTGGCACCGCACCCTGATGGCGATGGTGCTCGTGCAGGTGATCATGAGCATCGCGTTCGCCTCGATGTCGCCGATCCTGCCTCTGTTCCTGCCCGAGCTGGGCGTGTCGACGGAGGCGGGCCTCTATCTTTGGTGCGGCGCGCTCGGATCGGTGACCTCCTTCGTCGCGGCGCTGATGTCGCCGTTCTGGGGGCGGGTCGCGGATCGCCGCGGTCGCAAGCAGATGGTGCTGCGCTCCTGCGTCGCGATCGGCGCCTGCACGATCCTGATGGGGCTGGTTCAGGACGTCTGGCAGATGCTGGCGACGCGGCTGCTGATGGGCGTCTTCGCCGGGTTCTCCGCGGCTTCGATGATCCTGGTCTCGACCCTGGTTCCCATGCGCAACCTGAGCTACGCGCTGGGTCTGATGGGCAGCGGCCAACTGGCCGGATCGCTGGTCGGGCCGGTGCTCGGCGGCGTCCTGGCGGATCTCACGCAGAGCTACCGGCTGCCGTTCTTCGGCGCCGGCGCGCTGGCGCTGCTCTCGGGCGTGGTCTGCCTCGTCATGGTTCGCGAGAGCTTCGCGCCGCCGAAGGATGGCGGGGCGAGGATGTCGGTCCTGGCCTCGCTCGCGCGGATCCGGGCGACGCCCGGTCTGGTCGCCCTGGTCGCAGTGCTGCTGCTCAGCCAGTTCGCGACCCAGGCCGTGCAGCCGATCGTGGCGCTCTACGTCCAGGAGATCGTCGGCCAGCGTGCCAATCTGGCGACGCTGGGGGGGATTGCGCTGTCGGTCACGGGGATCGCGGGGATCGTGGCGGTGCCGCTGCTCGGACGCGCCAGCGACCGTTTCGGCGGCAAGCGCGTCCTGGTGTTCGCCATGGCCGGTGCGGCCCTCGCCACCGCGCCGCAGTCGCTGGTCGGATCGTATGGCGGCTTCGTCGCGGAACGCTTCGCGCTGGGCCTCTTCGTCGGCAGCATCGTGCCGATCGCCAATGCGCTGATCGCCCGAACGGTCAAGGAATCGGAACGCGGCGTGACCCTGGGTGTCACGTCCTCCGCCTATTTCCTTGGAAATTCGCTGGGCCCGGCCTGCGGCGGCGTCGTCGCCGCCTATGCGGGCCTGCCCTGGGTCTTCGTGCTGACGACCTGCCTGCTGCTGGCCGGGCTCTGCTGGGTGGCCGCCGCGGTGCCGGGGCGCGGCGGCGGGCCGGGTGCGGTCAGATCCTGAACAGGCCGAGCAGGACCTGGGGCTGCTGGTTGGCGATGCCCAGGACCTGGACGGCGAGTTCCTGGCGTGCCTGAAGCGCATTGAAATAGGACGTTTCTCGCGCGATGTCGGCGTCGACGAGGGCGCCGAGGCTGATGCGTACGGTCTCCTCCGTCCGCTGCACGAATTCCGTCTGCTGCGTCACGCGGTTGAGATCGGCGCCAAGCCGCGCCAGCGCGGTGTTGAGCGCCTGGGTGAAGTCGTCGAGATCGGCGAGTGCGGCCGTCGCCTGGCCGTTGTTGCTGATCGTGGCGATGTCGAGATCCTCGACGTCGTTGTCGCGCAGCGTCAGGACCGAGCCGTCGATGTTGGCGACGACCTGGAGATCCGCGCCGCCGGTGCCGAGCAGGTTGGTTCCGTTGAAGGACGCCTGGAGCAGGTAGGAGTTGACCTCGTCGACCATCGCCTGGAGGTCGTCGTTGTAGGCCGCGCGCGCCGTGGTGGTCAGCGAATTGTCGGACAGGGCGACGATCTTGGCCTTTATGTCGCCGATCCGCGCGCTCACCGACTCGCCGGCGGCGACCGCGACCTGGGCCGCGGCGGTGGACCCCTGCAGCGAAGCGGTCACCGCGCTGTAGGCCTTGATGTCGGCGCGCAGCCCGGCAGCGACGGCGAAGGTCGAGGCGTCGTCGGTGACGCG
The DNA here is from genome assembly GCA_044359885.1 of Alphaproteobacteria bacterium. Lineage (GTDB taxonomy): Bacteria > Pseudomonadota > Alphaproteobacteria > CACIAM-22H2 > CACIAM-22H2 > CAIOSQ01. Next base: position 1,681 of record JBIKLI010000104.1, on the reverse strand, counting down.
TGACACGCGCAGCCCGCTCGAGATCCGGTTCTGGGTCGTCGTCAGTTCGGACGAGGTCTCGCGCAGATAGCGCAGCGCGAGCAGGGCCCCGACATTGGTGTTGATGGAGATCATGGGCGCATCTCCCGCGCCCGGCTGGTTCCTTCGTCGCGAAGGTCACGCCGCGCCATGCCGATGCGTCCGGCAGCGTCGTCCGATGCCATGGCGATCGTCTGCATATCGTGTCACTCCCCTTCTCGGATGACCGATCCGTTTCTGGCCCGCCCGACCGCCGTTTCTGCCGTCATGGCTAAAGCCGAAGTAACAATAACAGGCGGTTCATGCCGCGGCCGCGGGAAACAGGGTTAATCGGGGCCATACCCGGTCCAGGCACGGTCAGCCGCAATCTAAAGATGTCTTTTCTTCAGGGTTCTGCGACTTTTGGATGCTTCCCGTCAGCCGATCGGACGCCCCGGGATCGGGCCCATGCCCCAGCGCCGGTCCCAGTCGTCCTGGACGGCCTGGAGCACACGCATCGCCGGCAGGACCGATGGGCCCGAGACCAGCGGCGCGCGGCCGTGCCGGATCGCGTCGACGAAGTCGGCGACCACGCGCGCGCAGTTCGTCTTCTCGTCCTCGATCGCGACGGTTCCCTCGGCCGTACGCAGCGTCCCGGCCAGGATGTCGAACAGATAGGTCTCGCGATCGGTGACGATCAGCTTGTCGTAGAGCCGCCATGTCGCGTGGTACGACCCGTGCACCAGCAGCGTGCGGTCGTCCTCGGTCTCGACCAGCACGGTCGATTCCATCGGGATGCCGGTCGTGTGGTGCAGCGCGCCGAGATGGCTCTGTACGCGACGGAGCGGCACGTCGCCGAAAAGCCAGAGACCGAGATCGACGAAATGGCAGAAATGGTGCCAGAGGATGTTGTCGATCCAGCTGCGTCGGTAGCCGGTGGCGCCGATATTGACCAGACGCTTGATGAAGAACCGTCCGGCGACGTGGCGGATGCGTTCCTCGCCGTCCGCGACGCGCGCGCGCAGCGCCTCTCGTTCGCGGCGGAAGCGCATCGGATGGCAGAGCCCGAAGGTCCGGCCGCTTCGTGCCGCCGCCGCCACCACGCGCTCGGCACCGGCGAGGCTCATCGCGATCGGAATCTCGAGCAGCAGATGCTTGCCGGCCTCGAGGCAGGCGATGGCCTGCGTCTCGTGCTGCTCGCTCGGGCTCGCGAGCACGACCGCGTCGATCTCCGGATCGGCGAGCGCCGCGTCGAGCGAAGCGGTCGAACGGCGGTAGCCGTAGCGCGCGGCGAACGCCGCTGCCGCCTCGGCGCGGCGGCCGACCACGGTGTGCAGCACGACGTCGCTCTCGGTCGTCAGCGCGTCGCTATGCCACACCCCCATCATCCCGTAGCCGACCATGCAGAAATTCATGCGACGCTCCCCCGGAGATGGTGCGCGGATCGTGCCGACGGGCGTTCCGCGCGACCGCGGTCGATGATCCTCCGGCGACGGCGCCGCTGTCGAGACCGGCCCGTTCCCACGTGCGCGGCCTGGGCGCAGTCACGGCGTCCCGTTATCGTGCCGGGGTTTCCGGCTTCGGGGGGATGGGGCATGGAACGACAACGGCAGATGGGGCGTGGCGCGGTTCCGGCGGGCGACGCCGCCGGCTTCGCCGAGTTGTTCACGCCGAAGCTGTTCAC
>JBIKLI010000415.1:0-3577 GCA_044359885.1 Alphaproteobacteria bacterium | reverse complement strand
GGCCAGTTCGGCCGCGCTCAGGACCAGCTTCAGCTTGGCCGCCGCTTCGTTGGTCTGCGAGGAATGCGCCTCGTCGGCGATCACGGCGAAGCGCTTGCCCTGCGTGGCCGCCAGGCGGCGGACCTCTTCCAGCGCATGGGGAAAGGTCTGGATCGTGCACACCACGATCTTCTTGCCCGCCGCCAGCGCCTCGGCCAGTTCCTTGCTCTTGCTCGCCCCATCGCCGGCGACGACCGCGACCACGCCTTGCGTGCGCTCGAAGGACATCAGCGCTTCGCGCAGCTGGTCGTCCAGCACCGTCCGGTCCGAGACGACGATCACCGTATCGAAGACCTTCCGGTCCTCCGCATCATGCAGATCGGCGAGGAAATGCGCCGTCCAGGCGATCGAGTTCGTCTTGCCCGAGCCCGCGGAGTGCTGCACCAGATATTTCCCGCCCGCTCCCTGCTGCCGCACCGCATCGACCAGCTTCCGGGTGACGGCCAGCTGGTGGTAGCGCGGGAAGATCCAGCCGGTCAGCTGCTTCTTGTCGTTCCTGACCGGCACCAGATAGCGGCCGAGGATCTGAAGGAACCCGTCGCGCTGCCAGATTTCCTTCCACAGATAGTCGGTCGCGATGCCCGCCTTGGGCGGGTTGCCGGCGCCGCCGGCATTGCCCTGGTTGAATGGCAGGAAGATCGTGTCGAGCCCCGCCAGCCGCGTGCTCATCGCCGCCGCGCTGTTGCTCACGGCGAAATGCACCAGCGCGCCGCCGGGAAAGGCCAGCAGCGGTTCGCGCAGGTTCTTCGCCTTGTGGAGCGGCTGGCGATCGGTCTTGTACTGGTAGATCGCGTCCTCGACGCCCTGCGTGTAGTCGCTCTTCAGCTCGCAGGTCGCGACCGGAATGCCGTTGAGGAACAGCACGAGATCGATGCTGTTCTCGTGGTGGACCGAATAGCGCAGCTGCCGCACCACGCGCAGCCGGTTGGCGGCGTAGCGCGCCTGGAGATCGGCGTTCATGCCCAGCGCCGGCCTGAACTGGCTCATGTCGATCGGCTTCTTCAGGCCAATCACCTCGACGCCGCCGCGCAGCACGGCGAGCGTGCCCTGGCTGTCCAGCGCCTTGCGCAGCCGTTCGGCCACGACCTTTGCCGCCGCCGCGCCATGCGCCGATTCCAGGCTCTCCCAGGCCTTGGGCTGGCTGACCTTGATCCACGCCACCAGATCGTCGACGAACAGGCCGAGCGGGCGATCATAGCGGGCCGCATCCCCGGGCTCGTGAAGCCAGCCGGCCGCCGCAAGATCGGCGCAGATCTCGTCCTCGAAATGAACTTCCTTGTGGATGCTCATGGCGGCTCCGCAGGATCGCCAGCCGTCGCGCCGCTCCGTCCGCCGGCCTGTGCCACCTGCTCGGCGGCCCATTGGCCATAGGTCTGGCCGGTGCCTTCGACGACCCAGAGGACCCGCCCATTGGCGGTCCGTCCGGCGACGATCGACGCCGCCGCGCTCACCGCGGAGAACGCGTGGTCCTGGACGAACTCGTGATGCTGGTCGTCGGCGGTCGGCCTGAGTACGCCCTTCTGGACGAGGTCCTTGAACAGCTTGGCATAGCTGCTCTCGGCTCCCTCCCAGTGTCGGCGTGTGCGGGACCCCTTGAGCACGAGGAACTCGCCATCGATCTCCTGTCCACGCGCCGCGACCGCATGCCTTGTCACGTTTGCAGTGAATATCGGGGAGACGGCGACCACCGGATCGGCTTCGCTCGCCGCCGGCGCCAGCGGCTTTGGCGGGTGACGGAGGAAGTCGAAACCCAGCACCGGCAGCAGCGTCTGGATCTGCTCCAGGAAGAACTCCATGTCCGAGCGGTCGGCCTCGGGCAGCCCGTCATACGCGGGGTCGGTGCCGTTGGTCAGCTCGCAGCGGCCGGCGTCCTTGGCCTTGGTGATCAGGCGGCTTTCCAGATACTTGATGTGGCCCTTGGTCAGGTTGGCGTCCTTGCTGGTGACCACGCAGACGCGCTCCCAGAAGTCCTTGCCACCCTTGTCCTCGGGCCGGTTGTGCATCGCCAGCCGCGACCTGGCGTCATCGGTCTCGCCGATATAGACCTGCGTGCCGAGTCCGGTGCCGGACTCGGGGCCGACGAGGAAGTACACGGCGGTGCGCTTGATCTCGGGGCGCTGGACCAGCTCGGCCAGCCGCGTGCGCGGGCCGGTGATCACGTGGCCGGTCCAGTTCATGATCTCGGCGGTCAGCAGACCATTCGGTGCGCCGTCGACGAGAAAGACTTTGAGGGTGCGGCCCTTGGTCATGTGCGGCGTCCGTGTTCAGTGCGGGGCCAGGCCGCGCACGTCGATCTTGCCGGTGACGGCGGCGGAGATGAGGGCGGAGCGGCGTTCCGTGAGGAGATCGACACCGCGCTGCGCCTCATTGGTGAGGCCGTCGAAAGAAGCTACCGCTTTACGAACATGCTCGACGATGTTGCGTTGTTCTGGAATCGGAGGCAACGCAAAGCGCAGTGCCTGAATGTCGGGCATGTAGATCGTGTTGTGGGTGGAGCCCATCATCAATCGCCGGAACTCGCCAGACATCGAGCGAAAAACGCATAGCAGAAACTCGGGCAGGACCTTGTCGCCGCACACCCAATTGGCAAAGTCCTGCGTTGTCGCCATGTCAATTCCCATAATGGCCGAGAAGCCGACCGAAGCTGTTCGCGACAACATGACTGTCCCCTTCGGGAGACGACGGGCAGACGAGTTAGCAAGCCCGAGTTCGCTGACCTTTTCCTCTGTCTCGTAGATCACGTCGGCTCCCTGACGAATCTGCCAGACGTCAGCCAAGGTGAACCATGGGACAGTGCAGTTCTCCCACCAATCCGGACGGGACCTACTCGGAGTGTGTCCGGACTCGAGGCGGGCAGCCACGCGGATTGGCATCACAACCCAATGCGCCGGCACCTCCCCCAACCACGCCACCCCTGAATCCTTCATCGGCACGCTTGGGTCCAGCCCCTTCGTGACGGCCTGCGAGATCACCGCCTGGCGCTTTTCCTTCAGCAGTTCGATCAGGCGCTTCTGCTCTTCGACCAGCGCGTCGATCTTGGCGGTTTCGCGGTCGAGGAAGGCAACGACTTGGTGCTGCTCCGGCAAGGGCGGAAACGCAGTCGCAAAGTTACGCACGAAGTCGTCTGGAACTCGCTTTTGCCCGCCAGCGCCGTACATAAACGCTTCCCCGGCTTGGCGAAATGCATGCGACGAGAAGAGCCAGTGCAAAAAGCTGCTAGTCGTCACTGCTGCGCGGGGTCTGGCGACAATCAACTCCGTCGTGCCGAACCCAATCCCATTGCGAAGATTCCGCATAACCGCACCCTTGCCGTTTTCGAAGCAAGGGGTAATTTTTGCGATAGCAACGTCGCCATCTTTGAAGAAGGTGTATCCGGTCAGGACATCTGACAATGATCGGACTTGGTCCAGCTGGTGGCTGCCGTCCTCGCCGATCGCCTCCATCGGTAAAAAGGACACTTCGGTGTCTGGTGCAAGACTTGATACCTCTGATTTCGATGGATTGAGCGCCGCCACAAAGCGAACGCGTCTTACGGACC
>JBIKLI010000413.1:0-3599 GCA_044359885.1 Alphaproteobacteria bacterium | reverse complement strand
TCCACCAGGCGCGCTGCAGCACCTCGCGGCCCTCGGCCGACATCAGCCCCCATTCCGGGATCGGGGGCTGGGCGCCGAGGCCGAGGAAGCTCAGGCCCGAGCCGACCAGGATGGCATTGCCGATCTGCAGCGTCGACAGCACGAGGACCGGCGCGTAGGCGTTGGCCAGGACATGGCGCCACATGACCCGAAGCGACGGCGCGCCGATGACCCGTGCCGCCTCGACATAGGGCAGCTGCTTGATCGCCAGCACGCTGCCGCGGACCAGGCGGGCGTATTGCGGAATGCTGGCGACGCCGACCGCGATCATCACGTTCTGGATGCTGGGGCCCAGCGCGGCGATGATCACCAGCGCGAGCAGGATGCTGGGGAAGGCGAGCATGGCGTCGACGAAGCGCGAGATCAGGGTGTCGACCAGGCCCGCGTAGTAACCGGCGACGAGGCCGAGGGCGATGCCCGGCAGCGCGCCGAGCGCCACGCTGATCAGCCCCAGCTGCAGCGAGATCCGGGAACCGAACAGGACCCGGCTGAACAGGTCGCGGCCGAGCAGGTCGGTGCCGAACCAGTGCGCGGCCGTCGGCGGCCGGCGCGCCAGGGCCACGGTCTCGGTCGGGTCGTAGGGCGCCAGCAGCGGCGCGGCGACCGCGACGGCGACCCAGGCGCCCAGCAGCACCGCCCCGGCCATCGCGCTGCGGCTGCGCAGGAAGCGGCGCCCGGCCGAGGGCGCGCGGCGGATCGGCTCGGCCTCGGCGTCCGGGGCGGCGATCGGGGCTGTGGTCATGGTGTCAGCGCCCGTACCGGATCCGAGGGTCGAGCCACGCATAGGCGATGTCGACCACCAGATTGACCGCGAGATAGACGAAGGCGAGGAAGATGACGCAGCCCTGCACCAGGGGATAGTCCTTCGAGAGGATCGCGTTGACGACCAGCCGGCCGACGCCGGGACGGCTGAACACGGTCTCGGTGACGACCGCGCCCGCGAGCATGCCACCGAACTGCAGGCCGATCATGGTGATCACGGGGATCATGGCGTTCTTGAGCCCGTGGCGCCACAGCACCGTCGTCGCCGAAAGCCCCTTGGCGTGGCCGGTGCGGATATAGTCCTCGCGCAGCACCTCGATCATGCTCGACCGCACGAGGCGCGCGATCAGGCCGGCGGCGACCAGGCCGATCGTGGTCGCGGGCAGCACCAGCGACCGCCAGTCGTCGGCGCCCGCGGGCGGAAACCAGCCCAGATTGAACGAGAAGAAAAGGATCAGCAGCAAGCCAAGCCAGTAGACCGGCATCGAGGCGCCGACATAGGACAGCGCCATGGTGAAGGCGTCGGCGGCCGAGTTCTGGCGGACCGCCGCGATCATGCCCAGCGGCACGCCGACCGCGACCGAGATGGCGAGGCCGGCCAGGCTCAGCGCCAGCGTCGATCCGAAGCGGTCGGCGATCAGTTCGGAGACCGGCAGACGGAATCGCACCGAGGTGCCGAGGTCGCCGACCGCCGCGTCCGCGAGGAACCGCAGATACTGGACGATCAGCGGATCGTCGAGGCCCATCTCGCGCTTCAGCTCGGCAAGGCGCTGGGGCGTGATGGCGCCGCCCTCGGCACCGGCCAGCATCAGCTCGGCGGGGTCGCCCGGAAGCATGTGCATCACCACGAAGATGATCGTGGAGATCAGCCACAGCACCGGGACGAGCTGCAGCAATCGGCCGAGAATGTATCGGGTCATCGCGGGAGAAGACGCCGGCGCGCGTTGCGCGCCGGCGTCCTGCCGATGTTCGTGCCAGGCGTCCGTGCGCGGTTCAGCGTTCGAGCCACGTGTTGTTCAGGAAGAACCAGTTCCCCTCGGCGCCGACCTGGAAGCCCTTGACCTTCGGCGACATGGCGAAGAACACCGGATCGCTGAGGGTCGGCAGCATCAGGGCGTTCTCCATGATGATCTTCTGCGCCTCCTTGGCGACTTCGCAGCGCGCCTTCGGGTCGGGGATCGAGCGCAGCTTGTCCACCGTCGCGTCGAGCGTGGCGTCCTTGAACCCGGTCCAGGCCCAGCCGCCCGGCTGGTCCCATTTCGAGTTCCAGATCTGGTCCAGGATCAGCGGGTCGGGCGAACGCTGGCGCTCGAACATCAGGTCGAAGTCGCGGCGCCGCACCCGGTCGAGCTGGACGGGGCCCGGAACCTGCTCGACGGCGAGGTCGATTCCGACACGGCGCAGCTGGCCCTGCAGCGCCTCGCCCAGTTCCCTGTGGTGCAGCGTCGCGTAGCGGACCCTGAGCGGCGTGCCGTCGGCCACCCCGGCGACCCCGCGCGCGATCCGGATCTGGCCCTGGCCGGCGGGCGGCGCGCGCCAGCCCGCTTCCTCGAGCAGCGCACGCGCCTTGTTCAGGTCGTGCGGATAGACCTTGGCGTTGCCCTCCCAGAAGCAGGGATGGTTGTTGTTGAGCGGCCCTTCCGACGGCGCATAGACCCCGTCATAGACGAGGTCGTTGATCGCCTTCATGTCGGCGGCGTGCAGGATGGCGCGGCGCACGCGGATGTCGGAGAGCGGCGGGGTGCGGACGTTCATGACGTGCTGCAGCCCGGTGCCCGACTGGTCCTTGCCGAAGAACTGGAAATTGGGCTTGCCCTTGTATTCCTCGACGAACCGTGCCGGCAGTCCGAACGTGACCTGGGCGTTCCCCGTCCTGACGATGCTGCCCAGCACCGCGGCCTCGCCGATGAAGCGGATCGTGACCTGGTCGAGCCAGGCCGGTCCTTGATGGGCCTGCATCGGGTTCCAGCCGCCGTAATCCGCCCAGCGCCGGAAGACGATGCGGTCGTTCTGCACCCACTCGGCGAACAGGAACGGTCCAGCGCCCACCAGATTGCGCGCGAAATTCGCGAGGCCGTGCTTCTCCGCCGCGGTCGGCGACCAGACAGGCATCCGGCGAAGGCCGTCGAGCAGCGTCACCCACGGCGTGTCGTAGGTGACCTTGATCGTCAGCGGGTCGACGACCTCGATCGTCTTCATCGGCCCGATGTCGCTCTTCATCTGCGCCGAGGCGGTCTTCGGGTCGAGGACGCGCTCGAAATTGTACTTCACCGCCGCGGCGTCGAAGGGCGTGCCGTCCTGGAACTTCACGCCGCTGCGCAGCTTGAAGGTCCACTCGCGGCCATCGGGCGACGAGGTCCACGACGTCGCAAGAGCCGGCTTGTAGGTCCCGTCCGGTGCCAGGACCACCAGCGGGTCCGCGACCAGCGAGTTGAACATCCAGGTCGACTGGTACGGATCGATATGCCCGTCCAGCGAGGCCGGTTCCTGGATCGCCGGCCAGGCGATCACCAGATTTCCGCCCTGGACCTGCGCCGCCGCCGTCCCGGCAAGGCACCACAGCGCCGCGCCGGCAAGCAGGCCCGCCGCCTTCCTGACCACTGATTTCGTCATCTCCCACTCCCCAATTCCATCCCGGGTCCCCGGGCTCCCGAGATGCACCCTAGTCGTCCGGATCGCGTTTTGGGAACCGGAAAAAACAGATCCTTGATCTGTCTGCCGAATGGGAAGGACGCGCCGGCCGATCGGCCGGGCGTACCGGCGCGGGCATGGCGCCGACGCACGGATGGACCGATCCT
>JBIKLI010000414.1:0-3599 GCA_044359885.1 Alphaproteobacteria bacterium | reverse complement strand
CGCCCGCGGGGGCCGGCGCCGGGGGCCCCCCCCCCCGCCCCCCCCCCCGCCGCCGGCCTCGTCCATCGCGCCCAGGATCGCGGTCATCGCGGCGTCCGGGCCGTGGCACAGCAGATCGCCCGCGAAGGCCGGGTCGCGCTGGACGCAATGGGTCAGGAAGGGGCTGTTGCCGAACAGCGCCGCCAGCGCCGACGCCCCGGGCGGGGTCGCGGCGATGGCGGCGAGGTGGTCGGCCGCGCCGTCGAGTCCGGCGATCTCGGCGGCAAGGGTCGCGATCTCGCGCGCGACCGCGGCCGGATCGGCGGGGCGCGGCCAGACGGCGGTCGCGAAGCCGGGGAAAACGGACGGCATGTCGTCTCATGCGCCGACGACGCGGCGCGCGTCAAGGCGCGGACCGTAGTATGTTATCCCCATGTTTCACAGCGTGGCCCGTGTCGTGCTCGAAGGCGTCGCCGTCCTGGCGATGGCGCTGGTCGCGGTCGTGGCCTTGGGGATCTGGCGGCTGTCCCAGGGGCCGGTGCCGCTCGAAGTCCTGCTTCCCTACGTCACCGACGCGGTCGAGCGGTCGCTGCCCGGATACGGCGTGCAGCTTGCGCGGGCCGAAATCGCCTGGGGCGGCTGGGAGCGCGGCCTGGATCTGCGCGTCGGCGGGCTTGGCATCGACGGGCCGGGCGGCACACGGATCGCGGATCTTTCGGAAGCGACGCTGCGGCTGTCGCGCGACGCGCTGCTGCGCGGCAGGATCGCGCCCACGGCGCTGGTGCTGGAGGCGCCGGAGCTGAACATCGAGCGGCTTGCCGACGGGACGCTGCGCGTCGCGGGTCTCGGGCCCGACGCCCTGCCGCTCGCCGCCTTGCCGCCGCCCGGCGCCGGGCCCGGGATCCCCGTGGAGGACTCGCTCGACGAAGTGATCGTCGCGCGCGCGACGATCCGCTTCGCCGACCAGCCGAGCGGTACCGTCTGGGAGGCGCGCGAGGCCGACCTGCGGCTGGCGTTGTCGCCGGCGGGGATCCGGGTGGAGGGGCGGGGACGATTGACACGTGCCGGCGGCAGCGTCCTTCTGGCGGTGGCCTTCGACCGGCCGTCTGGCTCCGGGCGGGCGGCCCTGTCGGTCGTCGTCGACGCCGTCATGCCCGGGACGCTGGTCCGGATGTTCGGTGACCTGTCCCCGGCGGCCGGCCGGCTCGCCGCGTTGTCGATGCCGGTCGGCGGCCGGGTCGAGATGGATTTCGGCCCCTCCGGCGCCCTCGATGGCATCCGCGCGACTCTCGCCGCCGCAGCCGGCGGGGTGGTCGCCGATGCCGAATTCTTCGCGCGGCCGGCCGGCCTCGACGAGCTGGAAGCCGAACTGCGCTACGATGTTCCGCGGCGACGGCTGGAGCTGGAGAGGCTGGCACTTGCCTTCGCCGGCGGGGGCCGCGGCGAGTTGCGGGCGACCCTGGTCCACGACGGCGCCGGCGCCATGCGCGTGGCGGCCAACGCCCAGATCCATGCTCTGCCCGTCGACTCGCTGGACCGGTTCTGGCCGCTGACGCTGGCGCCCTACGGGCGTGCCTGGGTCACCCGGAACATCTCGGGTGGCGTCGTCGACGAGGCCCAGTTCGCCTTTGCGCTGGCCGGGGATGCCGGTGGGCCTGTCCGTGCGACCGACCTGAGCGGAAAGCTGCGGTTCAGGGGGGTCGCCGCCGCCTATCTCGCGCCGATGCCGCCGGCGACGGACGTCGCCGGCACGGCGACCCTCGGTCTCGATCGCGTCGAGGTCGCGACCGCCTCCGGGGCCGTGGGCGAACTCCTGGTCGAGCCGTCGCGGATCCTGCTGTCGGGGCTGGGCTCGAACAACGAGCGGGCGGATATCGAACTGGCGGTTCGTGGACCGGTCCAGGACCAGCTCGCCCTTCTCAACCAGCCGCCGCTTGGCCTGCTCAAGGGGGTCGGCATGGACCCCGCCGATTTCGGCGGCGCGGCGCTGACGCGCGCGCGGCTGCGGTTTCCGCTGCTCGGCAATCTGCGCGTCGACCAGATCGTGGTCGCCGGCAGCGTCGATGCCACGGGTTTCGCGCTGCGGCGCGCGGCGCTCGGACAGGATGTGCGCGAGGGGGCCATCTCAGCGCGTTTCGACGAGAAGGGCCTTTCCGCGACCGGCCGGGTGATCTTCGCCCGCGCGCCGGTCGATGTCGAATACGCCCTCGGCTTTCTTCCTGCCAATCCGGTGCGCGAGCGTATCCGCGCCAGCGGCACGATGGCGGCCCGCGACCTCGCGGCGCTCGGCTTCGACCCGCGGCCCCATGTCGACGGTGACCTGCCGCTGGCGCTCGACTATGTGGCGCGGCGTACCGGTCCGGCGGAATTGCGGCTGGAGGTGGGGCTGGAGGACACGCGCATGGACGTCCCCGAACTTGGCTGGGAGAAGGCCAGGGGCGTCCCGGGCAGCGCGCGGCTCGACCTTGTCCTGGAGCGCGGCCGGATCCAGACGATCCGCGGCCTGCGGATCGCCGCGGGCGATGCCGATGTCGAGGGACGGGTGGGGCTCGCCGCCGACGGGCGCACGATCCAGACGGTCGAGCTCGAGCGGCTGCGTTTCGGCCGCAACGACCTGCGCGTCGCCGCCATGCGCGCGCGCGATGGCGGGTGGCGGCTGCGGCTCAGCGGTCCCGTCGCGGATCTGACGCCGCTCGCCAGGGACGACGATCCGCGGAGCGAACCGGCCGGCGAACTGCCACGGATCGAGATCGATGCCGCCCTCGGCAAGCTCTGGCTGGCGGAGGACCGGTCGCTGTCGGAGGTGGCCTTCAGCGGCGAGCGCGCGGCTGTCTGGCGGCGCGCGCAGATGACGGCCAAGGGACTCGATCGCAACGGGCGCGCCGGTGCCTTCGAAATCGACTATCGCGTCGATGCGCGGGACACCGCCCGGCTCTCGGCCCGAACGGCGGATGCGGGGGCCATGCTGCGCAGTCTGGGCATCACGGACAAGGTCGTCGGCGGGGCCCTGGAGGCCAGCGGCGCGACCGACGAGCGCCAGCCCGGTCGGCCGCTTGCGCTCGATGTCCGGATGCGCGACTACCGGCTGGTCGACGAACCGGCGGTCGCGCGCTTCCTGTCGGCGGCGCTGCTGACCGGATTGCTCGACCTGCTGCGCGGGGAGGGGATCGGCTTCGACCGGCTCGAGGCCAAGGCCGCGCTGGGCGAGGGGGATCTGGTCATCCGCGACCTGCGCACCAGCGGTCCGGCGCTCGGCATCCAGGCCCGCGGCAAGCTGGATCTCGACCGCGACATCATCGATCTGGAGGGCACGATCGTTCCGGCCAACGCGCTCAACTCGCTGTTCGGCCGCATCCCGCTGATCGGCGAGGTGCTGTTCGGTCCCGGACTGTTCGCGGCGCGCTATGCGGTACGCGGCCCGCGCGACCGGCTGGAGATCACCATCAACCCGCTGTCGGCGCTGGCACCGGGTGTGCTGCGCAACATCTTCGGGCTCTTCGAGGGCGGCGGGACGCCCGCGCCGGGAAGCGCGTCCCCCGCGCGTTGAGCGCCTGGTCCGCGGCCGTCAGCGCGCGCGGATCAGCGCGTGGCGCTTGCGCCCCGCGGTCAGCTTGATCGTC
>JBIKLI010000103.1:0-12782 GCA_044359885.1 Alphaproteobacteria bacterium | reverse complement strand
AGCAGCAGCCCGTTGTCGTCGGCGTACCTGAACGCGATCTGCAGGACACCGGCCTGGACCTCGTTCAGGTCGAGCAGTCGCGCGAGCAGGGTCGGCCCGATCTCCGAGATCGAGGTGCGCAGTGGATGGCCCTGCTCGCCGAGCAGATCCCAGAACACCACTGGGCTGGGGGCGAAGCCGAAATCCGCGACCCCCATCTCGGCCGCGCGTGCCGCGAATTTCGGGTTTTCCGCGCCGGCCTTCGCAAGCCCCGCCAGGTCGCCCTTGACGTCGGCCATGAAGACCGGGACGCCGGCCGCGGACAGGCTTTCCGCCATCACCCGCAGCGTCACTGTCTTGCCGGTTCCCGTGGCTCCGGCGATCAGCCCGTGGCGATTGGCGAGCCGCAGAAGCAGCCGGTGCGTCCGTCCGCCTTTCGCGATCGTCAGGCCCGGCTCGGTCTCATCCATCGCGCCCGCTCAGGCGGCCTCGCCCGTCTTGGGCTTGGCCTTCACATAGGCGACCGCGCAATGGGCGGCGCAGTACGGCTTGCCGATCAGCGCGCGGTCGCCGCAGAAATGGAAGTCGCCGTCGCCGGGATGGCCGACAGGCCACATGCAGCGCTGGTTGGACAGCTGCACGGCGGGGACCTCGACCCGCGGGCGGGCGACCACCGGTGCCGCCGGCGCCGCCGCCGGGGGGGACATGGTCGCCGATTGCGGCAGCGCGGGCGTGCGCACCGCGCGGGGCATGCGCGGCGCGGCCGGGCGGACAGCCATGCGGCGGATCGGCGAGGGCCGCGCGGAGAGGCGCAGGCGATGGGCCTTGCCCACCACCGCGTTCTTCGAAATGCCCAGCATCTTGCCGATTTCGGCGGTGGACAGGCCGTCGTTCCAGAGCTTGGTCAGCTCGGAAATGCGCTCATCGGTCCATTCCATGGGGGATCCTCAGCATCAAGCGATTGTGGATCGGCAGCGATCACCAACAACATATAGAGAAACCATTCTCCCGGCCTCGTCAAGAACGCACCGCGTGGCGACGAATCTTCGCCATTTCAATGGCTTGCCGGTGGCGCGGCGATTTGCCTGCCAACCCGGCGCCACTTGTCCACAAAAGATTAACGAGACCCTGACGCATTTTGGTTGCCCGGCCCCGCGGTGTTCTGGCATCAACCGAACGGATCACGATTTGTGTCAATCTGCGACAGAGCGTTTCGGGATGATGCCGTTGCCGCCGCCAGGACAAGAGGACGACCTGGAGCAACCATCTCCGGCCGGGTTGCCGCGCCGCGGGTTGCTCGCCCTGGCCGCCAGCGCCGCCGGCCTGCTCATTTTCGGCGCCGCTCCCGCCATCGCGGCCCCGGCGGCATCAGGTGTGCGCCGTCTGTCCATCACCCGGCCGCAGGCCGGCGAGACGTTCAAGGGCGTCTATCACGCCGACGGCCGCTATCTGCCTGAGGCCGTGGCGCAGATCGGACGCATCCTGCGCGATCCCCATGACGGCACCCATCGCGTCGATCCGCGGCTGATCGACCTGATGGCGCGCATGCAGCGCACGCTCGGCACGTCGGCGCCGCTGGAAATCGTATCCGGATACAGGTCGCCGCGCTCGAACGCCGCGGCCCGCCGCGCCGACGGGCGCGTCGCGCGCAACAGCTTCCATGTCCAGGGCAAGGCCGTCGACATCCGCGTCCCCGGCTTCACGCTGGGCCAGCTGCGCCGCGCCGGATTGTCGCTCCAGGCCGGCGGCGTCGGAACCTATCCGCGACGGGATTTCCTTCACCTGGACGTGGGACCGGTGCGACGCTGGGGCTGACGCGGACGGCGCCGATGCCGCCCCGTCGTCAATCGGGCGAGGTGCCATGCTCTACGCCTTCATCCGGCGCCAGGGACTGACCGAACGGCGCGAGCGCCTGGCGGGCCAGGACCTGCCCGCCGGTGCCGTCTGGTACGATCTGTACGATCCCAGCGCCGAGGAGCGCGCCATTGTCGAGGCCGCGCTCGGCATCGCCCTGCCGACCCGCGAGGAGATGGGGGAGATCGAACCCTCTTCGCGGCTCTATCTGGAGGGCGAGGCCGTCTACATGACGGCGACGATCCTCAACCGCGCCGACGAACCGAATCCCGGCGCCGACCCGATCACCTTCGTGCTCGCGCGCCAGACGCTGGTCACGCTGCGCTATGTCGATCCGCGCCCGGTGGGCAGCTACGCCGCCCGCCTCGCCCGGCAGCCGGGCGCCTGCGTCGGCGCGGAGGATGCGCTCGTCGGTCTGCTGGAAGCCTTCATCGACCGGTTCGCCGACATCCTGGAGCGCGTCAGCCTCGACCTCGACCAGACCAGCCGCACCATCTTCGATCCCGGCGCTGGCCGGCCGGCCGGAGAGCGCGACCTCCAGTCCGTCCTGAAGACGCTGGCGCGCAACGACGATCTCGCCTCCACCACACGCGAGAGCCTGCTGTCGATCTCGCGCGTGATCAGCTTCCTTGGCGCGATCGCCGATGGCTGGCCCAAGAAGGAGGCCAAGGAACTCAAGCTGCGGCTGAAGACGGCCAGCCGCGACATCGCCTCGCTGGCGGAGCATGCCGGCTTCGAGACCAGCAAGATCAACTTCCTGCTCAACGCCACGCTCGGCATGATCAACATCGAGCAGAACCGCATCATCAAGCTTTTCTCGGTCGCCGCGGTCGTGTTCCTGCCGCCGACGCTGGTGGCGAGCCTATACGGCATGAACTTCCGCCACATGCCGGAACTCGACTGGCTCTACGGCTATCCGATGGCGATCGGTGCGATGATCCTTTCAGCGGTCGTGCCCTACCTGTTCTTCAAGGCCAAGGGCTGGTTCTGAGCCGCCTCATCCCAGCGGCGCGAACAGCGCCTCAAGGTCGCGCTCCGAGATCTCGGCGCTGGCCGCCGCGGAACCGGCGAGCAGCGCGTCGGCAAGCCCGCGCTTGCGGGCCTGAAGGTCCAGCATCTTCTCCTCGACCGTCCCGAGCGCGATCAGCCGATAGGCGAAGACCGGCTTGTCCTGGCCGATGCGATGCGCGCGGTCGATCGCCTGCGCTTCGCTCGCGGGATTCCACCACGGATCGTAGAGGATGACCGTGTCCGCCGCGGTCAGGTTCAGCCCGACCCCGCCCGCCTTGAGGCTGACGAGAAAGACCGGCACCTCGCCCGCCTGGAATCGCCGGACCGGCGTGGCGCGGTCCTTCGTGTCGCCCGTCAGCAGGACATAGGAGATCCCAGCGGCGTCGAGCGCGGTCGCGATCAGGGCCAGCATGCTGGCGAACTGGGAGAAGACCAGAACCCGGCGCCCTTCGGCCAGCATCTCGGGCAGCATCTCCATCAGCCGTTCGAGCTTCGCCGAACCGGCGTCGCGGCCGCCATGCTCCAGACGCAGCAGCCGCGGATCGCAGCAGACCTGGCGCAACTTGAGCAGCGCGTCGAGGATCGCGATGTGGCTGCGGGCGAGGCCCCGTGCCGCGATCTCCTCGCGCAGGCGGCCATAGGCGGCGATGCGCACGCTCTCGTAGAGGTCGCGCTGCGCGGCACCGAGTTCGAGCCGCTCGGCGATCTCGGTGCGCGCCGGCAGATCGCGCGCGACGGCGCCCTTCGTGCGGCGCAGCAGGAAGGGTCGCACCCTTGCCACCAGCGCGTCGCGCCGGGCCGCGTCGCCGTGCTTCTCGATCGGGGTCCGGAAATCCCTGGCGAAGCGTCGGCTGTCGCCGAGCAGTCCGGGATTGAGGAAATGCATGATCGACCACAGCTCGCCGAGATTGTTCTCGAGCGGGGTGCCGGTGAGGCAGATGCGATGGCGCGCCCGCAGCGCGTGCGCCGCCTGGGTGGCATGGGCCAGCGGGTTCTTGATCGCCTGCGCCTCGTCGAGCACGGCGAGGTGAAACGCCTGCGCCTCGAGCTGTGCGCGGTCGCGCGCCAGCAGCGCATAGCTGGTGATCGCGAGATCGCAGCCGGCAAGAGACGTCTGCGCCCGACCGCCGCCATGCCAGACGGCGACGCGCAGCGACGGCGCGAAGCGCGCGGCCTCCAGGCGCCAGTTCGCGATCAGGCTGGTCGGTGCCACCACCAGATTGGGCCGGTCGGCGCGCCCGCTTTCCTTCTCGATCAGCATGTGCGCCAGTGCCTGCACGGTCTTTCCCAGCCCCATGTCGTCGGCGAGGATCCCGTTGAGACCGTATTCGCGCAGGAACTGGAGCCAGGCGAGCCCGTCGCGCTGATAGGCGCGCAGGTCGCCCGCGAAACCGGCCGGCGTCGCGACCGGCGCCACCGCGGTGAAGCCGCGCAGCCGCTCGGCGAAACGGCGCAGCCGCTCGCCGCCGAACCAGCGCGGCCGCACGGCCGCGTCGAGCGCGGCCAGCGCCGCGGCGCGCGTCCGGGACAGGCGCACCCGGCCGCCGCGCCCCGGCGTTTCGCTGCCGACCAGCTCCGACAGCGCGACCACGAAGGGGATCAGCCGTGCGCGCGGCAGGACCGCGCGACGGCCGTCGGCCAGGCGGATCGGGCGCGCGGCGCCGGTCTCGCCAAGGCGCTGGATCGCCGCCTCGGTCCCGTGCCTCGACACCAGGTCGTTGAACTGCGCCAGAAGCGGCAGGATCGCCGGCGCAAGGTCGACGCGTTGGCCGTCGACGACGGCGCCCAGCGACATGTCGAACCAGTCCTCGCCCGAGGTCTCCTCGATGTCGATCGCCAGTTCGCCGTCGAGTTCGAGAACCCCGTAGGGCCAGT
This sequence comes from Alphaproteobacteria bacterium, assembly GCA_044359885.1. Taxonomy (GTDB): domain Bacteria; phylum Pseudomonadota; class Alphaproteobacteria; order CACIAM-22H2; family CACIAM-22H2; genus CAIOSQ01. The sequence goes on along the minus strand of JBIKLI010000103.1, from coordinate 8,063 downwards.
CCTCGGCGAGCGACACCTCCCAGCCGCGCGCGCGCCAGGCGGGAACGAGTCCGGCGAAGAGTTCGGGCAGGCCGTTCTCGTCGGGCACCGGCAGCAGATACGCGCCGCGCCGCGCCGGGTCGATCGCGTAGTTCGCCTCCCAGGTTTCGGCCGGCACCATGCCAAGGCGGCGGATCTCCTTGCGCGCCGCTTCTTCCGCCGCCTTGTCGCGCAGGATCGCGACCCCGCCTGCGGCGTCGCCGATCGCGCCCGAGACCACCGGGGCGGTGGCGGCGACCGTGCAATCGCCGTAGCGGAAGGACAGGTCGCAGAACACCACCGGGATGCGCGGCGCGTCGCGGTCGCGGAAGATGTCCCGCCGCCCGAGCCGCGTGGCCGAGAGCGCGACATGCACCACCGGGCCGCCGTCCATGCGATGCAGCGCGGTACCCGGCGGCTGCAGCTCGGGCCGGTCGGGAAAGCGCTGGGCAAGTTCCGCGGCCACCAGCGGCAGATCCCGGGCGGCGATCATCGGCCCCTGGGCGAGCGCCTCGGCCAGCCGGGGCGGCAGGTCGGTTGAAACCGGACCGGCGACGCCGTCGTCCGGGTCGACATACCAGGGCGGACAGACGGGCAGCGAAACCGGGATTTCCGGACCGACGACGATCAGCCGGCGGCGGCCTTCCTGCGGTTCTCCCCAGGCGATGCGCCCATCGCGCGGCGGGCCGAGGCGCAGCGGCCGGGACGCCGGATCCGACCAGAAGCATCGTCCGCTGGCGACGAGGTCCGCGAGGATGCGCCCGCTCGACATGCCCAGCAGCACCGCAGGTTGGGATGCGGCGCGGTTCGCCGCTTCGGACATGTGCCGCAGCGCGGCGACCAGATCGCGGTCCAGGGGCTCCATGTAGCTGCGCGACGGCGACTGGGCGAGCTGGTCGATCGAAGCTGCCCGCAGCAGCTTCGGCGGCACGCCGTCGCGCCCGGTCACGAGCAGCACCGTTTCGACGACGACGACGAGACGGCCCTGATGCTCGTCCAGCTCGAGGACATAGGCCAGAGTCTCGCGGCGCGATGCCGCCGGGCGGATCGCGGCATCGATCCGCTGGATCCAGAGGCCGAGATTCCCGTCGAGGGCGGTGGTGCCTGCGTGGCCCGGCCGGCCGGGAGGAACGGTCATGCCGCGGTCCGCCGGCGCGCTCGACATCCCGGCGCCGACATGCAGGATGGCGCCGGGGAGGGCTTCGCCGCATGCGCATCGCCGCGATCGAGACCGTGCAGGTCGAGGAATGGCCGCATCTGATCTGGGTCCGTGTCCATACCGATGCCGGGCCCGTCGGCCTCGGCGAAACCAGCTATCATACAGAAGCGGTGGCCGGTTACATCCATCAGGTCGCGGCGCCCTATCTGCTCGGCCGCGACCCCACCCGCATCGATCTTCACCATCGCACCCTCGCCAGGAGCCTCATGGCACTGGTCGGGTATCGCGGGTCGGGGGCCGAGATCCGCGCGATCGCCGCGCTCGACATCGCGCTGTGGGACATCCTCGGCCAGGTCGCGGGGCTTCCCATCCATGCCTTGCTCGGCGGCCTGAGCCGCGACGAGATCCGCGTCTACAACACGTGCAACGCCTACCGGCCGGGATGGAAGCGCGGGCCCGGCGATCCTGGCGAGGGATATTGGCGGCCGCTGCCCGCCGGCCGTCCCGAAGGTCCCTACGAGGACCTGGATGGTTTCCTCAACCGGCCGGAGGAGCTGGCGGAGAGCCTGCTCGCCGAAGGCATCGCGGCGATGAAGATCTACCCCTTCAACGCGGCGGCCGAGGCCAGTGCCGGGCTCCACATCTCGGCTGCCGATCTGCGCGCGGCGCTGGAGCCGCTGCGTCGCATCCGCGCCGCGTGCGGCGACCGGATCGACGTGATGATCGACTTCCACGCGCTGTGGAACCTGCCGCAGGCAAAGCGCATCGCCCGCGCGCTCGCCGAATTCGAGCCATACTGGCTCGAGGATCCGGTCAGGATGGACAATATCGACGTGCTCGCCGACTATGCCGCGTCGACCCCCCTCACCGTCTGCGGCAGCGAGACGTTCGGCACCCGCGCCGATTTCCGCGAGGCGATCGAGCGGCGGGCCGTCGGCGTCGCGATGTTCGACGTCGCCTGGGTGGGCGGCATCTCGGAGGCGCGCAAGATCGCGGCCCTGGCGGAAACCCATCATCTGCCGGTGGCCCCGCACGACGCGACCGGACCGGTGACGCTGATCGCCGGCAACCATGTGGTCATGAACGCGCCCAACGGGCTGATCCAGGAGATCGTCCGGTCCTACTACGCGACATGGTACCGCGACATCGTCACCGCGTTGCCGCCGGTCGCGGGCGGCATGATGCGGCCGCTGACCGGGCCCGGGCTCGGGACGCGCCTGCAGGACGGGCTGCTGGCCCGGCGCGACACGCGCATCCGCCGCACGGCGGCATGACTTCAAGGAAAGGATTGGCGCATGGGCAGGCTCGAGGGCAAGACCGCGATCGTCAGCGGGGCGGCGGGCGGGATCGGGGCTGCGGCCGCGCGACGTTTCGCGGCGGAAGGGGCGCGCGTCGTCCTGGTCGACCGCGACGCGGATCGTCTGGCGCATCAGGCGCAGGCGATCGGACCGATGGCGAGCCATGTCGTCGCCGATGTCGCCACGGAGGACGGCACGCGGCGCTATATCGACGAGACGGCGGCGCGGCTGGGCGGCTTCGACATCCTGCTCGCCAACGCCGGGATCCTGGGCGTCGTGAAGCCGATCGCGGACTATCCGGTCGATGTGTTCGACGCGGTGATCTCGGTCAACATACGCGGCGTCTGGCTGGCGCTGAAGCATGCGATGCCCCATCTGGCGCGACGCGGCGGCGGCAGCATCGTCGTCACCGCGTCGACCGCCGGCGTGCGCGGCAGCGCGGGGCTCAGCGCCTATGTCGCGAGCAAGCATGCGGTCGTCGGCATGATGCGCACCGCCGCACTGGAGGGCGCCGCGCAGGGAATCCGCGTCAACAGCGTCAACCCGTCCCCGGTCGAGACCGACATGATCCGCCGGCTCGAAGAGGGCATCGACCCGGCCTCGCGCGACGCGGCGCGCCGCCAGCTCGAAGGGCGCAGCCCGCTGCGCCGCTATGCCAGCCCCGAGGAGGTGGCGGCGCTGATGCTGTTCCTCGCCAGCGACGAGTCGCGCTTCGTGACCGGCACCGTCCACATGATCGACGGCGGCCGCACGGCCATGTGATGCCGGCCGCTCAGTCGCGCCGCCGCCGCGGCTGCTGCCCGTAGCCGCCGAAGCGCGCCAGCACGGTGCCGATCTCGTCGACGGTCAGCAGCGCCGGGCCGCCGATCTGCAGGACCCGCCAGTACTGCGCGGCGAGGGTCTCGACCTCCACCGCCAGCCAGAGTGCCCGCTCCAGCGTCGGGCCCAGGGCGATCATGCCGTGATTGGCGAGCAGGCAGGCGTTGCGGTCCGCAAGCGCGGCCAGGGCATGGTCGGAGAGTTCCTGCGTGCCGTAGGTGGCATAGGGCGCGCAGCGTATCGTCGGGCCGCCGGCGGCGGCGATCATGTAGTGGATCGCCGGAATCTCGCGGCGCGCGATCGCCAGCGTCGTGGCGAACATCGCATGGCAATGCACCACCGCGGCGGCATCGGGGCGGGCGGCCAGGATGTCGCGATGGAACCGCCACTCGCTCGACGGCAGGAAGGGTCCCTCGTGCCGGCCGTCGAATCCCATGCGCACGATCATCCGCGGCGTCAGCTTCGCCGCCGGCACCCCGGTCGGCGTGACCAGGAAGCCGCCGGGAACCCTGAGCCCGATATTCCCCGACGTTCCCTGGTTGATTCCCAGCCGGTTCATCTCGCGGCTCGCCGCGACGATGGCCTTGCGCTCGGCCAGATGCGACGTTCTCGGCATCCCTGTCCCTCCCTGGCGCCCCTCGCGGTGGCAGGACGCCGCCGGGTCCGGTATAAGCGGCCACGTCGCCCGTGCCACCGGACAGGCCCCATGATGCACGTCCCGCCCCGTCGCGGACAGATCTCCCGCACCACCCGCGAGACGCGGATCGCCGGCAGCGTCGATCTCGACGGCAGCGGCGCCTACGACGTGCGCACCGGGATCGGCTTCCTCGACCATATGCTGGAGCAGCTGTCCCGCCACAGCCTGATCGACCTGACGCTGCGCGCCGAGGGCGACCTGCATATCGATTTCCACCACACGACCGAGGATTGCGGCTATGTCGTCGGTGGCGCGATCGCGCAGGCGCTGGGCGAGCGTGTCGGCATCCAGCGCTACGGCGACGCGCTGGTGCCGATGGACGAGACCCTGACCCGCGTGGCGCTCGACGTCTCCAACCGCCCCTATCTGGTCTGGAAGGTCGCCTTCTCGCGCCCGAAGCTGGGCGAGATGGATACCGAGCTGTTCAAGGAGTTCTTCCAGGCCTTTGCACAGGCGGCCGGCGTGACGCTGCACGTCGAGACGCTCTACGGCGAGAACAACCACCACATCGCCGAGAGCGCCTTCAAGGGGCTTGCCCGGGCGCTGCGCGCGGCGATCGCCATCGATCCGCGCAAGGCCGATGCGGTGCCTTCGACCAAGGGCACGCTGAGCGCATGACCGGGGCACGATGGCCGGCATGAGGATCTACACCGTTCATCAGCGCGTATGGTCGTCGTCCCCCGACCGCGACGCGGTCCTGGTCCGCGAGGGGTTCAGCTGGCCGGCATTCTTCTTCTCGGTCGCCTGGGCGCTGTTCCACCGCATGTGGTTCGAGGCGCTGCTGATGGCGGCGGCGCTTCTCGCCCTGGCGGCGCTCGCCGACGTGCTGGCGCTCTCCGGCTTCGCCGGCGAGGCGATCGGCCTCGCCGTCGCGTTCTGGATCGGATGCGAGGCCAACGACTGGCGGCGTGCGGCGCTCCGCCGCCGCGGCTATGCCGAGCTGGGCGTGGTCTGCGCCAACGATCGCGCGCGGGCAGAACACCGCGCCTTCGAATTGCGCGCCGGCGCCGGAAGCTGACCCGATGCAGGTCGCGATCGTCGACTACGGCGCCGGCAATCTGCGCTCGGCGGCCAAGGCCTTCGAACGGGCGGCGCGCGAGATCGGCCGCAGCGTCGCGGTCGTGGTGACCGCCGAGGCGGCGGCGATCGCCGCGGCGACCCATATCGTGCTGCCGGGCGACGGCGCCTTCGCCGACTGCCGGCGCGGGCTCGCCGCGCTGCCAGGCATGGACGAGGCGCTGGAACGCGCCGTTCGCGGCGATGGCCGGCCTTTCCTCGGCATCTGCGTCGGCATGCAGCTGCTGGCGACGCGCGGGACCGAACACGGCGTCACGCCGGGCCTGGGCTGGATCGCCGGCGAGTGCGTCCGCCTGTCGCCCGGCGATGCCCGGCTGAAGATTCCGCATATGGGCTGGAACGAGCTGGTGCCGCGCGCCGCCCATCCGCTGCTGGCCGGCATCGAGCCGGGGGCGCATGCCTATTTCATCCATTCCTTCCATCTGGTCGCCCGCGATCCCGGCGACGTCGTCGCGGTCGCCGCCTATGGCGGCGACGTGACCGCGATGGTCGCGCGCGACAACGTCGCCGGCATGCAGTTCCACCCCGAGAAGAGCCAGCAGGCGGGCCTGCGCCTGCTGGCCAATTTCCTGCGCTGGCGCCCGTGATCGTCTTTCCGGCCATCGATCTCAAGGGCGGGCGCTGCGTGCGCCTGCTGCGCGGCGACATGGGCGCGGCGACGGTGTTCAACGACGATCCGGGCGATCAGGCGCTGCGCTTCCTGTCGGCCGGCGCGCGGTTCCTGCACGTGGTCGATCTCGACGGCGCCTTCGCCGGCCGGGCCGCGAATGCCCCGGCGGTCGAGGCCATCGTCGCCGAAGCGAAGCGCGCCGGCGCGCGCGTCCAGCTGGGCGGCGGGATCCGCAGCGCGGCCGACATCGCCCGCTGGCTGGAGCTGGGCGTGACCCGCGTCATCCTCGGCACCAAGGCGCTGCGCGATCCGCCCTTCGTCGTCGAAGCCTGCCGGCGATGGCCCGGCGTCGTCGTCGTCGGGATCGACGCCCGCGACGGTCGCGTGGCGGTCGAAGGCTGGGCCGAGACCTCGGCGGTCACCGCGGAGGATCTGGCCCTTCGCTTCCGCGACGCGGGCGTGGTCGCGATCGTGCATACCGACATCGACCGCGACGGCGCGCTGGGCGGCGCGAATGTCGCGGCCAGCGCCGCGCTGGCCCGACGCTGCGGGCTTCCGGTCGTCGTCTCCGGCGGAATCGCGACGCTGGACGATCTGCGTGCGGTCGCCGCGCGCGCGGCGGATGGGCTGGCCGGCGCGATCGTCGGACGCGCCCTCTATGACGGGCGCGTCGATCTCGCCGCGGCGCTGGCGCTCGCCGCCGGTCCGGGGGCGCCCCCATGCTGAAGGTCCGCATCATTCCCTGTCTCGACGTCCAGGCCGGGCGCGTCGTCAAGGGCGTCAACTTCGTCGGGCTGGTCGATGCCGGCGATCCGGTCGAGCAGGCGCGGATCTACGATCGTGCCGGCGCCGACGAACTGACATTTCTCGACATCGGCGCCAGCCATGAGAACCGCGAGACCATGTATGACGTCGTCGCGCGCACGGCCGAGGAATGCTTCATGCCGCTGACGGTCGGCGGCGGGGTGCGCGCCATCGACGACGTGCGCCGGCTGCTGCTGGCGGGCGCCGACAAGGTGTCGATCAACACCGCGGCCGTGGCGCGTCCGGAATTCGTCTCCGAGGCCGCGGAGAAGGTCGGCAGCCAGGCCGTCGTGGTCGCCATCGACGCCCGCCGCGCGGGTCCGGGCCGCTTCGAGGTCTTCACCCATGGCGGCCGGCGGGCCACCGGCCTCGACGCGGTCGAGTGGGCGCGCGAGATGGCGCGGCGCGGCGCCGGCGAGATCCTGCTGACCTCGATGGATCGAGACGGCACGAAGCAGGGGTTCGACTGCGAACTGACCCGCGCGGTCAGCGATGCCGTGCCGGTGCCCGTCATCGCGTCGGGGGGCGTGGGCGCACTCGATCATTTCGTCGCGGGCGTGCGCGACGGCCATGCCAGTGCCCTGCTGGCGGCGTCGGTCTTCCATTTCGGCTTGTTCTCGATCGCCGAGGTGAAGGCGCGGCTGGCCGCTGCCGGGATCCCGGTGCGGCCGGTCGGCTGATCGCCGGTCAGTCGCCGGCGACCAGACCTGCATCGCGCAGCCGGCCGATCGCATGGTCGGGCAGGCCGAGCATGTCCGCCAGGATCTCGTCGGTGTGCTGGCCCAGGCGCGGCGCCGACGGCACCGGACCGCGCGCCTCGCCGCGCCAGCTCGCCGCCGCGCCCGGCGTCAGATAGGCAAGGCCGCTTGGATGCGCGACCTGGGCGAAGACGGGATTCGCCGCCGACAGCGCCGGTTCCTGCGCCAGGGCCTCGCGGACGCTGCGATAGACCGACCATGTCGCGCCCGCGCGATCGAGCAGCGGCGCCAGTTCGTCGAGGCGCATCGCGGCGATCGCGGCGGCGAAGATCGTGCCGAGCGCCGCGCGGTGGACGAAGCGATCCCCCTCGTCGCGCGTGAAATCGGCGCCGGTCAGCGCTTCCAGGGCGGCGATCGGCGGCCCGATCCCCAGCACGTCGACCAGCGCTCGCCATTGCCTCCCGGTCAGGCCGACCACCATCACGCGTGCGCCCTCGGCGGTCGCGAAGTCGCGCCCGAAGGCGCCGAACAGATCGTTGCCCAGGCGCGGCCGATCGACGCCGCTGGAGGCGACCTCGGCCACATGCCCGAGCCGCGCCAGGGTCGAGAAGGCGACGTCCGAAAGCGGCAGGACGATCTCCGCGCCGCGACCTGTCGCGAAACGGCGTCGCTCGGCGGCGAGCAGATTGGCGGCGGCGAGCGCGCCCGCGACCAGATCCCAGGCAGGCAGCACGTGATTGATGGGGCCGGCATGCCCGTCCGGTCCAGTCATCATCGGATAGCCGGTCGCCGCATTGATCGTGTAGTCGACCGCAGGCCTGCCGTCGGCCCAGCCCATGACGCGCAGCGAGATCAGGTCGGCCCGCCGCGCCGACAGCGTCGC
>JBIKLI010000412.1:0-3605 GCA_044359885.1 Alphaproteobacteria bacterium | reverse complement strand
GATCGTCGAAGGCGATGGGCCGGGCCAGGCGTTCCGGCGGCTGCGTGCGCAAGGCCTCCAGCCGGCGCCGGTCCGCGTCGCCGACGAAGCCGCCATAGAGATCCTCTTCCGGGTCGGTGGGCGTCGTCGCGGGCGGGCGGGCGAAGGCCTCGGCCCAGAGCGCCGACAGGTCCGGCAGGCGTGCCGCCTGCGCCGCGTGGCGCTCCGCCTGCGCGCGGTCGATCGCGAAACGACCGCCATCCGGACCGAGCACGCCGAGATTGCCGACCACGATCGGCGCGCGGTTGACGTGAATGGTCTTGATCGGCAGCCGTGCCTCGCCGTCCGCCAGCTCCGCGGCGCCGCCGAAGACGCGCCGGCGCAGCGCCGGCGCGTCGAGCCGCGCGAGGATGCCGGGATCTTCGGCCAGATCCCAGACGATCACCTCGTTGCGGTTGACGGGATGCGGGGCGAGGGGCCACGCCACCGCCATGCAGCCGCGCTCGACGGGATAGCGACCCGAGACATGCAGGAACGGGCGTCCGGCGCCGATCTGGCGACGGACATTCTCCTTGTGGCGCAGATCGAGCGCGAAACCCCACAGCTTCGGCTGCCGCGCGCGGACCAGCCGCGCCAGCGCGATCGTCGCGCGCACATCGGACAGCGCATCATGCGCCGCGTCATGCGCAAGCCCGTTGGCCGCGGCCAGCAGCCCCAGGCGGAAGCTGGGCCTGCCGTCCTCGCCCGTGGGCCAGGCGATCCCCTCCGGCCGCAGCGCCCAGGTGCAGCGCATGACGTCCAGCAGGTCCCAGCGCGAACAGCCATCGGCATATTCGCGCGCATAGGGGTCCATCAGGTTGCGCCAGAACAGGTGGCGCGTCACCTCGTCGTCGAAGCGGATGCTGTTGTAGCCGGCACCGATCGTGCCGCGGCGGCCCAACTCGGCCTGGATCCGCGCCGCGAAGACCGGCTCGGGCAGCCCCGCCGCCACGGCCCGCTGCGGCGTGATCCCCGTCAGCAGCACCGCCTCGGGATCGGGCAGCAGGTCGCGCGGCGGCCTGCAGAACCACGTCGCCGGCGCATCCAGCTCGCGCAGCTCCATGTCCGTGCGCACGCCCGCGAACTGCGCCGGCCGGTCGCGCCGCGGCTGCGAGCCGAAGGTCTCGTAATCGTGCCAGAAGAACGTCGTCACGCCGGCCGGCTCGCTCATGTCGCGACCATAGCGGGCCGGGCCATCCGGGAAAACCGGCCGGCGCGACGCGATCACGACGCGGCGCCGCGCCAGGGAGCGACCCGGATGCAAGGCGATGGAAAATCGCGCGAGACGGCCTTGTTCTTCGACGAGCCGACCAGCCATGCCGGGGCGATCCGCAGCCTCAGAGCTCGCTGCATGTCGAGCCCTGGAAGCTGCTGGGCGCCAACCCGACCCGGATCGCCTTCCCGGAGGTCTGCAACGCGATGCAGACCGGCGTGGTCGACGCGATGGACGACGCCAAGACGACCTGCTGGCTGTCGAAGTTCTACGAGGTCGGCCCGCACTTCACGGATCTCGGCCACATCCATTCGATCTCCGCGGTCGGCGAGGAGGGCGTCAGGCTTCAGGACCGGCTGATCGCCGAGGGCGACGAGGCGGCGATGGCCAAGGCGGTCGCCGCCGGCGCGAAGTACCACAAGGTCGACAAGGCGCCGTGGCAGAAGGCGATTCTCCCGATCTACCAGAACCGGGCGCCGAAGGTCGGCGGCATGGAGATGATCAAGGCGGCGCAGGACACGCCGTGACCTGAACCGGGGATGGGGCCTGGCCCGGTGCCGGCGACAGGCATCGGGCCGGGCTCCGTCCGCGGTTGCGCCGCGAGGACGACCTGGTCACTCGCAGTCGAATGTGCCGGGCAAGGGGCGGCCGATCATGGTGCCCAGTCTTCCCAGGAACTCGTCGGCCGCGCTGCGTCCGCCCGGGGCATCGAAAAGCCGAGCCTCCGTCTCGAGAAGTTTCCGGCCCGCATCCGCGCAGGACACGCCCAGCCCCTCGGCGTCCAATCGGGCGAGGGATTGGTCCACCCCGCTTCTCAGCCGGGACGCCGCCTCGACGCCGTGGAGCGCCTCGAACCGGCCTTCGCCAAGCCCGACGCCACGCCTCGTGAAGTCGGCCAGCCTTTCCGGCAGGGGAACGCCACAGGCGCGCGCGACCGCCTCGAAGAGACGCAGGCGGGACAGGGACGTGCCGAAGCACGCCATGGCCGCGCCCTCCGAGGGACGATCGGCATTCCCGGCTTCGGCCGCGGGGGAGGGGCGGGTCGGACCAAGGGATGGCGCCAGGGATCCTGGGGGCGGGGTCTGCGCGAGGGAAATGCCAGGGCTTGCGTGAGCCGCAAGACAAATCGAGATCAGCAGGACGCGCGGTGTCTTCGCCATCTGCCCGACAACGGGGATGGTGCCCCGACCAATCCATCGCGGAATGCAGCAAAACCGGGGACGGCGCCCGGATCAGTCCCAGCGCCGGACAGTGATCCGGGCCTCGTCCGCTCGATAGGAAAAACAAACGCCATCCGGCCTTGCATGTCAAATGTCGGTGCGGAGGCGGATTCGGCGGCGGCGCGCGCAACAGCGCCCGAATCTCGGTCCTGGCGTGTGGTCCCCGGCGTGTTCGGGTTGGCAGGAGCGTCGGACGCGGCGCCGGCGGCTGGCCGGCACGGGGCGCGGCTTCCTCTACGATCGTCTGGAGACCGATCGCGGGAGCCTCCGGGTCATGTACCGGATGACGATCTGGCCGACGGCTCCGGTTCCGGCCCCGGCCGCGTGCGGCGGCTCGCGGCCGGGCCGGTCACGCCACATCTCCAGCCCTGCGCCGATCGGGGAGATCCAGGCCATGCCGACCAAGAACAAGAAGAAGCCTGCGGCGGCGCGCAAGCCAAACCCGCGGGCCACGAAGGCGAAGGCCCTGCTCGAACTGGCGCTCGATCTCGAGCAGGACTCGATGACCTACGCCGAGATCGAGCAGCGCTGTCAGGTCTCCGAAGCGACCGCGCGGCGGATGATCCGCGATCTGAAGGATGTGTTCCCCAGCGCGATCCGCAAGGAGGGCGACGACGACGGCGCGTTCGCGCGCTTCTCGATGGTGCTGGGGGCCGCGGCCCGGTTCTCGGCGTTCGGCGCGGACGAATACGCGCTGCTGCGCGAGGCCGGGCGCCGCCTGGCGGCCGAGGGCCGGGCCACCGAATCGCGCCGGATCGGCGCGATCGCCCAGAAGGTCCTCGGCATGCTCGAGCGTGCGCGTCGCAACCGGGTCGAGGTCGATGCGGCGGTGCTGGCGCAGCACGAAGGCATCGCCGTGCGTCCCGGGCCGCGCCCCACGATCGACCCGCAGAAGCTCAAGGAGATCCGCCACGCGATCCTGGCCCTGCGGATCATCGAGATCGACGACGAGCCGCGGATCGGCGCCAGGCGGCCGAAGACGTATCGGCTCGAGCCCCATGGCCTCCTCTTCGGAAATCGGCACGACCTCGTCGCCTACCCCGAGGGCAAGAACGTCCCCCGGCCGGCCACCTTTGCGCTCGGCAACATCATCGCCCTGCGGCAGACCAAGGCGAGTTTCGCGTTGCGGCCCGGCTTCGACATCGACCGTTTCG
>JBIKLI010000411.1:0-3610 GCA_044359885.1 Alphaproteobacteria bacterium | reverse complement strand
GAGCGCCGACGCGCTGGTCGCAAGGCAACCCCGCCATCGATCGCATGGCGGCGCTGGGGCCGGTGCCGGCCAAGGCCGCGGAAGACGACGCGCCGCCGCCGATGGCGATGCCCTCTCCCGGGCAGCTCGCCGGCCGCAACATCCATGTCGTCGGGACCTTCGACACCAAGGCGCGTGAGCTTCTGTACATCAAGGGACTGCTCGACCGGCTCGGCTTCAAGACGGTGTCGGTCGACCTTTCGACCTCGCGCAAACCCTCGCCCGCCGAGGTGCCGCCGCAGGAGATCGCGCGCCATCATCCCAAGGGCGTCGCGGGCGTCTTCTCCGACGACCGCGGGGCGGCGGTCGCGGCGATGGCGCTGGCCTTCGAACGTTTCGTCGCGTCGCGTCGCGACATCGCGGGGATGATCTCGGCCGGCGGCTCCGGCGGCACCTCCCTGGCCACGCCGGGCATGCGGCGGCTGCCGGTGGGCGTGCCGAAGATCATGGTCTCGACCGTCGCGTCGGGCGACGTCGCCCGTTACGTCGGGCCGGCCGACATCATGATGATGTACTCGGTCGTCGACGTGCAGGGGCTCAACCGCATCTCCGAGCAGGTGCTGGCGAACGCCGCGCATGCGATGGCCGGGATGGTCGCCAACCGGCCGAAATCCGCCGCCCGGTCCAAGCCGGCCATCGGGATGACGATGTTCGGCGTAACCACGCCCTGCGTGCAGGAACTGCAGCGTCTGCTGTCGCCGCGCTACGACTGTCTGGTCTTCCACGCCACCGGGACCGGCGGCCAGTCGATGGAGAAGCTGGTCGATTCGGGACTGCTCGAGGGCGTCATCGACGCCACCACGACCGAGGTCTGCGATCTGCTGATGGGCGGCGTGTTCCCGTGCACCGAGGATCGATTCGGGGCGATCGCCCGCAGCCGCGTGCCCTATGTCGGCTCCTGCGGAGCGCTGGACATGGTGAATTTCGGTGCCATGGACACGGTGCCGGCCCGCTACCGGGCACGCAACCTCTATGTCCACAACCCGCAGGTGACGCTGATGCGCACCACGCCCGAGGAGAACGCGCGCATCGGCGAGTGGATCGCCGGGCGGCTCAACCGCTGCGACGGTCCGGTCCGGTTCTTCCTGCCCGAGGGCGGCGTGTCGCTGATCGACATCCCCGGCAAGCCGTTCCACGACCCCGGCGCCGACAGGGCGCTGTTCGACGCGCTGGCCCGCCATCTGAAGCGGACCGAGAACCGGCAGCTGGTGCGGCTGCCCCATGCCATCAACGATCCGGCCTTCGCCCAGGCGATGGCCGACACCTATCTCCAGCTCGTCCGCGCGCCGTCCGGCGCCGCGGCGCGGGCGTAGACCACCAGGAGGAAACGATGTCCGGCTTCGGAAGCTTCGTCTTGTTCGTGATCGTCGCCGCGGCGGTCGTCGCATTCGTCGTCTGGCTTCTGTCCTGGCTCTACCGGCGCTCGACGAAGGAAGTCTCCTTCGTGCGCACCGGCTTCGGCGGACAGAAGGTCGTGGCCAACGGCGGCGCGCTCGTGCTGCCGATCCTGCACGAGACCATCCCGGTCGGGATGGGCACGACGCGGCTCGAGGTCCGCCGCGCGCGCGACTCGGCGCTGATCACACGCGACCGGATGCGCGTCGACGTCACCGCCGAGTTCTACGTCCACGTGGCGCCCTCCGACGAGGCGATCGCCAAGGCGGCGCAGACGCTGGGGCACCGCACGATGCAGCCCGAGTCGCTGCGCGAGCTGATCGAGGGCAAGTTCGTCGACGCGCTGCGCACCGCCGCGGCCGAGATGACGATGGAGGAGATGCACGAGAAGCGCGGCGACTATGTCCGGCGCGTGCGCGCCGCGGTGAAGGAGGATCTGGTGCTCAACGGCCTCGAACTGGAGACCGTGTCGCTCACCGCGCTGGACCAGACCTCGATGGAGTTCTTCAATCCCTCCAACGCCTTCGACGCGGAGGGCATGACGCGCCTGACCGAGCAGATCGAGCGGCGCAAGAAGATCCGCAACGACATCGAGCTCGACACCCTGGTCCAGATCCGCAACAAGAACCTGGAGGCGGAGAAGCTGACGCTGGAGATCGATCGCGAGAGCGAGTACGCCAAGCTGTCGCAGGAGCGCGAGCTGGAGATCCGGCGCGCCGAACAGCGTTCCGACCTGGCGCGCAAGCGCGCCGAACAGGAGCGTGCGGCCGAGCAGGCACAGATCGTCGCGCGCGAGCAGGTCGAGCGTTCGCGCATCGCCATGGAACGCGCGCTGGACGAAGAGCGCATCGCGCGCGAACGCGCGATCCAGGAGCTGGAGATCTCGCGCCGCCGCGTTCTCGAACTGGCCGAACAGCAGCGTGCGGTCGCGGTCGCCGAGGCGAGCAAGGCGCAGTCTGTCGCCCAGGCCGAGGCCGACGCGGCGCGCGCCGACGCGGTGGCGGCGGAGGAGCGCGTGTTCTCGGCGCGAGAGGTCGAGCAGGCGGAACGACGCAAGCAGATCGAGCTGATCGCGGCGCGGCAGGAGGCCGAGCGCGAGGCGATACGGCTGCGGCTTCTGGCCGAAGCCGAGAAGGGCGCCGCGGCGGACCGGGCTGCGGCGTCGCGGCTGGCCGCCGAGGGCGAGGCGGACGCCGAGAAGATCCGCGCCGCCGCCGCGCGGCTGCGTCACGAGGTCGAGGCCGAGGGCATCCGCGGCATGAACGAGGCGCAGAACGTGCTGACCGATGCGGCGCGCGCGTCCGCCGCGCGCATGCGGCTGATCGACAAGCTGGAATCGATCGTGCGCGAAAGCGCGCGGCCGATGGAGAAGATCGAGTCGATCCGGGTGCTGCATGTCGACGGGCTGGGCGGCGGAGCCCCGGTCGCCGGCGACGGTTCAGGCGGCGCCAACCTGCCGGACGCCATCGTCAATTCCGCGCTGCGTTACCGCGCCCAGGCGCCGCTGGTCGATTCGCTGCTGCGCGAGCTCGGCATTCCAGGCGCGGCCGCCGGCCGGGTCGAGACGCCGCTGCCGGCGGCCGCCAAGGGACTGGACGACTGATCCATGCCGAAAGTCTATGTCTCAAGCGTGATCGACGCGCCGGCCGAGCGGGTCTGGCGCGAGGTGCGCGACTTCAACGCGCTGCCCAGGTGGCTGCCGGCCGTCGCCGACAGCCGGATCGAGGGCGATGCGCCCCCCGACCAGATCGGCTGCGTGCGGGCCTTCACGCTGAAGGCGGGCGGGGCGCTGCGCGAGAAGCTGCTGGCGCTCTCGGATTTCGACTATTCGGTCTGCTACGCGATCCTTGAATCGCCGATGCCGGTCTCCAACTACGTCGCGACGCTTCGGCTGGCGCCGGTCACCGATGGCGAGCGCTGCTTCGCCGAATGGACGGCCGAATTCGACTGCGAGCCGTCGCGCGCGGAGGAACTCGTCGAGCGCATCGGCCGCGGCGTCTTCCAGCCCGGCTTCGACGAGCTCAAGCGCCGGGTCGGCCGCCGCTAGGCCCCCCCATGGTCGAGATCGTCCGGTCTACGATCGTCGAGGCGCCCATCGAGGCGGTCTGGGCGGCGCTGCGCGACTTCGCCGCCGCCGGCCCGATCCCGGTGGCGGGGGAGGGCGGCACGCTCGAGG
>JBIKLI010000102.1:0-12825 GCA_044359885.1 Alphaproteobacteria bacterium | reverse complement strand
GTTCATAAGCCGCTGGGCCTTGCGGTAGCCCTCGGGCCGCGCCATGCCGAAATTGTGCTTCACCCGGGTCTCGGTGTCGTGGCCCCGCTCCTGACCCAGCACCACGCAGGACCGGCCATCGATCCGGCCGATCCCGCCGAGGAGCGCGAGGTCCTCGCCGAACAGCCTGTCGCCCGCCAGAGGCGTCCATTCCTCGACCAGGGCCGCGATGTAGTCGACCGCGTGCGGCCGCTCCGGATGACGCGCCACCTGGACCTTCTGCCACGGGGTCAGCTTGGCGTAGGTCTGGCGCAGCTGGCGCTCGACCTTCTGCTGCAGCCGGGCGACCTCGTCGGCGATGTTGAGGTTCGACGACCCGGAAAGATGGCGCAACTCCTCGATCTTGCCCTCGAGTTCGGCGATCGGTTTCTCGAAGTCGAGATACTGGGCCATGCCTGACCGGCCCCGTCAGGCGGTCTTGGGTTCGTGCGCGACCACCCAGTCGTAGGCGGGCAGCGTCAGGAACTCGACGAAGGTCTTCGCCTCGCTCCATTCGCGGAACATCTTCGCCGCCTCCTTGAAGCGCGACTTGCGGAAGGCAGGTCCCAGCCGCTGCTCGATCTTGGCCATCTCGTCGGCGAGCAGCGCGCGGAACAGCGGCTTGTCGATGGTCCGCCCGTCGTCGAGCGTCGCACCGTGATGCAGCTGCTGCCAGATCTGGGCGCGGCTGATCTCGGCGGTGGCCGCATCCTCCATCAGGTGGTTCAGCGGCACGCAGCCCACGCCGCGCAGCCACGCCTCGACATAGCCGATGCCGATGGCGATGTTCTGGCGGAGCCCGGCCTCGCTGCGCGTCCCCTCGGGCATGCGCAGCAGGTCGGCGGCGGTCACCGCGACATCCTGGCGGCGGCGATGGATCTGGTTGGCGGCAGGCATGATGCGGTCGAAGATCTCCCGCGCCACAGGAACCAGGGCCGGATGCGCGACCCAGGTCCCGTCATGTCCGTCGGTCGCCTCGCGCTCCTTGTCGGCCCGAACCTTGGCGATGGCGGCGTCGTTGGCGGCCGGATCGTCCTTGATCGGGATCTGCGCCGCCATGCCGCCCATCGCATGGACGCCGCGATTGTGGCAGGTGCGGATCAGCAGCTGCGAATAGGACCGCATCATGTGCGAGGTCATCGTCACCTGCGCGCGGTCCGGCATGATCCGGTCGGCCGCGCGGGCGAATTTCTTGATGAACGAGAAGATGTAGTCCCAGCGGCCGCAATTGAGGCCGGCCGAGTGCTCGCGCAGCTCGTAGAGGATCTCGTCCATCTCGAAGCTGGCCATGATCGTCTCGATCAGCACCGTCGCCTTGACCGTGCCGCGCTGCAGGCCGAGCTTGTCCTGGGTCCAGACGAACACGTCGTTCCACAGCCGCGCCTCCAGATGGCTCTCCATCTTCGGCAGGTAGAAATAGGGGCCGGTCCGGCGGTCGAGCAGCTCGCGCGCGTTGTGGAACATGTAGAGGCCGAAATCGAACAGCGAGCCCGACATCGGCGCGCCGTCGACCAGCACGTGCTTCTCGGGAAGATGCCAGCCGCGCGGCCGGACGAACAGCACGGCCACCTTCTCGTTGAGCTTGTAGCTCTTCTGCGTGACCGGGTCGGTGAAGGCGATGGTGCGCCGGATCGCGTCGCGCATGTTGCGCTGGCCTTCGACCATGTTGCCCCAGGTCGGGGTCGAGGAATCCTCGAAATCGGCCATGAACACGCTGGCGCCGGAATTGAGCGCGTTGATGACCATCTTGCGGTCGACGGGGCCGGTGATCTCGACCCGACGGTCGAGGATGTCCTTGGGAAGCGGTGCCACCTGCCAGTCGCCGGCGCGGATCGCGGCGGTCTCGGGCAGGAAATCGGGCGTCCATCCGGAATCGAGCCGCGCCTGGACTTCGCGCCGGCGGGCCAGCAGCTCGAGTCGGCGGCCGTCGAACCTGCGATGCAACTGGGCGAGGAAATCGAGGGCGCCGCCACCGAGGATGTCGCGGGCCGACGGCGTCTCGGGCGCCGCGAGCGCAACTCCGGCGGGCAGCTTCAAGGGCTTGGCGGGGGCCGGCTTCGCCGCGACCGGTTTCGCCGCGACCGGTTTCGCCGCGACCGGTTTCGCCGCGGGGGCCTTGGCGGGGGCCGCCTTGGCCGGCGCGGTCTTCCGGGGCGGAGCCTTGGCCGACGCGGCGGCCTTGCGGATCGCGGCGGGCTTGGCGGCCGACGGCTTGGCTGCCTTGCCGGCGGTCTTCCGGCCGGCGGGCACGCTCTTGCGGGCAGCCGTCCGGGGCGCCGGCTTGCCGGCGGCTTGCTTCTTGCGCTGGGCCATGGCTTGCGACTCCCTACCGGGTTGGTGGGCTCCGGCCGTCCCCGGAGCCGCGCGCTTCTTACCGAGGCGCCCCGCCCGGGGCAAGCGCGAGGCTAACGCGCCCGCTGTCCCCGGGGTCTCGCGGCGAGCGGATGATGGGTCTCGACGACGCGTCGCAGCCGGTCGCCGGCGACATGGGTGTAGATCTGGGTCGTGGAGATGTCGGCGTGGCCCAGCATCTGCTGGACGGCGCGCAGATCCGCCCCCCCATCCAGCAGATGGGTGGCGAAGGCGTGGCGCAGCACATGGGGCGACAGGCGGCGGGGGTCGATCCCGGCCCCCGGTGCCAGTCCCTTCAGCAGTTGCGCGATCCGGGCGGGGGTCAGATGGCCGGCCGCGCCGCGCGAGCAGAACAGATGGCGATCCCCGGCGCCGCCGCGCGGCAGGAAGGTCGACCGGACCTCGAGATAGCGCTGGATCGCCCCATGCGCGCCCGGGTTGAGCGGCGCAAGCCGGTCCTTCGATCCCTTGCCGCGGATCCGCAGGAAGGTGCCGGAACGATCGATGGCCGACAGCTTCAGCGACGCCAGCTCGGCGACGCGCAGTCCCGAGCCGTAGAGCAGTTCGACGATCGCGGTCAGCCGCCGCGCTTCGGCCCCGTCGCCGGCGGCGCGCGCCGCAGCCAGCAGGGCGGCCGTTTCTTCCTGGGTCAGCAGCTTGGGCAGGCTGCGGCCGCGGCGAGGCGCCTCCAGCCCGGCGGCCGGATCGTCGGCCCGAACGCCCTCCTCGACCAGGAAGCGGTAGAACTGGCGCAGCGACGAGCGCCGCCGCGCCGCGGTCGCCGGGCTGGCGCCGACGCGCCCCAGCGCAAGCATGTAGTCGCGCAGCTGGGCGGCGGTGGCGGTCGCCGGCGATGCCGGCGCCACGAAGGCGGCCAGATCGGCCAGATCCTTGCCGTAGGCCAGCAATGTCGGCCGTGCCGCGCCGCGGCTGGCCGCCATCATCTCAAGGAACGCCTCGATCCGCGGATCGTTGCCGAGGGCGCGGCGTGCATGGCGCCCCATCGCCGGCCGTCGCGGCTCAGAGGCCTGCGGCCAGCGCCGCTTCGAGCGCGAGGCCGCGGCCGTCGTCGCCGAGCCCGGCCTCGGTCAGCGCCCGCACGGCGGCGGCGATCGCGAGCGCGTTCTCCCGCAGCCCCGGTTCGGCCATCGCGGCGGCGGCGCGCAGGATCGTCTCGCCCATCAGCCGCTGCTCGGCCGCGCGGCGCAGCGCCGCCAGCAGCGGCGAGCCGGGTTCGGCCGCGGCCGCTTCGGCGGGGTCTTCCAGTTCCAGAGCCCGGGCGCCGACCGCATCCATCAGATGCCGCAGCATCCGCACCCGGGCGGCGGCGCGCGGTGGATCCAGCCTGGCCTGCAGGTCGCGCCACGCGAGAAGCGTCTGGGAACTGCCCATCTCCGGCAGCGGCACGCCGGCCAGGAACAGCAGCGGCCCCAGCAGCGCCGTGCCGTCGGTCGGCCCGGCACCGACCTTGAGGATGTCGTACCAGCGCGTCGCCTCGGCGGTGCGCCGCTCGATCAGCAGCGTCCGCGCGATCAGCACGGCGTGCTCGGCCGCCTCGCTCGTCGGCGGGATCTCGCGCACGAGGTCGATGGCGGCGCGGCGGAACGCCCGGCCGGCGCCGCGCCGCTCGGCCACCTGCACCGCCTGGGCGAAGGCGCTGGCGCGGGCCGGCCCCGAGGCCTGGTTGCGCACGTGGCGGTAGAGCGCGGCGCGGCCGCGCGGCCCAGCCTCCTGGGCGGCGAAGCCCAGCAGGTCGGCGGCCTCGCGCGGCTGGAAGCTGACCGATGCGTAGAGTTCCGCCAGCAACCGGCCATCGGCGGCGAAGGAGGCGGTCGCCGTCTCGGCCGCGCGCATTCGCGTTTCGATGGCGAAGGCGGGGTTCATGGCCAGGGCGAGGAGCATGGCGGGCGACAAGGTCGCGAGGGCGGTCGCGGGCGGCGCCATCTTCGCGCTGGCGAAGAGCGGCAGGTGATGGGGGCGCAGATCGGCCTTCGCTCCCTCGAGGGCGCGCGGCGCGCCGTCGAGATAGGCGATCAGCCGCTCGAGCCAGTCGTCCGCGGGGATCTTCTGCTCGCGCTGGAACACGAGGCCGAGACGGGCCCGGGCGAGGTCGCCCTCGAGGGCCTGGCAGACGACGAGCGCGCGCGCCCAGTCGGGCTGCGCCGCCAGTGCCGACGTGGCGCGCAGCTGCTCGCAGGCCGGACCCGTATCGGCGGCGAGGAAGAGCGCCTCGCGCAGCACGCCATGCGCGGTTTCCTCGGTGTTCTGGAAGCGCAGGATCCGCGTGGCCAGCGCGCGCGCGTGGTCGGTCTCGCCCAGGCGCAGCAGCGCCGCGGCGCGAAGCGCGGCGAAGTCGGGCAGCCGGTCGCCGGGTTCGGCGGCCGGCGGATTGGCGGGCGAGGCCAAGGCGCGGCGGGTCAGCTCGCGCAGCGTGGCATACCGGCCGGCGGTCAGCGTGCCGAGCAGCGGATCCAGCGCCCGGCGGGTCGATCCCGTCCACAGCGTTGCCGGCAGCGCGCCATTGGCGAAATCCAGGATCCCCGCGATGTCGCGCTCGGTCGGCGCCAGGACGCCGTCGTTGCGGACATTGCGTTCCACCCGCTCGGGGGCGGCCATGGCGTCGCCGCCGGGGATCAGCCGGATCGGCCGGCCGCTCTGCGCGTCGGCGGTTCCCGTGGCCCCGCAGAGCAGGGCGACGACGATCAGGGCGGCGCGGCGGCTAGCGGGGCAGGCGGTCACCGGGAATCGCTTTCTCGATCCGTTCGGTCGGCGCGGGGATGTCGATGAAGCCCAGCGCCGCGATGCCGAGCGCGGCACCGAGCACGAGGATCAGGAGGATCAGGAGGATGAGGCGGCGCAGCATGCGGTCGGGATCCGGCGCCCGGCGTGGCAAGCGAAGCTGCCGCCGGGGGCAGGGTTCTGCTACAGAGGGTCGATGGCGATTTCAAGGCCCGAACCGTGACCCCAGACCCCGCCGACACTCCCATCGACCTGCCGCTGGCCGGACGCAGCATCGTGCTGGTCGGGCTCATGGGCGCAGGCAAGTCCTCGATCGGCCGCCGCCTCGCGCAGCGGCTCGGGCTCGACTTCCTCGATGCCGATACCGAGATCGAGCGCGCCGCCGGCTGCACGATCGAGGAGATCTTCGCGCGTTTCGGCGAACCGGCGTTCCGCGACGGGGAGCGGCGCGTGATCCTGCGCCTGCTGGAGGAGCGGGCGCCGATCGTGCTGGCCACCGGCGGCGGTGCCTTCATGGATGCCGAGACGCGGGCCGCCATCCGCAATCATGCCATCGCCGTCTGGCTGCGCGCAGAGCTTGACGTGCTGCTTCGCCGGGTGGCGCGGCGCAGCAATCGGCCCCTGCTCAAGCAGGGCGACCCGCGCGAGGTGCTCGAAAGGCTGATGGCGTTGCGTCACCCGGTCTATGCCGAGGCCGACCTGGTGGTCGAAAGCGACGAATCGCCCGCCGAGACCACGGTCGATCGCGTGATCGCGGCGCTGCGCGCCCATCTCGCCGCGCAGGAGACGTCGCCATGAGCGAGATCGTCCGGGTCGAGCTTGGCGCACGCAGCTACGACATCCATGTCGGTCGCGGCCTGCTGCAGCGCGGTGGCGCGCTGGCCCGTCCGCTGATCGCCGAAAGACGCGTCTTCCTGGTCACCGACGAGATCGTCGCCGGGCTGCATGCCGGCCGCCTGGAGGCCGGGTTCGCCGAGGCCGGGATCGACGTCCACCGTCTCGTGCTGCCGGCGGGCGAACAGACCAAGTCCTGGGCCGAGCTCGGACGGCTTCTGGAAAGGCTGCTCGACCTGCGTCCCGAGCGGCGCTCGGTGCTGGTGGCGCTGGGCGGGGGCGTGGTCGGCGACATCACGGGTCTCGCCGCCAGCCTGCTGCTTCGCGGCGTGGACTTCGTCCAGGCGCCGACGACGTTGCTGGCCCAGGTCGACAGCGCGGTCGGGGGCAAGACCGCGGTCGACGCCCCCCAGGGCAAGAACCTGATCGGCAGCTTCCATCAGCCGCGGCTGGTGCTGTGCGACCTCGATGTCCTGGCGACGCTGCCGGGGCGCGAACTGGCGGCCGGCTATGCCGAGGTGGTGAAATACGGGCTGCTCGGCGATGCCGATTTCTTCGCCTGGTGCGAGGCGCATGCGCCGGCGCTTCTGGCCGGCGACGTGGCCGCGCAGACCCATGCGGTGGCGCAGAGCTGCCGCGCCAAGGCGCGGATCGTCGGCGCCGACGAGCGCGAGGCGGGCCAGCGCGCGCTGCTCAATCTCGGCCATACCTTCGCGCATGCCTTCGAGGCGTCTCTCGGGTTCGGCGACGCGCTGCTGCATGGCGAGGCGGTCGGGTTCGGCATGTGCCTCGCCTTCGATCTCTCGGCCGCCCTGGGCCTGTGTCCGCCGGAAGACGCCGCCCGGGTCCGTCGCCATGTCGCAGCGGCTGGCCTGCCGACCGCCCTGCCGCAGGGCGACTGGCGCATCGATCGCCTGATCGCGCTGATGGCGCAGGACAAGAAGGCGCGCGGCGGGCTGACCTTCATCCTGGCCCGCGGCATCGGCCAGGCCTTCGTCGCCAACGACGTGCCGGCCGAACCGGTCCGCAGGCTGCTGGCCGCGCTCGGGGCGACCTGAGCCGGCGCGTCGCGGTCAGCGTCCGCGGCGTCGGATCGCGGCGGCGGCGATCGCGACGATCAGCGCCCCCGCGGCCCCGGCGAGGAATTCGTGGATCCCGGGGCTGCGCCCCGGCGCGAGGAACTGTGCGATCTCGAGCAGCCCCGCATAGGCGATCAGCGCCGCGCAGACCGGCACGATCCGTCCGGCGTGACCGATCGCCAGCAGGCTCATGGTGCCGGCATAGGCGACCGCGTGCTCGATCCACCCGGCGGCTCCGGTTCTGGCCATCCGCTCGCGGGGCAGCAGCGAGAGGATGGCGAGCGCCGCCAGCGCCGCGGCGGCGGCGGCGCGCGCCAGTCGCCGGGTCGTGGTTCGGGTCAGGGGCCCGGATCCTCGCCGGGCGCCAGCGTGCGCAGCTGCAGCGCATGGACCCGGTCGCGGAGTTCCTCGGCGAGCGCGGCGTAGACAAGCCGCTGGCGCGCCACCCGGCCCTGGCCGGCGAAGGCGGCCGACACGATGGTGACTGCGAAATGGGTCTCGCCCTCCGGTCGTGCCCCCATATGCCCGGCGTGGCTGTGGGAATCGTCGCGGATCTCCAGCCGGACCGGCGCGAAGGCGGCTTCCAGCTTCGCGCGCATCCGGGCAGCGACGGCGCCGCTCACCGCGGCCCCCCGGGCTGGCGCAGCGTCCAGTCGACGACCCGTTTCAGGACGCCCCCCAGTGCCTCGTCGAAGGCGAGGACGATCGCCGCCATGTCGCGCCGGGCCGCGCGCTCGGTGCGCTCCGCCTGGGTGACGCCGATGATCGAGCGATCCCGGGTGCGGACCAGCTTGGCGATCAGCCGCACCCTGACCAGGGGCGGCAGGGCGGGGTCGGGAAAATACTCCGCGGCGAATTCGCGCAGTTCGCTCTGCAGCAGGTAATCGGGCCGAAGGCGGACGGATTCGCGCGACACCGCGAGGATCCGTCCCGAGCTTTCGAAGCTCTCGACCATCAGCGTCTGCACCATCGCCGGTGCCGTGTCGCTCCAGTTGGCGCGCGCGAAATAGTCCAGGCTGACCGGCGTGCGCTGCAGGGCGATGCGCGAGGTGTTCAGCCCGGCCGCCGCCACCGGCTGTTCGACCACGAGCTGCCAGGCGACGGACGGGATGTCCGGCGCGAAGGTGGTCTTCGGCGTCAGCGTGTAGAGCTGCGGTGGATCGCCCTGGCCGGGGAGCAGGCCGGCGCAGCCGGCGAGGCTGGCCCCGATCGGGGTCAGCAGGGCGGCGCGGCGCGAGATCGTCATGGCGCGGGCGCCTGGCGCGCGGGGTCGAAGCCGCGCGACTGGTCGCCGAACATGAACCGCGCGGGGTCGCGTTCGAACAGCAGCGACAGGCGCTGCAGCGCCGCGACCAGCTGGCGGGCCTCGACGACGAACTGGGAGAATTCGTAGAGGCCGCCCTCGAGGAAGCTGCGCGTCGGCGCCGAGCCGTCCTGCACGATGCCCTCCAGTTCCCTTGACAGTCTTGCGAGGCTCTGGGCGCCCTGGCGCAGGTCGGCGACCGACGGCTGAAGACCGGTGACGATCCGTTCGGTGCCGCGCATCAGTGTCCGGGCGTCGCCGAGCGTGCCGGCGGCGTCCTTTTCCAGCCGGCCGATCGAGTCCCGCGCGTCCAGGACCAGCCACTGCACCGTCTCCAGCGCCAGCCGGGCCTCGCCGAGGAAGGGTTCGATCTGGCCGCGCTGCGCGGCCACGCCCGCGGCGACGTTCTCCGCATGGTCGAGGATGCGCCCGACCCGGGCGATGTTCTCGTCGCTGAACAGCTTGGCGGTCTGCAGCGCGATCGTGTTGGCGGTCGCGATCATGTTGGGCGCCTCCTCGACCAGCCGGTCGAGGGTCGACTGGACCGAGGCGATCACCGCGTAGCGACGGCCGTCGCGCGGCGTCAGCGGCGGGGCGGCGTTGCTGCCGCCGGTGAGGTTGACATGGACCAGCCCGGTGATGCCCTGCGCCGCGAGCGAAGCCACGGTATCGGTCTTGATCGGCGTGCCCGGCCGGATCGCGACCGTGACCTCGATGATCTCGACATTCGCGGGATCGATCGCGATGCGGGTCACGGTTCCCACCGGCACGCCGCGCAGCCGCACCGTCGATCCCTCCGACAGACCGGCGACGGAACCGCGGAAATAGATCTGGTACAGCGTCCGCTCCTGCTTGAGCTCGACTCCTGCCAGCCAGACCACGAAGGCGATGCCGACGAAGATCACGGCGAGGACGAAGCCGCCGACGAGAGTGTAGTTGGCTCGGTTCTCCATGATCGGCGGATCGGCCTCAGGGCTCGTGGCGCGCGGCGCGTCCGCGCGGTCCGTGGAAGTAGGAGCGGATCCAGGGATGGGGGTTCGCCAGATGATCCGCCAGCGGCGCGACGATAATACGTTTGTCCACCAGTACCGCAATGCGGTCGGTGATCGTGACCAGGGTGTCGAGGTCGTGGGTGACGACGACCACGGTCAGGCCCAGCGCGCGCTGCAATTCGCGGATCAGCCCGTCGAACGCCGCCGCGGAGATGGGGTCGAGACCGGCGGTCGGTTCGTCCAGGAACAGGATCTCCGGATCCAGCGCCAGCGCCCGCGCCAGCGCCGCACGCTTGCGCATCCCCCCCGACAGCTCGGACGGATATTTGGCGCCCGCTTCCGGCGGCAGGCCCGCCATGTCGATCTTCACCCGGATCAGTTCGCCCACCAGCTTGGGGTCGAGGCGCGTATGCTCGAGGAACGGCACGCGCACGTTCTGCGCGACGGTCAGGGCCGAGAACAAGGCCCCGTTCTGGAACAGAACGCCCCAGCGCGCCTGGATCGCCCGCGCGGCGGTGGAACTGCGCGGAAACGGGCGGCCGAAGATCTCGACGCTGCCGCCCTCGGGACGCTTGAGCCCGATGATCGTGCGCAGCAGCACCGACTTGCCCGTCCCCGAACCCCCGACCACGCCCAGGACCTCGCCGCGACGGATGTCGAGATCGAGGCCGTCATGGATCGTCTGGGGGCCGAAGCGGGTCACGATGCCGCGCAGCTGGACGATCGGGTCGGTCACCGTCACAGCCCCAGCTGCGCGAAGAGGATGGAGAACGCGGCATCCGCGACGATGACCAGGAAGATCGCCTCGACCACCGACCGCGTGGTGCGGCGGCCGACGCTTTCGGCGCTGCCCGAGACCTGGAGCCCCTCGTAGCAGCCGACCAGGCCGATCAGCGCGGCGAAGACCGGCGCCTTGACCATGCCCATCCAGAATGTCGAAAGCGTCACCGCGTCGCCGAGCTGGGCGAGGAACTGGCCGATGCCGATGTCGAGCGTCGCGACGACCATGACGCCGCCGCCGGCGAGCGCGACGAGATTGGCGTAGAGCGTGAGCAGGGGCAGTGCCACGATCATCGCCAGCAGCCGCGGCAGGACCAGGACCTCGACCGGGTCGAGGCCCATGGTCCGCATCGCATCCACCTCCTCGTTGACCCGCATGGTGCCGATCTCGGCGGTGAAGGCGCTGCCGGACCGGCCGGCGACCAGGATGGCGGTCATCAGGCCCCCCAGTTCGCGCAGGATCGACACCCCGAGCAGATTGACGGTGAAGATCTCGGCCCCGTAGACGCGCAGCTGATCGGCGCCCTGATAGGCGAGGACGACCCCGATCAGGAACGACAGCAGCCCCAGGATCGGCAGCGCATGCAGCCCGATGCGTTCGACATGCGCGACGATCGCGCGGAACCGCAGCCGGCCCGGACGCAGGAACGAGCCGGCCAGCGTGGTCGTGACCAGCCCCAGGAAGGCCAGCAGGTCGCGCGCCGCGGCGAGCGACGAGAAGGTGCCCGCGCCGACGCGCGCCGCGATCTGGATCAGCACCGGAATGGCGGGGCGCGCGAGCGGCTTGCGCTCCGACAGCTGGACACGGCGGATCAGCGCGTGATGCGCGGGATTGCCGGCCGCGAATTCGATCCGCGCGCCGGCGCGCACCAGGGGCCGCAGCCAGCGCGCCAGCATCACGGCGCCGACCGTATCCATGGTCGCGATCCCGCCGGTGTCGATGGACAGCCGGCCCACGGAGGTGGGGGGGCTGGGCGGCAATGCCGCCTCGATTTCGGCGGCGGCGCGGAGGGTCCAGGCGCCCCGGGCGGCGAGCCGGGCGGTCTCGCCGGAGATCGCGAGTTCGGCCGCGACGGGAGCTGTCGGCGTCACGGGCTGGCCTGCGCGCGGGCCGCCGCTGGCGGCAAGCCGACCGCGTCCCCGAATTCCCCGGGCAATTCTCCGAACGCCCCTTGCTTTTTGCGATGCAGCATATACATTGTGCATTGCGGCATCGTTTGGTGCCGCACCGGAAGCGGCACCTCGCTGCTTCCTGGGCGTTTCCTCCCTAGACTTGGGCCGCGTCGCAAGATGCGGCCCCTTTTTTTGCCCGGTGCGCTCATGCCCCGGCCTCGAGCGGTCCGGCCGACATGTGGTCGCGCAGCGCCGACATCAGCGTCTCCAGATGACCGGCCAGCGTCGCGAAATAGCCGCGCGGTTCCATGCTTGCCTCGTCCATGTAGAGACCGCGATTGATCTCGATCTGCAGCGCATGGCGCCCTTGCGCCGGCCGCCCGTGGCGGCGCGTCGTGAAGCCGCCGGCATAGGGATCGTTGCGCGCGACAAGGTAGCCGAGCGCGCGCAGGCGCTTCTCCGCAAGCGCCGTGATCGCGCTGTCGCAACTGTTGCCATGGCAGTCGCCAAGCACGATGTCGGGCCGGGTTCCGCCGGCGCCATGCGCGGCCGTGGACGGCATGGAGTGGCAGTCGACGAGCAGGCAGCGCGACCATCTCTGGAAGGCGCCGTCGAGCAGCGCCGCCAGGGCCGCGTGATACGGCATGTAGAGCGACTCGATCCGCCGCTTGACGTCCGCGAAGCGCAGCTTGCCGTCGTAGATCTCCGCGCCGTCGGCGACGACGCGCGCGATGGTGCCGAGCCCCGCGGCGGCGCGGGGGCTCGCGCGGTCGACATAGTCGGGCAGGCGGTCGCAGAACATGCCGGGATCCAGTTCCCATGGCCCGCGATTGGCGTCCACATAGGCGCGCGGGAAGCGCGCCTTGAGCAGCGGCATGCCCAGTCTCGGCGCGGCGTCGAAGAGGGCGTCGATGAAGGCATCCTCGGAGCGCCGCAACCCGACCGCGTCGAGCCGCGCCTGGCGGACGAAGTCGGGCGGGTAGACGTTCCCCGAATGCGGCGAGGCGAACACCACCGGTGCCGTCTCGGCGCGCGGCGCCAGGACGAGATAAGGTGGGTCGAGCGGGTCGCCGTATGGACCGGTATCCATGCCCGGCCGAACATCGCCGCGTCGCCCGGCGAATTCAACGGTCGCGATGCTTGATTTCGCGGCGACGCCGGATATAGTCCGCCGCGTTCTTGCGGGCGCTTAGCTCAGCGGGAGAGCACTTCCTTGACATGGAAGGGGTCACAGGTTCAATCCCTGTAGCGCCCACCATTCCTCCGCATGGACGACGACACGGGCAGCCATTCAGGCTGCCCGTCGCGCGTGGCGGGGACCCCAGATCGGCACATCCTGCGGGGCATCGAGCGCCTCGGCGTAGGCGCGATCCAGCCGGTCCCAGGCGAAATCCCGCAGCAGACGTTCCAGCCGCGGCGCCATCCGGTCCAGGTTGAGATAGTGGCGCCAGCGGCTGCGCGCATTCAGGCCCGCAACGCGCGGCTGCCCCGGATCGATCTCCCAGGGATGGAAGTAGAAGATGCAGGACGTGCCTTCGACGCGGTTCAGCCGCGCGATCGCCCAGCGCGATGCCG
Source organism: Alphaproteobacteria bacterium (assembly GCA_044359885.1). Taxonomy (GTDB): domain Bacteria; phylum Pseudomonadota; class Alphaproteobacteria; order CACIAM-22H2; family CACIAM-22H2; genus CAIOSQ01. The sequence continues at coordinate 40 of JBIKLI010000102.1, read as the reverse complement.
CATAGGGCAGCAGGCGGAAGAAGCCGCCGCCGCCGGCCGG
>JBIKLI010000101.1:0-12845 GCA_044359885.1 Alphaproteobacteria bacterium | reverse complement strand
TGCCGGCTGATGCGAGATCCGTGACGGCATCGACGTCAAGCTCACATCCTGGCCCGGAACCGGCGAGACGGCAGCGCTGCGGCATTCCCCGGCGCGCCGCAGCAGGAAGCAGGCGACGCACGCGAATTTCCCTCGCCGCATCGCAGAGCCGCTGGCACGGCTGGCCGATCGTATCGGGACCACGGCTGGGCCCGCGAGCGAGGCACAGATCGATCGCGAGATCGGACGGATCCCGCGGAACAACCAGCGTGCCGCGGCACGCTTCCATGTTGGTCCCGAACCATCGGCCTCGCCGGCCGGCCTGCGGTTGCAGGTCGACACCGAGCCGTCCTTCGACGACTGGGCGACCCTGTCCAAGGGGGCATATGTCCTGCGGTCCAACATCGCCGACTGGAGCAACGAGCGGATGCGGAACGCCTATGTCCAGCAGTCCCAGCTGGAAGCCGACGTCCGGATACAGAAGGAAGGGCTGAGCATCCGGTCGATCTGGCATCAGTACGAAGAGCGGGTGCAGACCCACAATCCTCGTCTGGTTCCGGGTCTTCGATCCGTGGAAGACCTCGGTGATGTGGCAACGGCGCGCCGGCCTCCGCAATTCACCCCTGACCATCCTCAAGCAACCGAGGCGCATCCAGCCCCACGATTTCGTCCTGCCCACCGCATCGATGGGCGACATCCGCTCGCGTCGTGTCGCAGACCGCAATGCCGCACAGGCTGCAGCGCCCGACCACCTCGGCATCGTCCTGCAGTGGCGAATGCACGCCAACGATCTCAAGCCTGCGGCCGACGGCTTTGCCTGATCGGCTCCGACCGGAAATGGGGCGCCGAGTGGTCGGCTGACCGATTGATCCACCTGTACCAGGTATCGGCTCCGCGCAACTTGGCCTAGGATGCAAGGGCTCGGTCGACCTCGTCGTGCTGGCACGATCGCAACCCGAAGGACAGAAGACGCCAATGCGAGACCAGATCGCCATACCCTGCCTGCTGATGCGCGGCGGAACGTCGCGTGGACCCTATTTCCTCGCCAGCGACCTGCCGGCGGACATCGCGGCGCGCGACCGGGTGCTGCTGGCCGCGATGGGTTCTCCCGATCTGCGCCAGATCGACGGCATCGGAGGTGCGACGACCTTGACCAGCAAGGTCGCGATCGTCTCGAAATCGACGCGTGCCGGCTGCGACGTCGACTACCTCTTCGCCCAGGTCGATGTCGCGAAGCCTCTGGTCGACACCTCGCCGTCGTGCGGCAACATGCTGGCCGGCGTCGGGCCGTTCGCGATCGAACGCGGCCTGGTGGAGGCCGCCGACGGCACGACGCGCGTGATGATCTACAATGTCAACACGGCCTCGCGGATCGAGGCGATCGTCGAGACCCCCGGCGGCATGGTCGCCTATGACGGCGATGCCAGAATCGACGGCGTTCCCGGGACCGCCGCGCCGATCGTCCTCAACTTCATGGACGTCGTCGGTTCCCTCTGCGGCGCGATGCTGCCGACCGGCAACCCGGTCGACCGCATCGGCGGGATCGATGTCACCTGCATCGACGTCGCCATGCCCATGATCCTTCTGCGGGCCCGCGATCTCGGGATCTCGGGACACGAAGGCAAGGAAGCGTTCGACATGGACGAGGCCCGCATGGCGCGCATCGAGGCGATCCGCCGCGAAGCCGGCCGGATGATGGGCCTGGGCGACGTCACCGACAAGGTCGTCCCCAAGGTGGGGGTGCTGTCGGCTCCCCGCCAGGGCGGCACGCTCACCTCGCGCTATCTCACCCCGCATGCGCTGCACGCGGCCCATGCGGTGACCGGTGCCGTCTGCGTCGCCGCCGCGGCGGCCCTGCCTGGCACCATCGCGCATGAATGCGCCACGCCGGACGGTGCGAACCCGCGCACCGTCCTGATCGAGCATCCCAGCGGCAGCATCGACGTGCTGCTGACCGTGCGGCGCGATGGCGATGCCATCGACATCGTCGCCGGCACGCTTCGCACCGCGCGGCTTCTCTTGCGCGGCGAGGTTCTGGTTCCGCGCCGTCGCGTCGGCCTCTGAGGCGCGGGTCGCGCACGACCGCCTCGGTATCGTGACGCCGCCGGACCTGGCCCGGCCCAGCGGCGGCCACGCAGTTGCGGCGCATGGCAAAGACCCCATCCGTCGCGCGTCATCCACAACACGCTCGGGGACGGCCATTCGCGGCGACGTTGACGCACGGCGGAATTCGAACTTATCATGACAGGAAAGGGCGCGACCGATGCAGCGCTCCAAATCTTCGACAGGATGGAGGTAGCCCATGACCCGTGAGAATTCCAAAATCGTCCGGCGCAGCAAGCTTGGGCGCCGCTCGATGCTTGCGGCCAGCGGCGGCGTCGCGGCCGCCGCCTCGTTCGGCTTTCCGTCGATCGCCCAGAGTTCGTTGCGTGGCACGAGGCTGACGGTCCTCGCCAGCAACTGGTTCGTGCCCGAGAACAACACCCAGCTGGACCAGCTCGCGGCCGACGTCTCGCGCGACACGGGCATGGAGGTTCGTATCGAGCGCTTCGCCGGCGACGAACTGAGCACCAAGGTCGCCTCCGTGATCGCTACCGGCCGCGGCGCCGATATCGCGGTCGGCGTCGAGTTCGACACGTATCTCTATGCCAACCGCCTCGCCGACGTCACCGACCTGGCCGACGAGATCGGCCGGACCTATGGTGGATGGTTCGACGTCGCGCGGGCTGCTTGCATGGTCAATGGCCGCTGGCGCAGCCTCTGCATCGGCCAGGCTCCCGCCGCCTGGAACTATCGCGTCGATCACTTCGCCGCCGCTGGCATAAACCAGTTCCCAGACTCGTTCGACGACCTGCTGAAGGCGGCGCAGACGCTGCATGCCCGCGGGACGCCGATCGGCATGACGCTGGGTCACGCCTCTGGCGACGGTCGCTCGACGAATTATCCGGTTCTCTGGGCGTTCGGCGGCAAGGAGTTCGCCGATGACGGCCGGACCGTCGCGCTCGATTCGCCGCAGACGCTGCAAGCCGTCGAGTGGTATGCGGAGATCTACAAGTACTTCATTCCCGGCACGACCGCCTGGCTCGATGCCGACAACAACCAGGCGTTCCTCGCCAGCCGGATCTCGGCGACGGTCAACGTCAATACCATCTATCTCGCGTCGCGCGCCGCCGCCGATCCGGCGCGCAAGGCCGTCGCCGACAACATGAACCACGGGCTCTGGCCACGCGGTCCGGCCGGGCGCTTCGCGAACTACAACATCAATGTCTGGCTGCCCTTCGCCTCGAGCCAGAACCAGGAAGGCCAGCGGGCCTTCCTGCGCGCTTGGTATAGCCGCAGTTTCCTGCCCAACTGGACCAAGACCGGCCAGTCCTACTTCATCCCGACCTTCACCGGGTTCGACAACGAGGACGTGTGGCCGGCCGATCCGAAGCTCCACATCTTCCGCGAACTCAACAAACTCAACCGGCTGCCCGGATATTCCGGTCCGCCGACCCCGGCCGCGGCCGAGGCCGTCAGCAAGTACATCCTGGTCGACATGTTCGCCAAGGCCTGCACCGGCCAGATGAAGCCCGCGGAAGCCGTGAAATGGGCGGCACGCGAATACGAACAGATCGCGCGCCGCCGTCGCACCTAAGCGCTGTCAGCGTGACCGCGACAAGCAGAGCCGCCGGCGCCGGTCCGCGCCGGCGGCTGTCCGACCTCCTCGAGCAGGAACGCGTCCTCGGCTACGTCCTCGTCGGCCCGGTCGTCATCCTGCTGCTCGCCCTCGTCGCCTATCCCTTCGTGGTGGCGGTCGGCTACGCGCTATCGAGCCGGACGATCGCCGATCCTGGCGTGTTCATCGGTCTCGAGAATTTCGTCTATCTCTGGGAAAGCCAGATCTACCGTCGCACGGTCCGGAACACCTGCCTTTTCACCCTCGGCTCCGTGACGATCCGCATCGTTCTGGGTGTCAGCCTTGCGCTCATCCTGAACGAGATGTTTCCCTTCCGCCGCCTGGTGCGCGCCTCGGTGCTGCTGCCCTGGATCGTCCCGACCGTCCTGGGAACGATGGCATGGCTGTGGATGTTCAACCCGAATTTCAGCGTCATCAACTGGGTGCTCGTCAATTCCGGTCTTGTCAGCCGCGGACCGAACTGGCTGACCGACCCGGATCTGGCGCTGTTCTCGGTGACGCTGGTCAACGCCTGGCGCGGGACCCCCTTCATGGCGGTGGTCGTCCTCGCCGCCCTGCAGGCGATCCCGAACGAACTCTACGAGGCGGCGACGATCGACGGCGCCGGCAAGTTCCAGCGCTTCCGCTACGTCACGCTGCCGCTGGTCATGCCGGTGTTGCTCACCGCGCTGGTGCTTTCGATCATCTGGACCTTCTCCGATTTCGGCATCGTCTACGGGCTGACGCGTGGCGGGCCGATGAACTCGACCCACGTGCTGGCAACCCTGAGCTACGAAGCGGGCCTGCGCGCCGGGAACATCGGCGAGGGCGCCGCGATCTCCCTCACCATGCTGCCGGCGCTGCTTGTGCTGATCGTCTGGCAGCTGCGCCGCATCCGCAGGAGCGCCATATGAGTGCCGACGCTTCCACCGGCCTTGCGATCGGCGCGCGTCATCCGCGCATGGAACGCGCGCTGTTCCTCTACGCGCCGCTGGCCTTCGCGCTGCTTTTCCTGGTCGGCCCGTTCTACTGGATGCTGATCACGGCGCTGAAGCCCGACGCCGATCTCTACGACCCGACGAGCAGCCCGCTCTACGTCTCGGCACCGACGCTCGACCATTTCCGGTATCTTTTCGAGCGCACCGACTTCGTCCTCTGGCTCCAGAACACGATGATGGTGGCGACGCTGTCGACCACGATCGCGCTGGTCATGGGCGTTCCGGCCGGCTACGCGCTGGCCCGTTTCAGGTTCCGGTTCTCCGAACTGATCGGCACATCGATCTTCGTCACCTATCTGGTTCCGACCACGCTGCTCTTCATCCCGATGATCCACGTGATGGTCCAGTTCGGCCTGGACGACAGCATCTGGGCGCTCGTGGTCGTCTACCCGACGTTTCTCGTGCCGTTCGTGACCTGGCTCATGAGCGGCTATTTCCGCACGATCCCGACCGAGCTCGAAGACTGCGCGCGCGTCGACGGCATGACCCGCATCGGCGCGATGCTGAAGATCGCCATTCCCCTGGCGCGGCCAGGCATCCTTTCGGCGGCGATCTTTTCCTTCACGTTGTCCTGGAACGAGTTCATCTATGCGCTGACGCTGGTCACCGCCAGCACCGAGCGCACGATCCCTGTCGGCGTCCTGGTGCAGCTGACGCGCGCAGACGTCTACTTCTGGGGCCCGCTGATGGCAGGCGCCCTGCTTGGGTCGATCCCCGTGGCGATCGTCTATTCCTTTTTCGTCGACCAGTACGCGTCGGGGCTGACGGCCGGCGCCGTGAAGGGCTGACACGCGATGCCGGAACCAGCCATGAAGGTCGTGCGGCTGACCGCACGCATCTTCCAGATGACAGAGCATGAGCAGGCGGGCATCGCCAAGCATGGCCTCGACGTCGTCGCGTTCGACGACGACGATCCCGACGCGATCGCCCAGGCCGTCGCCGATGCCGACGTGGTGGCGACGATAGGCACAGCGATGCCACGCCGCGTCGTCGACGCACTTGCCGCCGGGCGAGCCCGGGCCATCGCTCGTTTCGGGACGGGGACCGACAAGATCGACGTGGCGCGGGCCACCGAGCACGGGATCGTCGTCTGCAACACGCCGTTTTTCTGCATCGAGGAGATGGCCGACCACGTCATGGCCATGATCCTGCACTTCAACAGGCAGCTCGCGGTGTCCCATCGGGCGATGCAGGACGGCGAGCTGGCGCGCGCGAGGACGGCGGTCGCGCGCAACAACCGGATGAGCCATTCCACGCTGGGACTGATCGGCTTCGGCCGCAGCGCCGTCCATACGGCACGGCGCGCGCGCGGCTTCGGCATGCGCGTGCTCGCCACCCGATCGCGCCCCGATGCGCCTCGCGACGAGGCCGACGCGCTGGGGGTCGAAATGACCGATCTGGACACCGTACTGCGGGTTTCGGACTACGTTTCGCTGCATGTGCCGTTGACGCCGCGCACCGAGAACATCGTCGATGCCGCCGCCCTCGCCCGCATGAAGCCCGGGGCCGTGCTGATCAACACCTCGCGCGGCCGTCTCGTCGACGAGGCGGCGCTCTATCGCGCGCTGGCCGACGGCAAGCTGGGTGGCGCCGGTATCGACACATGGGGCAGTCTCGACATCTTCGTCGATCGCCTTGCGCCGCCACTGACGCCGCTTGCGTCCCTGGACAACACGATTCTGTCTCCGCACACCGCGTCGAGCTCGGTCCAGGCCCGCCTCGACATGATCGACGCCGGCATCGCAAACCTGGTGGCGCTGCGCGCCGGTCTGTTGCCGGCGCCCGAGACGATCGTCAATCCGGAGGCGCGGCCGCGCTTTCCCTTCCGAGGACAGGCAACATGAAGATGTTCGATCTTGCCGGGCGCGTCGCGGCAGTGACCGGCGGCGCCCAGGGCATGGGCCGTGCGATGGCGACGGCGCTGGCCGAGGCCGGTGCCGACATCGTTCTGCTCGACCTCAATGCCGAGGGCGCGGAGGCCACGGCGGCGTCGCTGCGCGGGCTGGGCCGTCGCGTGCTGCCGATCGCCGGCGACGTCACGGACATCGCGCATCTCGACCATGTCTTCGCCACGATCGACCGGGAGTTCGGCCGGATCGACTTTCTCGGCAACGTCGCCGGCGGCGCGAAGACCGGCCCGGCGGTCGGCATGACGCTCGAGGACATTCGCTACAGCTTCCACAACCTCGTGATCAGTCGTTACTACGCCTGCCAGCAGGCCGGACGGCGCATGCTGGCCCAGGGACGCGGCTCGATCGTCAGCATCGGCTCGATCGCCGGCGACCGGTCGTGGTGGCGCAACCAGTCGGTCTACGGGATGTGCATGGCGGCGGTGATGCACATGACCCGGGAACTCAGCACCGAATGGAGCGGGCAGGGCGTCCGCGTGAACTGCATCGTTCCGGCGCAGGTCCTGGGCGACAATGGCCTCAATGCGCGCATGGATGCCGACCCCTATCTGCGCGACACGTTCCTTTACGGGATCCCTCGCGGCCGCTTCGGGCGGCCCGATGACATCAAGGGCCTTGCCGTCTTCCTTGCCTCCGACGCGGCCGACTGGATCACGGGAGCCTGCATCCCGATGGATGGCGGCAACATGGCCAAGAACGGCGGCGGCGGCCTGCTGGCGCCGGTCATCGGCAAATACGTGCGCTGAACCGGCGATCAGGTTCCCGAAGCGCGTCCGCGCCCGTCCCCGACCCGCTCGGGCAGCAGACCGCGCGGGAAGCGCTGCAGCACCACCTGCAGCAGCAGGCCGATGAGCAGGATGCGGGCATACGAGGCGCGTACCGCCCAGTCCTGCGGTAGCAGCCGTGAGGTCAGGAACTCGGTCATCGACCAGATCAGCCAGACCACGAGCGCACCCAGGATCGCGCCCTTGTGGTTGCCGCTGCCGCCCACGATCACCATCACCCAGACGATGAAGGTGGTGAACAACGGCTCCGTCGCCTCGGGTCCGATGAACTTGAAATAATGCGCCGACAGGGCCCCGCCCAGGCCGATCGCCATCGAGCCGATCACGAAGGCCTGCAGCCGGAAGGCGTCCACGTCCTTGCCGGCGGCCGACGCGGCACGAGGATTGTCGCGGATCGCGCGCATCACACGCCCCCAGGGCGCGCGCACAAGACGCTCCTGCGCCAGATAGACGAGCACGATGCAGAGGACCACGACGCCGAGGAACCCGATCATCGACCAGGGCAGACCCAGCGCATCGAAGGGCCGGGGCAGGTTCGGAATCCCGAAAGCGCCACCGGTATACGCCTGCTGGTTGCGGACGATCAGGCGGAGGATCTCGGCGATTCCGATCGTGGCGATGGCGAGGTAGTCGCTTTCGAGCCTGAGGCAGATGCGTCCGATCGCATAGGCGATCACACCCGACGCCAGCATGGCGCCGACCAGCCCGACGGGAACCGGCAGGTCGAAGGCATGGACGAGTTGCGGGCTGCCCGGCGAGGTCAGGATGGCGGAAGCGTAGGCGCCGACCGCGAAGAAACCGGCCACGCCCGCGTTGAAGATCCCGCCATAGCCCCATTGCAGGTTGAGCCCGAGCGCCATCACGGCATAGATCCCGACCAGGATGAGGGTCGTGACCGCGTAGAGCAGATAGCCTTCCATCAGAACAGCTTTCCCCGGAAGATCCCGGTCGGGCGCACGAGCAGCACGCCGACCAGCACGGCGAAGGCGACACCAGACTTGTAGGCGGGCGGCAGCAGCGCCGCGCCGAAGAACAGCGGCGCCGTCGCGAGTTCCTCGATCACTCCCATCAGCAGGCCACCCGCGATCGCGCCATAGGGCCGCCCGATCCCGCCGAGGATCGCAGCGCCGAAGACAGGCAGCATCATGTCCCACCCGGTCGACGGGTGCAGATGGACGTCCATGCCGGCGAACACGCCCGCCGCCGCGGCCAGCGCGGCGCCGATCGCCCAGGTGAAGCGGATCACGGACTCGGTGTCGATGCCGCACGCCCGGGCAAGCGCCGGATCGTCGGACATCGCGCGCATCGCCTTGCCCAGCCGCGTGTAGGCGAGGAAGAGATGCACGGCAACGACGATCGCCGCGGCCCCGAAGATGATCCAGATGTGGCGTGGCGCGATGCGGATCGTGTCGAGGATCCAGATCGGCCGCTGGATCCCGCTCTGGTAGCTCACCGATTCCGCGCCCCAGATCAGCTGCACGGCCGAGCGCAGGATCAGCGCGACGCCGAAAGACGCCATCACGAGCACGATCGACGGCGCCTTGCGAAAAGGTTTGTAGAAGGCGCGGTCGAGCAGGACCGCGATCACGGCCGCCCCCGCCATGGCGAGGGGCAGCGCCTGGATCGCCGGAATTCCCAGGACCCAGACGGCCGTCAGCGCAAGAAAGCCGCCAAACGTCCCGAGATCGCCATGGGCGAAATGAGCGAAGCGAAGGATGCCGAACAGCAGCGACACGCCGATCGCACCGACGGCGTAGATCGACCCGAGCACGAGGCCCGGAACGAGATGAAGATTGACGAAGCCGAGTATGTCCATCTCATCCGCCCAGGAATGCAGCCGCCATCTCGGCGTCGGCGAGCAGCGCGGCGCCCGTGCCCTCGAAGCGGTTGCGGCCGGTCGCCAATACATACCCGCGATCGGCGATCGCCAGGGCTTCGCGGGCGTTCTGCTCGACCAGCACCACCGCCGTGCCGGCACGGCCGATCTCCGCGATCTTCGCGAAGATCTCCGCCCGGAAGAGCGGGCTGAGGCCGGCCGTCGGTTCGTCGAGCAGCAGTACGCGCGGCGATAGCATCAGGGCCCGGCCCATCGCCACCATCTGGCGCTGGCCGCCCGACAACTCGCCCGCCGCCTGGCGTCGCTTGGCCGCGAGCGGCGGGAAAAGGGCGTAGACCGACTCGAAGCGCCGACCCAGGTCGCCGCGCGCAGTGAACGCCCCCATCTCGAGATTTTCGTGGACGCTCAGGCTTGGGAAGACATTGCGCTCCTGGGGGACGAAGCCGACGCCTTGCCGCACCAGTTCGGCGGTGGCGACCCGCGTGACGTCCTGGCCGGCAAGCCGGACCGTCCCTTCGCGAAGCTCGATCATGCCGAACATCGCCTTGAGCAGCGTCGACTTTCCGGCGCCGTTGGGACCGACGATGACGACGACTTCGCCAGCTGCCGCCGCCGCCGAGCAACCCTGAAGGATGTCGTTGCCGCCATAGCCGCCGCGAAGGTCGACGGCTTCGATGAGCGCCGGGCTCAAGCCGCCGCTCCCGCCGCGCCACCGAGATACGCCTCCACCACCGCACGATCGGCGCGAATGGCGGCGATCTTGCCTTGGGTCAGCACGCGCCCCTCGGCCATGACGATCACGGGATCGCAGAGTTCGGCGATCAAGTCCATGTTGTGCTCGATGATGCAGAACGTGTAGCCGCGCTCCACGTTCAGGCGCCGGATCGCGCCAGCGATCTGCTTGAGCAGAGTGGGATTGACGCCCGCCCCGGGCTCGTCGAGCAGCACCAGTCGGGCGTCGGCCATCATCGTCCGTCCGATTTCCAGCAGCTTCTTCTGCCCCCCCGAGAGATTGCCTGCGGGTTCGTCGGCGACCGCCGCCAGATTGAGGAACGCAAGCGCGGCGTCGGCACGCGCGCGGAGGTCGGCTTCCTCGCGCGCGACCCGCCGCGGCGACAGCCATGCCGGAACCAGACGTTCACCGCTCTGGCCTGGCGCGGCCACCATCAGGTTCTCGCGAGCCGTCATGCGGCCGTATTCGTGAGGGATCTGGAAAGTCCTCACCAGGCCGCGATGGAAAAGGCGATGCGCCGGCAGGCCCGTGACGTCCGCACCCTCGAAGACGACCTGTCCGGAGGTCGGCGCCAGCGCACCTGCCACCATGTTGAATGTCGTCGTCTTGCCGGCGCCGTTCGGGCCGATCAGCCCGGTGATGGACCCGCGCAGGATGTCGAAGCTGCATCCGTCGACGGCCACGAGACCGCCGAAGCGCTTCACCAGAGCGCGCGCCTGCAGGATGGCGTCGGACATGGGGGCGGAGGCCCGGGGCGGCGACATGTCCGCCACCCCGGGCCCGCGCTCAGTTCGGACGGATCGCGCGGGTCAGGGCGAACTCGCTGCCCTTGACCTCGAATTCGCCGAACGACCCCGGCGTGTCGCCAGCCGCGTCGAACGGCTTCGGTCCCGTCGCGCCCACATAGGTGATGCGGCGGCCGGCAGCCAGCGCCTCGCGCGCCTTCTGCCATTCGCCGGGCAGGATCTCCTCGCCGCCAGGCTGGGTGATCGTCCGGATGGCGCGATTGACCGCCGCGCGGTCGGCGGAACCGGCAGCCTGAACCGCCAGCGCCGCGATGAACGTGCTGTCATACATCGACGCGGCAAACAGAGCGTCCGGGTTCTGGCCGGAGGCCGAGAAAAGCTGGCGGAAACGGTCGCGCGCAGCGCCTTCCGGCGCGATCGGCGCCGTGAAATAGGCCTTGGTCAGGTTGGCCGCGCCGATGTCCTGGATCGTGCGCGGAATCCGCATCCCCTCGGCGAGGATGAAGCTGTCGAACAACCCGCCTTCCAGTGCCTGGCGCAGGACCGGCACGCCGGTATCGTCCGGCAGCGCGACCATGACCAGCGCCTGCGGACGGCCCTGGGCAGCTGCCGCGAGCTCCGAACGGAATGACGTCTTCTTCGTCTCGTGGGCCTCGAAATAGGTGATCTGGCCGCCCGCAGCGGTGAAGGCCGTGCGGAACGAATTCGCGAGACCGACGCCGTAGTCGTTGTTGATGAACATGACCGCGACGCGCGAGATATTGCGAAGACGCGCGACCTCCGCCATCACTCGTCCCTGGTAGGCGTCCGATGGCGCCGTGCGGAAAACGGTGTCGTTGTCCTGAAGCTCGGTGATCCGGGGCGAGGTCGCCGATGGCGAGATCATCGTAACGCGCGCGGCTGCGGTCACGGAATTGGCCGCCGCGATCAGCGACCCGGACATCAGCGGCCCCACGACGACAGGCACCTGCTCGATGTTCACCAGTCGCGAGGCCGCGTCGACGGCCCCTTGCGGCGTTCCCTGGCCGTCCACGAGAGCGAGCGCCGCACGCCTGCCGAGCAGGCCACCCTGGTCATTGATGTGCTGGATGGCCAACTCGGCCGCCTTCTGGATCGGCGGCACCGCGCTCGCGACAGGCCCCGTGATTTCCAGCAGCGCCCCAAGGCGCACGTCCTGCGCCGATGCCGCATGGGTGGAAAGCAGCAGCGCCGTGCCGGCGCCAGCGATGAACATGCGTCTCAACATCGGCCCTTCTCCCTGTGATGTGACGACCCTTCGGGACCGCCAAACAATCCAAGATATCTAGTGGCACCGAATGCTGCCGGCAAGGCCCGCCCCTGTTTCAGGTCGCTCTTCTGCCGGTTTGGCGGGGGCAAAGGCACGCCGATCGGCTGGGTCGGCGGCACGCCGCCCTGGAAATGACGGCGCCGATGGGGAATAGTCTCCGCAACAAAGAACGTCGTGAATTCGCATTCGCAGCCGGAACCACGGTCGGAAGCGCGATCGCAGGTTTCGGCGCGCGCCCGGTCGGGCGACGCACGATACGATATCCGCGAGGAACCACCGACCGTGACGGATCGCGAGACGCCACCGCCCTCTCCGCGACGCGACGTCTTGGCGGATTTCGGCATTCAGGCCCTTCAACCCGGGTATCGGCCGCAATGAGCCTGGCGCGCGAAGTCCAAGCCGGGCTGCAGGCCGGCACGGTCGCGTCGGTCCAGGCGCTGACCCACGGCATCATTGCATTTTCGGCGATGGGTGCGACCGGCATCGCCTATGGCATGGCGGCTGCGCTTGCGGTCTCGGGCGCCGCCGCGCTGTCGATGGCGCTGATCGGACGCAGCAGGCCACTCGTCGGAACCACGACCGCAGCTTCCGCGATCGTCGTCGGCGTCGTGATCGCTTCTGCCCGACCGGAGAGTTTCGCCGAGGCTGTCGGCATCGCCCTGGCGCTCGCCGCCCTCGCGGGGCTGCTGATCGTCCTGCTGGCCACGACCGGCCTCGCACGACTGACGGCCATGATGCCGGCGGCGGTCAGCCAGGGCCTCAAGAACGCCACGGCGGCGATGGTTGAACCGCTCCGGGTTTGCCGGAGGCTCCAACCCTTGAGAGGATGGAGCAATGAAGACATCGAAGAGCTACTCGCCTGAAGTCCGCGAGCGCGCGGTACGGATGGTTTTCGAGCACGAGGGCGAACA
>JBIKLI010000100.1:0-12848 GCA_044359885.1 Alphaproteobacteria bacterium | reverse complement strand
CTGGTGGTGGCGTTGAAGCTGCGCTATCCCGAGCAGGCCGACGAGCTGGAGATCATCCTGCCCGAGACGCTGCGCCGGAAGCTCGATGCCGCCGGCGTCGCGGCCCTGTTCCATGCCGAGCACGAACGCCTCTACGGCTTCCGCGAGGAGCAGACGCCGATCCAGGCCACCACCGTCCGGCTGGGCGTGATCGGCCGTGTGCCGCCGGTCCGGCTGCCCGAGGTCGCGGCGGGCGGCGCCACGTCCTCGGGACGGCGTCGCGTCCGCCATCGGGGGGTCGCGATCGAAGCCACGATCCATGCCCGCGCCGCGATCGGCGCGGGCGCCGTGCTGAACGGCCCGGCGATCGTCGAACAGCCCGACACCACCGTCTTCATCCTGCCCGGCTGGAAGGCCACCGCCGATCGGCTGGGCACTCTTCACCTGACGCGGGAGACCGCCTGATGGAACGCGACCGGGTTCTGCTCGAGATCTTCTTCCACAAGGTGACCGCCATCACCGAAGAGATGGCGATCAAGCTGCGGCGGTCTGCCCGCACGACCTATGTCAAGGAGGCGGGCGACTATGGCTGCGCGCTGGCGACGCCGGAGGGGCGGTTCTTCGCCTATCCGAAGGTCCTCGGCGTGTCGGGCTTCCTCGACAGCAACGTGGGCCCGTCGCTGTCGCGGGTCCCCGACCTGGAGCCGGGCGACGTGGTGATCACCAATCACCCCTATGCCAGCGAAGGTCTGTCGACGCATATGCCCGACCTGCATCTGATCCGGCCGATCTTCGTCGACGGCCGCATCGTCGCGCATGCCTGGGACTTCATCCATTCCGCCGACATCGGCGGCGGCGTGCCGTCGTCGATCTCGCCGCGCTTCTCGGACAACTACCAGGAAGGGTTCCAGATCCCGCCCATGAAGCTGGTCAAGGCCGGGCGGCTGAACGAGGATCTGATCGCGCTCTACCGCTCGAACTGCCGCACGCCGGACCTCAATCTCGGCGACATCAAGGCGATGCTGGGCGCGCTGGTGGTGGGAGAGCGGCGGGTGCTCGAACTGGTCGAGCAGCTCGGCGTCGAGGGGTTCCTCGCCGCGCAGCGCGATCTCGTCGCCTATGCGGCGTCCAAGGCGCTGGAGGTGCAGCGCCGGATCCCGGACGGCAGCTACGAATTCGCCGACCTGCTGGACGACGACTTCGTCTCCAAGGTGCCGATCCGCGTGCGCTGCCGGCTGACTGCGAAGGACGGCCATGTCCATCTCGACTTCACGGGGTCGGACCCGCAGGTCGCGGCGGCGTACAACATCCCGACCGCCGGCAAGCGCCATCCCTGGCTGACGCTGAAGCTGATGCATTTCGTGTTCAGCAACGACAAGACGATCCCGATCAACTACGGCATGTTCGAGCATGTGACGGTCGAGGCGCCGTCCGGCACGGTGGTGAATCCGGAGCCGCCCGCGGCGGTCGGCATCCGCAGCGCGACCGCGATCCGTCTCAACGAGGCGATCGTCGGCGCGCTCAACCGGGCGCGGCCGGATCTGATGCCGGCCCCGTCGGGCGGCGTGGTCATCCCCTCGGTGCTGGTCGAGCAGGAGCCGACCACGGGGCGCCGCAAGGTGATGGTGCTGCAGACGCTGGTCGGCGGCACCGGCGCACGCCATGGCGCCGACGGCGTGGACGGGCGCGATTCGAGCCTCGCCAACCAGCGCAACACGCCGATGGAGAAGACCGAAGAGGAAGCCGAGGCCGCGGTCGTCGACTATTCCCTGCGGGTGGATTCGGGGGGAGCCGGAAAATGGCGCGGCGGCACCGGCGTCGTGTTCTCGGTGCGCATCGCCCAGCCCGGCTCGGCGGTACTGGGCCGCGGCATGGAGCGTTTCGTGTTCCGGCCCTGGGGCATGGCCGGCGGCCGGCCGGGCGACAAGGCGCGGGTGGTGGTCAATCCCGGCCGTCCCGACGAGCGCGAGCTCGGCAAGCTCGACATCTTCCACCCCAAGGTCGGCGACGTGGTGACGATCATGACGCCGGGCGGGGGTGGCTACGGTGACCCGCTCGAGCGGCCTGCGGCGACGGTGCTCGAAGACGTGCTGGACGGCTATGTCTCGCGACGCTCGGCACGCGAGGATTACGGTGTCGTGCTCGCGGGCGACACGGTCGACATGGCCGCGACCGAGGCGCTGCGCCGGCGCATGGCCGAGGCGCGCGGCCCGCTGCAGGATTTCGATTTCGGGCCGGAGCGCGAGGCCTGGGAAGCGGTCTTCGACGATGCGACGATGATGCGTGTCAACGCCCTGCTCATGCGGCTGGGCGCCAACGCGCGATCGGATCGCCGCCGCGAGTTCTTCGAGGCGGTGGTGCCGGAGCTGCCGGCGGTCGGGGTGCGGCCGCTCGACGAGATCGTCGGCGACGTGGCGGCGGCGCGCGCCAGGCTGGCGCGCGAAGTCGCGCGGCTGGAAGCCGAGAGTCCCGCGGCCTGAATCCGCGCGCGCCGGCCCCGGTCACGGGGCCAGCAGCATGACGAGGACGACCAGGACGGTGACGACGGCGGCGACCGCAAGGAAGCCGACCGCCGTCAGCGCCAGCAGCGCGCCGACCAGGCGCCGGAACGCCGGGATGACGATGATCATCCCGAGGATCAGGCAGACCGCCAGGAATTCCAGCATGCCGGGCCTCTTCGTCGCCGAGGCCACCACCCTGCCACGCTTCCGGGTCCGCGGGGAGACGCCGAAGCTAGGATGCGCGCAACGCCGACAGCGGCACGACCTCGCCGCCCGCGTCCTCGATGCGACGGCGGATCGCGCGGGCGATCGCGACGGCGCCCGGCGTGTCGCCATGGACCAGGATCGACTCGGCGGCGACCTGGACGATGTCGCCCTGCGCCGAGACCACGCAGCCTTCCGCCAGCACGCGTTCGACCCGCGCCAGGATCTCGGGCTCGCTGGTCACCAGCGCCCCGGGCAGGCGCCGCGGCACGAGCTGCCCGCTGCTGTCGTAGGCGCGGTCGGCCAGGAAAAGGGCATGGCTCGGGAGACCGGCGGCGTCGGCGGCGCGCGCCAATTCGCTGTTCGAGAGCACGAGCATCGCAAGCCGCGGATCGAAGGCGCGCACCGCGCGCACCAGGATTTCGGCCGTGGCGCGGTCGGCCAAGGCCATGTTCCCAAGCGCGCCGTGCGGGCTGACATGGGTGATCCGGTGGCCGGCCATGCGGGCGATGCCGTCCAGCGCGCCCAGCTGGAAGATGACATGCAGCTCGAGCTCGCGCGGCTCCAGACGCATCTCGCGACGTCCGAACCCGGCGCGATCGGGAAACGACACATGGGCCCCCAGGTCGACGCCGGCGGAACGCGCCGCGCGCACGGCATGGTCCATGATCACCGGGTCGCCGGCATGATGGCCGCAGGCGACGTTGGCGGAGGTGATGACTTTCATCATCGCCGCGTCGTCGCCCATGCGCCATGCGCCGAACCCCTCGCCGAGATCCGAATTGAGGTCGATCCTCATGTCGCGACGTCCGGTGACGCGCGCGTCGCTTCCGTCGCGAGCCGGCCCATCGCCTGGTCGATGGTGGCGACGTCGCCGAAATTGTTGAGGATCGCGGTCAGGCTGGCGTTGTGTTCGGCGTCAGTCCGCGTGGCGCAGCCATCGGCCAGCATCACCACCTTGTAGTCGAGCTGCATGGCGTCGCGCGCCGTGGTCTCGCAGCAGACATTGGTGAGCGTGCCGGCGATCAGCACCGTGTCGATGCCGCGCGCGCGCAGGTCGCGGTCGAGCGTGGAGACCGGACAATGGAAGGCGCTGTAGCGGTCCTTGTCCGCCACCATGTCCTCGTCTCGCCTGTCCAGCTCCGGCCAGAGCGCCTGGTGGGGGCTGCCGGGGGCGAGGCCTTCGAGCACCCGGCGCGACAGATCGGGCGTGTTGATCGATGCGAAGAAGACCGACCAGCTCGCCAGCGTGCGCGCATCGAAGGCATTGCGCACCCAGACCACCGTGCCGCCCGCGGCCCGCAGCGCCCGGGCGAGCCGGTTGATGCCGGGCACGAGCGCGCGGGCGAAGGGGATCTCCAGCGGCGCACCGGGCTCGAGGAACAGGTTCTGCATGTCGATCGCGAGCAGCGCGGTGCGGCGCGGCGCGAGCCTTGCGAACATGTCCACGGCGCCGCGGCGCCGCGCGACCCGGGCGACGACATCGGGCTGGAGCGAGATATGGTGCATCGGCGGTCGTGCTCCGGCTGGCGGGTGGGCGGTGACACGGTCAGTCGGGATCGTGGATCCTGGATCGTCGCGCCGCCGCGGGTTGCGCGCCGCGCCGCGCTGAGGCAGCGTAGCGCGCGCGTTCGCGCAGGGGGAGACCATAGATGAATCGTCGGATGCTGCTGGCCGCCTCGGGCGCGCTGGCCCTGCCGGGCGTCGCTCGCGCACAGTCCTGGCCGGCCAGGCCGGTGCGCGTCGTGGAGACAGGGGCGCCGGGTGGCGGCAACGACACCACGATCCGCCTCTTTGCCCCGCATCTCGAGCGGGCGCTGGGCCGGCCGGTGCTGGTCGAGAACCGTCCCGGCGCCGGCGGCCGCGTCGCC
Source organism: Alphaproteobacteria bacterium (assembly GCA_044359885.1). Taxonomy (GTDB): domain Bacteria; phylum Pseudomonadota; class Alphaproteobacteria; order CACIAM-22H2; family CACIAM-22H2; genus CAIOSQ01. Next base: position 8,293 of record JBIKLI010000100.1, on the reverse strand, counting down.
GTCGAAGCCGTGTTCCGCGCGGCACCCGACGGCCATACGCTGCTGATGGGAAACGCCGGATCGAACGGCATCAACGCGGCGATCTATCGCGATCTGCCCTACGATCTGGAGACCGACTTCACGCCGATCTCCCTGCTGGTCACCGGGCCGAACGCGCTGGTGGTCAATCCCCGCGTCTTCCCGGTCGGCAACGTCGCGGAGCTGATCGCGGCCATCAAGACGAAGCCGCCCGGCTTCTACAACTATGCCAGCGGCGGCATCGGCTCCTCGGCGCATCTCTCGGCCGAGCTTTTCAAGCAGATGGCCGGCGTGCAGATGGAGCATATCCCCTATACCGGGGCCGCCGCCCTGGGCCAGGCGGTGATCACCGGGGACGCCCCGTTCCTGATCGCCAACCTGATCAACGTCATGCCCTTCATCGGCCGCGGCGAGGTCAAGCTGCTGGCGGTGACGAGCCTCGCGCGCTGGCCGGACCTGCCCGAGATCCCGACCCTCGACGAGAGCGGGATGCGCGGCTTCGAAACGGTCGCGTGGAACGCGCTGTTCGGGCCGAAGAACCTGCCGCGCGCGATCGTCGATCGCATCGTGCCGGAACTGCAGCGCATCGGCGAGCTGCCGGAGATCGTCGCGCGCGTGAAGACGATCGGCGGCCAGGTGATCTGCAGCCCGCCCGAGGCGCTGGCCGCACGGGTGCGCAGCGACGTCGCGAAATGGCGCGATCTGGCGCGGCGCGCCGACATCCGGGTCGAATAGTCGGACAGAAGACGGATCGCCGAAAGATGAGCCGGATCGAACGGATCGCGTTCCGCGGCATCAACGTCACGCCCCGGACCAACTGGTGCTTCCTGGAGGTCGCCACGCAGGACGGATCGACCGGCATCGGGGAATGCACGCTGGGCGGCCAGGAGGGACTGCTGGCGGCGGAGGCCGAGCGGCTGGCGGCCAGCGTCACCGGTCAGGATGCGCGCCACCGCAACCGCCTCGCCCGGCTGATCGCGCATGCGCCCGGCGGTCTGGTGGCGGCGACGATCCTCTCGGCCTTCGAGCAGGCGCTCGCCGATCTCGCCGCGCGGCGGGCGGCGCAGCCGCTGCACCTCTTCCTCGGCGGCGCGCTTCGCGATCCGATCCGGCTCTATGCCAACATCAATCGCGGCGCCGAGCCGCGCAGCCCCGAGGGCTTCGCCGCCGCTGCCCGGCGCGCCGTCGCGGACGGGTTCCGCGCGGTCAAGCTGGCGCCGTTCGAGCCGCTGGTCTGGGAAGACGGGTTCTGCGAGACCAATCGTCAGGCCTATGCGCAAGGACTGGCGCGCATCGCCGCGGTGCGCGAGGCGGTCGGGCGCGATGTCGAAATGATGGTCGACGCGCATTGGCGCTTCTCGCCCGGCGGTGCGGCGGGACTGATCGGCGATGTCGCGCCCTTCCGGCTCTTCTGGCTGGAATGCCCGGTCGCCGAGGCCAATCGCGCCGAGATCCGGCGGCTGCGCGGCATGGCGAACGACCGCGGCATGAGGCTGGCCGGCGCCGAGTCGCTCGCCGGTCTCGCCGCCTACCGGCCGGTCGTGGAGGCCGGCTGCTACGACGTCCTGATGCCTGACGTGAAGCATGCCGGCGGCATCGAGGAGATCCGCCGCATCGCCGCGCTGGCGCAGACCGCCGGCGTGGAGATCGCGCCGCATAACCCGACCGGGCCGGTCTGCCACGCCCACTCGGTGCATCTTTGCGCGGTGATCCCGAATTTCCTCTTCCTCGAGGTGCAGTTCGGCGAGACCTCGGCCTTCTTCGACATGGTCGAAGGCGAGAGCCTGCGCTTCGAGCGGGGCGCCGCGAAGCTGCCGCAGGGCCCGGGGCTGGGGATCGTGCTCGGCCCCGGGCCGCACACCGCGTGGAAGCGGATGGATCGCGGCTGGATGGACCCGCGCCTGGGATGATCGCCGGCGCGGATCAGCTCCGCGCCATGAAGTCGCGCTTGCCGATCGCCACCCCGCAATGGCGCAGGATCGCGTACGCCGTGGTGGCGTGGAAATAGAAGTTCGGCAGCGCGAAATTGACCAGATAGTCCTGCCCCTTGAAGGTCATCGGCTGTCCGCCGATCGGCAGCGTCACGTCGCGCGTCTCGGCGCCTTCGAGATCGGCCGGCGCGAATCCCTGGACGAAGGCCGTGACCCTGGCGATGCGCGCCCGCAACTCGGGAATCGTGGTCTCGACATCCTCGTATTTCGGGATCTCGCGCCCGGCCAGCCGGGCCATCGTCCCCTTCGCGAAATCGGTCACGAGCTGGACCTGGCGCGTCAGTGCGAACATGTCCGGCGCCAGCCGGTAGTTCAGCAGCACGGCGGGATCGATCTTGCGCTCCTGCGCATGCGCCTCCGCCTTCGCGAGGATGCCGTCGAGAGCCTTGAGGGTCTGCAGGATGCCGGGCACGGTCGCATGGAACATCGAGAATGACATCGGATCGGACCTCGCGTCGCAAGAAGGGATCGCGATCCTGTCCGCCCAGGCCCGCGTATGCAAGCGGCGCGCGACGCGTGACGCGTGACGCGTGACGCGGACATCGCGTTGGCGTCTACTCGTGGCCATGCGGCGTCATCTGTTCCACCCGTCACGAAAGGATCATGCGATGTCTCCAGGCGATCGTCTGCGAACCCATCTGGCGCAGCCCGGGCTGGTCCTGATGCCCGCGGTATGGGACGGGCTCAGCGCGAAGCTGGCTGCGGCCGCGGGCTTCGCGACCGCTTTCCTGTCGGGCTCCTGCGTCGCCGCCAGCCGGCTGGGCGGGCCGGATCTCGATCTGGTGTCGTTCGGCGAAATGGCCGATTCGCTGGCGATGGTGCGCAACGCCGCGCCCGCGACCCTGGTGCTCGCCGATGGCGATCACGGCTACGGCAACGCGATGAACGTCCAGCGCACCGTCGCCACCTATGGGCGCGCCGGCGCCGCGGCGGTGCTGATCGAGGACAAGGTGACGCCGCGCGCGCTGACCGCCGCGGGAAAGCCGTGTCTTCCCTTCGCCGAGGCGCGCATGAAGATCCGCGCCGCGATCGCGGCCGCAAGGGAGAGCGGGATCCTGGTGATGGCGCGGACCGATTGCCGGCCGACGCTGGGCATCGACGAGGCGCTGGCGCGCGTCGGGATGTTCGTCGAGGAGGGTGCCGACATCCTGTTCCTCGATTCTCCCGCCGACGACGCCGAGATCGTGCGCGCGGTCGCAGCGGCGCGCGGGCGGCCGTCCTTTGCGGTGCTGTCGCCCGGCGGGCAGCGCGCGATCCCCTCCCAGGCCAGGGCCGCCGAGCTCGGAATCAAGATCGCGACCTACCCGACAGGCATGATTTCGCCCGCGATCGCCGGCATGCAGGCAGGTCTGAGTGCGATCGCCGCGGGCGAGGCGGCGGCCGCGAGCGCCTTGCCGCCCCAGGCGTTTCGCGAAATCCTCGGCTACGACGACTACGAGGCGCGCGCGCGACCCTTCGTGCCGGGGTGAGCGCCGCGCCCGCCGCCGGACCCCGCCGGGCGTCAGCCCAGGTGCTGCCTGAAGAAGGCGATGGTGCGCGCCCAGGACAGTTTCGCCGCCTCCTCCTGGAAGCGCGGCGTGGAGTTGTTGTGGAACCCGTGCTGGGTGGCCGGATAGACATGCACCTCGTGGCGCGTCCCGGCCGCCAGCATCGCAGCCGCGAAGCCGGGCCACATCGCGTTGATGCGCTCGTCGTTCTCGGCATAGTGGATCAGCAGCGCCGCGCGGATCGCAGGCACGCTGTCGGTCGCGGCGGCCGCGCCGTAATAGGGGACCGCCGCCTGCATCTCCTCGCCCATCGTCGCCGCCAGCCAGTTGGCGGTGCCGCCGCCCCAGCAGAATCCGACCGCGCCGAGCCGGCCGTTCGAGAGCGGATGGGATTTCAAGAACCGGGCGCCGTTCAGCATGTCCATGCGCAGCTTCGACTGATCCAGCCGCGTCTGCATCTCGCGGCCGTCGTCGTCGTTGCCGGGATAGCCGCCCAGCGGGGCCAGACCGTCCGGCGCGAAAGCGAGAAAGCCCTCGGCCGCGAGCCGTCGCGCGACGTCCTCGATATAGGGATTGAGGCCACGATTCTCGTGGATCACCAGCACCGCCGGGAATTTTCCCTGACCGGACGGCTGGACCAGATAGCCGCGCATGCTGCCCGAGTTCCCGCCCGGGGACGGGTAGGCGACATAGGTCGCCTTGATCCGCGGATCGGTGAAGGAGATCGTCTGCGCGCGCGCGTAGCGCGGCAGCAGCGCCTCGGCCATGGCCAGCCCGCCGGCCACCACCATGGCCGCGCGCGCCAGGAAGGCGCGGCGGTCGATGCGCCCGTGGCAGTACTCGTCGTAGAGCGCGAAGACGCGGCCATCGATCTCCGCCTGACGGAGCGTGGCGTGCGGCGCGTGCGCCGTGGTGTCGCGGTCGGGATCCAGAGGCATGCCGTTCTCCTGCGTCGATCGTGGCGTCTGTCCGGGGCGCCGACCCCGCCGGGTTTCACCCGACCGGGATGTTCCAGCCGCCCAGCTCGGTGATTTTCCCGCCCCCATGATTTCCATGTCGAGCGCCGCTTGAATTGCCGCCCGATCTCGGAATCGTCCAGGCGGCGGGAACCGGAAATTCGAACGCCGCGACAGCCGATCGCGGGCGATCTTGAGCCTGTCTTTCCGCCATAGTCCTTCCGGACGCCCGAATATGGCGCGACCGAAGGGTGATGAGCAATGCCGATTGCGGCGTTGCCATCTTTCGCCGATCGCCGGATCCCGGCGGCCGGCCGGATGCGCCTCCTCCCCGAACGGGGATGGTCGGCCCGCAGGCGGGCGCATTATGACTGCCGGCAAGCGAGGTGAGCGATGGACCGTGTGCTTGTCGTCGACGACGATCCCAATGTTCTGGCCGGCATCCAGCGTATCGCGGGGCGCCATTTCGAGATCGAGGGGCTGACCAGCGGCGACGAGGCGGTCCGGCGCCTCGAGCGCGGCGAACGCTATGCCGCCATCGTCAGCGATCTGATGATGAAGGGGATCGACGGCATCGCATTCCTGGAGCGGGCACGCGAATTGTCGCGCTGGACGCCTCGCATCATGCTGACTGGCCACGCCGACCAGAGCGTGCTGATCGATGCGATCAATCGCGCGCGCGTCGCCGGTTTCCTGCAGAAGCCGGCGCCGGTCGCCGAATTCATCGGCATGGTGCGCAAGGCGATCGCCGATGCCGCCACGGCCGGCGACATGCAGGCATCGGTGCCCACGCGCGGTCAGGAGCTGATCGCCGCCGATCTGGCGACCGCCGATCTGGATGCCGAATTCCGGCTGCTTTTCCAGCCCAGGATCTCCACCGCCACCGGCGCCGTGGTCTCGGCCGAGGGCCTGTTGCGCTGGACGCATCCACGGCGCGGCGCGATTTCCCCGCTCGACTTCATCCCGGTCGCCGAAGCGACGGGCCAGATCGAGCGTCTGACCGCTTGGGTCGTGCGGCAGGCCGCCCGTGGCTGGCGCACCATGTGCGCTGCCGGTCTGGACGTCCCGGTCTCGGTCAATGTTTCGCTGCCCACCATCGGTTCGCCGAGCTTCGTCGACCTCGCCGTCGCGATCCTGTCGGAGGAGGGCATGCCCGCGAACCGTCTGGAGATCGAGATCACCGAAAGCCACAGGCTGACCAAGACCGATCAGGTGCGCGTCGTCGTCGCCGCCCTGCGCAGGCTGGGCGTGCGCGTGGCGCTGGACGATTTCGGCACGGGCTATTCGTTTTTCGAGACCCTGCGCTGGCTCGATATCGACATCCTCAAGGTCGACCGTTCCTTCGTCATGAATCTCTCGGCCAGCAGCAAGAACCAGAAGATCGTCTGCTCGATCATCGATCTCGCGGACTCGCTGAAGCTCACGGTGATCGCCGAAGGGGTCGAGACGCGCGAGCAGGCAAGTCTGCTGCACGGGCTCGGGGTCAGGCAACTGCAGGGGTTCCTCTTCGCCAAGCCCCAGACCCTCGAGGCGTTCGTCGCCGACGGCGTCGTCCATCGCGACCATCGCATCCTCCACCGGTTCGAGGCGTTCGCCGAGGCAGGTGCGGCATGACCATGTTCCGGGCCGCGAGCGCCCAATCGGTCGACCCGGATCCCGAGACCGCCGCCGCGCAATGCGTCGCGCAGGTCGAGCGCGCCGGCATCGCCACGCCGGACTTCGCGATCGTCCACGCCAACTGCGCCCTCGCGCTCGAGGCGATCGGACGCGTCCTGCGGGAACGCTGGCGGGGGATACGGCTGCACGCCGCGACGTCCTGTCTCGGGGGCATGACCGACGCGGCGGTCGCGATGGCGCCTGCCGGCGGCGTCGCCATGCTCGCGATCTGCGATCCTGGCGGCGACTACGGGGTCGCGGCGGGTGGGCTCGACGGCGATGCGCGCGCGACCGGACGGCGTCTCGCCCGGCTGGCGCTCGAGCGTGCCGGACGTGCAGGCGAGGTTCCGGGCCTGGTCCTCGTCTGCGCCACGCCGGGCGACGAGGAGGAATTCCTCGCGGGCGTCCGCGCCGGCATCGGCGCCGACGCCCCGATCGTCGGCGGGTCGGCGGCCGACAACACGATCGCCGGCGACTGGCGCATCCTGGCCCAGGACCGGGCGATCGCCGACGCGGCAGTGGTCAGCGTGCTGTTCTCAAGCGCAACCGTCAGCACCGCGTTCGAGAGCGGCTATGCCCCCAGCGCCTGCCGCGGCGTCGTCACGCGTGCCGCGCGCCGGACGATCCTCGAGATCGACGGCGAGCCGGCGGCGCAGGTCTATCAGCGCTGGACCGAGGGCGCGATCCGTCGGCCCGCTTCCAGCCGCGAGAACATCCTGATGGCCTCCGCCCTCACGCCGCTCGGCCGGCCGGACGGTTTTCTCGAGGACATGCCGCTCTATGTCCTGTCGCACCCGGAGACCATCGCTGCGGATGGCGCTCTGACCCTGTTCACCGAGGTCGCCGCGGGCGACGAGGTCGTCATGATGAAGGGCACCGCGGGCACGCTTGTCGGCCGCGCTGCGAGCGTGGTGCGTTCCGCCGCCGTGGTCGGGGACCTGGACCCCGGCCGGATCGCGGCGCTCGCGATCTACTATTGCGGGGGCTGCATGCTCCAGGTCAGGGATCGGCTCGACGAGATCCGCGCCTCGCTGACCCGGGAATTTCCGGGCGTTCCGATGACGGTCGGCTTCACCTTCGGCGAACAGGGTGCCCACTCGCTCGGACCGACCCGCCACGGCAATCTGATGATCTCCGCGATCGTTTTCGGCAGCTGACCGGCGGCCGTCGTCGCGATGATCCTCGACCTGCCGCTCCGGGTGGATTGGCCGACGCAGCCAGTGGCGGCTGCGGACAGGATCCTCGTCATCGACCTGGATGCGGGCGGCCGGCCCACCGGCGGCTACGCGGGTGCGATCGAACTCATCGATCCGGCCCCTGGCGTGCCTCGCCGGCCGGTGGCCGAGATCCTGCGTGACCTGCCCGGCCCGGTCGCCCGTGCCGCGCTGGATCTCTGCACGGAAGATGCCGGTGGCGAGACGAATCGGGTCCTGGCCGGCACGTCGCCTGCAGGCAACCCGCTGGAGGCGCGCGTCGTTCCGCGCCACGGGGCCGGACCGGGCGAGGCCGCCTATTGCCTGATGCTGCGCGAGATGGCCGCCGACCCGCGCCAGCGCATGATCGCGCGTCTCGCCCAGGTTGCGGCATCCACCACCAACCTCGTGGTCGTCACCGACGCGGCGCGACGGATCGAGTGGGTGAACGATGCCTTCACCCGCACGACCGGCTACACGCTCGACGAGGTGCGCGGGCGACAGCCGGGAAAGCTGCTGCAATTCGAAGGCACGGACCAGGCCACGATCCAGCGCATCCGCCGCGCGCTCGACGCGCGCGAACCGGTGCATGCGGAGATCCTCAATCGCGCGAAATCGGGCCGCGAGTACTGGCTTTCGCTCGACATCCAGCCCGTCCTGACGCCGGATGGCCGCCTCGACGGATATGTGGCGGTCCAGACCGACATCACCGGCAAGATGCAGGATGCCGCACGGCTGGCGCGCTTCGCGGCCGAGGCCGAGGCGGCGCGCGCCGCGTTGCTGGCGGCGGTCGCGGCATTGCCGGACGGCTTCGCGCTGTTCGACTCGCGGGAGCAACTGGTCCTGTGCAACGACCGCTACAGGCACCTGCACCCGCGTGCCACCGCCATTCTGGTGCCGGGGATCGAAATCGAGCGGCTGATGCGGTTCGAACTGTCGCTGGGAGAGTACCCGGCGGCGCTCGGCCGCGAGGGGGCATGGCTCCAGCAGAT
>JBIKLI010000410.1:0-3625 GCA_044359885.1 Alphaproteobacteria bacterium | reverse complement strand
AGATCACGGCATCCTGCGGCGGTTGCATAATGGTTCGGCGACGCCGGGATGACATGCGCGCCGTCTCGGCTCGATGTCCTTCAATCGTCGCGGCGCTCCAGCCCGCCGGGCGTGGCGCGGAAATGCGTCAGCGTGCGGTCCGCGTGGACAAGACGCCAAGTGAGCATCTTCTGCGCATAGTCGCGCACGATCCCGGCATAGGCGGGGTCGTCGGCGCGGTTGACGAACTGGCCGGGATCCTCGTCCAGATCGAAAAGAAGCGGTGGCAACGCCGCGAAATGAACGTATTTGTATTCGCGGTCCCGGATGACGGCCAGCGACGCGCTGTCCATGGCGACGCCGAGCGTCGCCTCGGGCTGCGAATAGAAGATGTCGCGGAAATCGAACTCGTAGTGCACCTCCCGGCGCCAGTCGGCGGGGGCCTGCCCATGGCAGAACGACAGCAGCGAACGTCCTTCGCATTGGCGCGGTATCGGCAGCCCAAGCCATTCGAGGATCGTCGGCATGCAATCGATCGTCTCGGTGAAGGCCTCGACGATCCGGCCGCGGCTCGAATCCGCCGCGCGGCTGGGGTCGCGTACGACCATCGGGATGCGGAAGCTCTCGTCGAAATATCCGACCTTGCCGAGAAGGTGGTGGTCCCCGAGCTGTTCGCCATGGTCACAGGTGAGGACGATAAGCGTGTCGTCCATCTGGCCCGTCGTTTCGAGATGCGCGAAGACGCGCCCGAGCTGGTCGTCGATCTCGGTCATCAGCCCGAAATACGTCGCACGCATCTGGCGGACCTGCGCTTCCGTGATGTCGCGCGCCAGGCCTTCTCCGTCCTGGAAGAATGCCGATTGGCGCGTGGCGGTCAGGTAGTAGCGCAGGAGCGGATGCTGTTTCGCCTCGTCCTCCCAGGACGCGGCACGCAATGGCGGCGACATGTCCGCGGCGTCGTACATCGAGTTGTAGGGCTCCGGCGCGACGAAGGGCGGATGAGGCCGGTAGTATCCCAGATGCAGGAACCAGGGCTTGTCGCCGCGACCGCGCAGATAGGACAGGCCCCGTTCCGTGAACCAGCAGGTGTCGGACAATTCGCGCGGAATCACGGATGGGCGCCTCGTCGCACCCTTTTCCCCCGGCGCCCGGTCGCGCGGTAGCCAGACATCGTCGCGATTGGCGGGCAGGGCGAAGCCCTGGCTCGCGACCCATCCGAAATAGGCCTCCTTGTTTGGCTCGAACGTGCCGACCGGCCGGAAGCCGTCCATGACGTCGCCGAGAACGAAGAATCGGGGATCGCTTGGCGTTGTGGTGCGCGGGTCTGGGGTCGTGGTGGTGTAACCGACGAGCGCAGGGTCGTATCCACCCTTGCGCAGTTCCAGCGCCAGATTCGTGAAGCGCGAATCAAGCGGGATCGTGTTCTGAACCGCCCGATGGTTCATCTGATAGAGCCCCGTCAGCAACGAGGCGCGCGCCGGACCGCAAGGTACGGTCTGGGTGAAGTGGTTGCGGAACGTGACACCCTGCGCGCAAAGCCTGTCGATGTTGGGGGTCTTGAGGTGCGGCGTGCCCAGCCAGGGCAGCATGTCGCCGCGCCACTGGTCGACGACGATCAGAAGTACGTTCTTGCGCCCTGCCATGGTCCCTCCGGATGTTCCGGCCGGCTGTCTAGAGACCGCGCGCGACGTTCGCGTTGCAAGCCGATGGCCTGGGGCTGACAGCGCGCGACCGGCAGGCCTGCCCGATTGTGGCAGTCGCATGAAATCCCTCGGCGGGAATCCTTCTGTCTCAGGCCGGTAACGCAAACTGTTCATGTCTGGTGAGGGCGATTCGCTGGCGGGAGGCTCGCATATGGATGGCGTGCGCGAACCGGACGGGCTGGGGGGCGGGGGCGGTGGCGCGCGGCGCTACCGGGCGATCTTCATTTCCGACATCCATCTGGGAACGCGCGGGTGCAAGTCGGACATGTTGCTGGAATTCCTGCGCGCCACCGACTCGCAATATCTCTACCTCGTGGGCGACATCGTCGACGGATGGCGCCTGCGGCGGTCCTGGTACTGGCACCAGACGCATAACGACGTGGTGCAGAAGGTCCTGCGCAAGGCGCGCAAGGGCACGCAGGTCGTGCTCGTTCCCGGCAACCACGACGAACTGGCGCGCGACTATCTGGGCATGCAGTTCGGCGGCATCTGGGTTCTGGGCGACACGGTCCATGTCACCGCCGACGGCCGGCGGCTGCTCGTGCTGCATGGCGACGCCTTCGACGGCGTCATCACCTATGCCCGTTGGCTGGCGCTGCTGGGCGACCATGCCTACACGCTCGCGCTATGGATGAACCACGGGCTCAACCGGCTGCGCATCGCGCTCGGGCTCGGCTACTGGTCGCTGTCGGCCTATCTCAAGGACCGGGTCAAGACTGCGGTCTCCTACATTTCCGCCTTCGAGGAAGCCGCGGCTGCCGAGGCGCGGCGGCGCGGCGCCGACGGCATCGTCTGCGGCCATATCCACAAGGCGGAGATCCGGACCATCGACGGCGTGCTCTATTGCAACGACGGCGACTGGGTCGAAAGCTGCACCGCGCTGGTCGAGCACTGGGACGGGCGGCTGGAGATCCTGGACTGGGCGACGCAACGGGTGGCGCTGCCGGTGCGCGCGGCCTGAGCCACGCGGGTCCTGCGCCGATGCGCATCGCCATCGTGACCGACGCCTGGGCGCCCCAGGTCAACGGCGTCGTTCGCACGCTCGGGGCGACGCGCCGCGAACTGGAGCGGATGGGCCATGACGTCGAGATGATCACGCCCGACAGGTTCGCGACGCTGCCCTGCCCGACCTATCCGGAGATTCGCCTGTCGCTCGCCTCCCCATCCGCGGTCGGACGGATGATCGAGGACAGCCGCTGCGAGGCGCTGCATATCGCGACCGAGGGACCGCTGGGCTGGGCGGCGCGGCGCCATGCGCTGCGCCGCGGCCTGGTCTTCACCACCGCCTACCACACGCGGTTTCCGGAATATCTGCGCCCACGCTTCGGCGTTCCGCTCGGCTGGACCTATGCCTGGCTGCGACGGTTCCATGCCCCGTCTTCGACGGTGATGGCGCCGACGCCTTCGATCGTGGCCGATCTGCGCATGCGCGGCTTTGCCAATGCCGCGCTGTGGACACGCGGGGTCGATCTCGACCTGTTCGGAACCGATCCGGGCGGCGCGGACGACGTGCCGCCGCCGGAAGCAGCCGGATTGCGCCGCCCGGTCTTCCTCTATGTCGGCCGGGTCGCGGTCGAGAAGAACATCGAGGCGTTCCTGGACATCGATCTGCCGGGCTCGAAATGGATCGTCGGCGACGGGCCGCAGCGCGACGCGCTGCAGCGCCGGCACGGCGGGCCGCATATCCGCTGGGCGGGCGCACAGCCGCCCGATGCCCTTGCGCGCTACTACCGCGCCGCCGACGTCTTCGTCTTTCCATCGCGCACCGACACGTTCGGGCTGGTGATGCTCGAGGCGCTGGCCTGCGGCGTGCCGGTGGCGGCGTTCGACGTGCCGGGCCCGCGCGACGTCGTCGGCGGGTCCGGCGCCGGCGCGATCGGCCCCGATCTGCGCGCGGCGTGCCTGCAGGCCCTCGCGATCCCGCGGGCGCGCGCGCGGGCCCA
>JBIKLI010000003.1:0-37874 GCA_044359885.1 Alphaproteobacteria bacterium | reverse complement strand
TGGAGGAGCGGGGCTGCAGGATCGCCGCGTCGTAGCGTGCGTCGGATCGCAGCAATTCCATCACATGCCTGGCGTCGCTGTAGGTCAGGGTCAGCGATTCGTGGCCGTCGAGGGCCAGTCCCTGACGGATCAGGCGGGCGATCACGTCGCCGCGCTGATAGGGGTGCTGGCAGAGCAGGGTCAGTACGCGGCGCGAAGTGGTCCGCGCAGGGCCCGCGCCGCCGACGAATGTGCCCTTGCCGACATGGCTCGAGATCAGGCCTTCGCGGCGCAGCGTCTCGAAGGCGGCCTGGACGATGTGCTGGCTGACGCCGAATTCGGCGATCAGCCGTCGCACCGTCGGCAGCCGCGTTCCCGGGGCGGCCCGGGCGACGAGCAGCCGGACATGGTCGACGATGCGGTCCTGGATCGACGGTGACATCGGCGCGAGTATGTCCGAACCCCGCGGGTTTGCCAGAAGCTTCGACCGCCCGGCGACGCCGGACAGCCAATCAATCGATACATTTCGTGGATCGCGTATCGGGCGCGGCCCCGGATAAATATGAAATCATTGGATTTTCGCGTGAGTCGCAGCGGCCTCATTGACTTTTGTATCGAATGAAGCGTCCATTGACCGGGTGCAGGCGATGGTCGCGGGTCCGGTACCGGGCCCGGGCATCGGCACGAAAGGCGAGGCGGAGGAGGACGGGACATGGACGGAACCGATGTCGCGCGTGGCGCGGGAATGCTGGGGGCCGACGGGATCGCCGCCTATCGGCGCGAAGGCTACGTGCTGCTCCGCGGCCTGATCGCCCCGCGGCTGGTCGCCGCCGCGCTCGATGCGATCTCGGGCCTGGCCAGCGGCCGGATCCCGGTCCGCGCCACGCAGATCGCCTTCGAGCCGGGGATCGATGCGTCGCGCATCCCGGCCGCGGAACGCGAGGGCGCCATCCGCAAGTTCTCCCACTACATCGACGACTCCGACCCATTGCGGGCGATCGCGATGTCCAGGCGCCTGCACGCGATCCTCGACCAGCTGCTGGGCGAAGGTCGCGAAGTGCTGCAGGACATGGCGCTGATCAAGCCGCCGCGCGTCGGCGGCGCGAAGCCGTGGCACCAGGACGCCGCCTATTTCCGTGTCCGCGACCCGGGGCTCGTCGTCGGCGTGTGGATCGCGCTCGATCCGGCGCGGCGCGAGAACGGGTGCATGCAGGTGATCCCGCGTTCGCATGCGGATGGCCCGGCCGAGCATGTCGCGCATGAGGACATCAATCTCTGCACCATCCGCCCCGACCGGCTGCGCCTGGCGGACCGCCAGTATGTCGAGATGGAGCCGGGCGACGCGCTGATCTTCCATCCCTATCTGCATCACTACACGGCGCCGAACGATTCCGACATGCGCCGCCGGGCGGTGCAGTTCCATTTCAACCAGACCGGCACGGTCTGGACCGATCTCGCCACGCATCGGCGCCTCTATCGCGACGCCGAGGGCAATTACGCCGGCTGTACGGTGGCGCATGGCGTGCTGGCGGCGGGTGGCGAGACCCCGTGGCCGGCGGGCCGCGGCACGCCGGTGGTGCCGGTCGACGACTGGGACTGAGCCGGCGTCAGGTCTCCAGCGCGGCGAGCTCCGCGTCCAGCCGGTCGAGCGCCGCGCGCGTATAGGCGGCGTAGTCGAACTCGACCGCCGGATGGCGCTCGCTCGTCATGCTCCACAGCGCCTCGCGCAGCGCCGAGACCACGCGCATCGCCGCCATGTCACGGCGTATCGCCGCACCGGGCGGGGCGCCGAAATAGGCGGCGAGCAGCGCCGTCTGGGCCGGCGCGCCGAGCGCGTTGTTGCTCGCCAGGTTCGCGAGGTCGAAGAGCGGCGATCCGAAGCCGGCATAGTCCCAGTCGATCAGCCAGAGCCGCCGCCCGTCGTCGATCAGGTTGGCGGCGAGCAGGTCGTTGTGGCCGAAGACGAAGGGCATCGGCGCCAACCCGTCCTCCAGCCGGCCGGCGAGGGCCGCGAAGCCGTCCAGCCTGTCGCTCCAGGGCGAGCGATCGGCGCGCAGGCCGGCGATGTAGCTGCGCACCACCTGGAACGGCCAGAAGGCGAGGGCGGGTCCCGCCAGATGCCGCGGCAGATCATGGTGGCAGCGCCGCAGCAGGGCGGCGATCGCGGGCAGCCGCGCCGGATCGGCGATCTCCGCCGCCGTCAGGCTGCGTCCGTCGACATGGTCCATGACCATCAGCCCGGGCTCGGCATGGCGGATCGCCGGCGACAGGCCGGCGGCATGGGCGGCGCGCGCGACCGCCAGTTCGTGCCAGCGCAGCACCATGTGGTGCGGCGCATCCGCGCCGAAGCGCACGACATGCGCGCCTCGCGCGTCGCGGACCAGATAGTTGCGGTTGGTCATGCCGCCGGCCAGCGGCTCGGCGCGCGGCGCACCGCTCCAGCAGGGCAACGCGGCGATGCGGGCGAGGTCCTGGTGCAGGCTCATGGCCGGCAGCCTAGCAGGCCCGTCCGGCAGCGGAACGATCTTGCATCCCGATCCGCCGTCCCGGATGCTGCCCGGAGCCAAGCCGCAGGACGAGGGACCGCCATGCTGACGCCCCAGGAGATCGAGCACTACCAGACCCATGGCTATGTCGTGCCGGCCGGTTTCCGCCTGCCGCTGTCGACGATCGAGGAGATCCGCGCCGCGCATGCGCGGCTGGTGGCGAAGCTGCCGCAATTCGCCGATTACTGTCCGATGGTGCTGGCCCACGACACGTCGTTCCTCAACTGGGCGCGCGATCCCGGCATCCTCGACATGGTCGAGCAGGTGATCGGTCCGGATTTCGCGCTGTGGAATTCCAGCTTCTTCGCCAAGCCCGCCTTCAAGGGCTCGCGCACGCCCTGGCACCAGGACGGCGAGTACTGGCCGATCCGGCCGCTGTCCACCTGCACGGTGTGGATCGCCTGCGACGACTCGACGCCGGAGAATGGCTGCCTGCGCGTGATCCGCGGCTCGCATCGCCGCAAGTCGCTGTTCCGCCACAACCGCAACGACGGTCCGGGCCTCGCGCTCAACCAGGAGCTCGACCGCGCCGAGTACGACGAGGCCGATGCGGCCGACATCGTGCTCGAGACCGGCCAGGTCTCGCTGCACGACGTCTATCTGATCCACGGCTCGGAGCCCAACCGCTCGCCGCGTCCCCGCCGCGGCATGACGCTGCGCTTCATGCCGACCAGCTCGGTCTTCGACCGCGAACTCGCCGATTCGATGTTCCGCGAAAAGCATCTGGGCGCCAACCATTCGCAGCGCACCGTCTATCTGATGCGCGGCCGCGACCTCAGCGGCCGCAACGATTTCCGCGTCCGGCTCTAGCGGGTCCCGCGACGCGCGCCCCGCGCGCGACGCAGGATCTTGTCGGCGCCTCAGGTCACCACGCAAGCGCGCGACGGCGGCGGATGCGACCACTTCCGGGCCGGGATCTAGGCGCGGCCTCGCTCGCGCGGCAGCAGCAGGAGCGAGAGCGCGGAGAGCAGCGACGTCGCCGCGATGGTCGCGACCAGCGGCGCGTCCGACATGTCCATCGCGCCGGCGATCGCGACCGTGGTCACGGCGCCGAGGCCCATCTGCAGGAAACCGGTGAGGCCGGCGGCCGAGCCCGCGATCTGCGGATGGACGCTGAGCGCGCCCGCATTGGTGTTGGGCAGGAAGAGGCCCGAGGCGAAGACGACGAGCGTCATCGGCAGGAACAGCGCCAGCGGGGTGAGGATCCCGGCGGCATGGACAGCGACCTGCGCCGCGGCGCCGGCCAGCGCCAGCGCCTGGCCGATGGCGATCATGCGCGCCCCGCCCAGGCGCATCGACAGCCTGCCGGCGAAGAAGCTGCCGACGATGTAGCCTGCCAGCACGATCAGGACATACTGGCCATAGGCGATCGGGGGCAGCCCGAGGATCGAGACCAGGACATGGGGCGCGCCGGCGACGAACGCATACCACGCGGCGTTGGCGAAGGCGGTCGACAGGGCATAGGCGAGGAAGGCCCGCGAGCGCAGCAGCACGACATAGTTGCCCAGCAGGCGCAGCGGGCCCTGCCCGTCGAGGCGGTCGAGCTTCGTCTCGCCGAGGCTGCGCCAGGTGCAGGCGAGGACGATCGCGGCCGCGCCCGCAAGACCAAGGAACCCGGCGCGCCAGCCGGCGAGATCCTGGACGATCGCGCTTGCCAGCGGCGAGAAGGATGCGCAGCACGACATCGCCATCGTCGCATAGCCCATCAGGCTGGCGGCACGGTCGCGCGGAAAGCAGTCGCGGATGATGGCCCGGCCCAGGACCTGGCCGGCGCTGCCGGTCGCGCCCTGAAGCAGGCGTGCCGCCAGCATCATGTCGAGCGACTGCGCCAGCGCGCAGCCGAGCGAGGCGACGAGGAAGAGCGCGATGCCGGCCAGCACGACCGGCCGGCGGCCGAAACGGTCGGAGACCGGACCCCAGGCCAGCTGGCCGAACGCGATGCCGATCAGATAGACGGTCAGCGTCGCCTGCGCCTCGGCCGGCTCGGTGCCGAACGCGGCCGCGATCGGGTTCATCGCGGGAATGACCACATGAAGCGAGAAGGGACCCAGGACCGAGATCGCGACGACGATCCAGAAGCGGGGCGGGCGCGGAGGCGCGGACATTGGGGTCATGCGTCTGGCGAAGGGTCGCGCGGCTCGCGCGGGGAACGGAGCGACTCTAGACTGGAACCCGGCATTCGCGGGAGGAGCGGCGTGGCGGCGGACGGCCCGGCGACGAAAGCGGCAGGAGGATGACCCGGCCGGTCAGGATCGGCTGCGGCGCCGGCTTCGCGGGCGACCGGCTGGAGCCGGCGCTGGAACTCGTCGAGCGCGCGGCCCTCGACTACCTGATCCTCGAATGCCTCGCCGAGCGCACGATCGCGATCGCCCAGCGCGAGCGGCTGGCCGACCCGGCGCGCGGCTTCGACGGCATGCTGCTGCGGCGCATGGAGATGCTGCTGCCGGCGCTTTGCGCGCGCGGCGTCGGGCTGCTGACCAATGCCGGTGCCGCCAATCCGCTGGCCGGGGCACAGGCGGTCGCGGCGCTGGCCGCGCGGCTGGGTCTTGCGCCACGGATCGCGGCGGTGCTGGGCGACGACGTGCTGGACCGGCTGTCGCCCGGTCTGGAACTCGACGACGGCCGGCGCGTGGGCGATCTCGGCGAGGTCGTGTCGGCGAACGCCTATCTTGGTGCCGAAGCGCTGCTCGCGGGCTTGCGTCTGGGCGCGGACATCGTGATCGCCGGGCGCGTCGCCGATCCGTCGCTGGCGCTGGCGCCGCTGATGCATCGCCACGGATGGGCGGCGGACGACCAGCGGCTGATGGCGCGCGGCACCGCGATCGGTCATCTGCTGGAATGCGCCGGCCAGCTGACCGGCGGCTATTTCGCCGATCCCGGCCGCAAGGACGTGCCCGATCTCGCGCGGCTGGGCTTTCCCTTCGTCGATGTCTGGCCCGATGGCCGCGCCGTGTTCGGCAAGCCCGACGGTTCCGGCGGCCGTCTCGACCTGCGCACCGCGAAGGAGCAGCTGCTCTACGAGGTTCTGGATCCGGCGGCCTACCTGACGCCCGATGCCTCGGCCGACTTCACCCGCATCGCGCTGCGCGACCTTGGCGGGGACCGGGTCGAGCTGACCGGCGGCGAGGGCGCGAAGCGGCCGGACCGGCTGAAGATCAGCGTCGGCTACCGTGCCGGCTTCGTCGGCGAGGGCGAGATCTCCTATGCGGGGCCGGGGGCCGAGGCCCGCGCGCGGCTGGCCGGCGAGATCGTGGTGGCGCGGCTGGGCGGCGGCTATGCGGAGATCCGCACCGACCTGATCGGAATCGACTCGACCCATGGCCGGTCCTACGGCAACCGGCCCGAGGCCTACGAGGTGCGGCTGCGCGTCGCCGCGCGCACCGGCGTCGCCGCGCTGGCGCAACGCGTCGGCGAGGAGGTCGAGGCGCTCTACTGCAACGGGCCCGCAGGGGGCGGCGGCGCGCGCAAATACCTGCGCGAGATCGTCGGGGTCGCGTCGGCCTTCCTGCCGCGCGCGGCGGTCGGCTTCCGCGCCGTCGAGGTGCGGCCATGACGCCCCGGCGACTGCACGACATCGCCCATGCCCGCACCGGCGACAAGGGCGACACGCTGACCTTGTCGATCTTCGCCTATCGCGCCGCGGACTATCCGGCGCTGCGGGCCAGCGCCACGGTCGATCGTCTGCGCGCCCATCTCGCGGGCATCGTCGCGGGCGAAATCCTGCGCTGGGAGCTGCCGCTGCTCGACGGTCTGCATTTCGTCTGCCGCCACGCGCTGAAGGGCGGCGTCAACACCTCGCTGGCGCTCGATTCCCATGGCAAGAGCCTGTCCTTCGCGGCTCTTTCGCTGCCCGTGATCGAGCCGGACGCCGGCGACAGGGAGGAACGATGACGGTCGACGACATCGTCGCGGGCGCGACCCGCGACTGGACGGGTCCGGACGCCGCCGGCGGCGTGATCGCGCTCTTCGCCGGCGGGCGGATCGAGCGCCATTGGTGCCTCGGGCTCGCAGACATCGAATCGCGCCGCGCCTGGACGCTCGACACGCCGACGCGGCTGGCCTCGGTGTCGAAGCATGTGACGGCGGCCGCGTTCTTCGCGCAGGGACTGGACGCGGGACGGACGCTCGGTTCGTGGCTGCCCGACCTCCAGGGGCCGGTCGCCGCGACGACCGCCGCCCGCGCGATGACCATGACCAGCGGCATTCCCGACCTCGCCGAGACGCTGGGCCTCGCCGGGGTGCCGGGATCGCCGGCGCTCGACGCCGAGCGATTGCACGGCCTGTCCCGCCGGCTCGGTCATCTCAATTTTCCGGCGGGCAGCGAGATCTCCTATTCCAACACCAATTACCGGCTGCTCCAGCGCGCCATCGAGCGCAACGCCGGCACCGGGATCGCCGGCTGGCTGCGCGACGCCTTCTTCGCGCCGCTGGGCCTCGCCAGCTTCGCGCTGGTCGAGGACCAGAGCGTCGTCGTCCCCGGGCTTGCCGCCGGCTATTGGCACAAGGACGGCGCGCCAAGGCGCGGCAGCTACGGCCTGCACTACTCGGCCTCCGGCGGGATGGTGGCGAGTCCGGCGGATCTGGCGCGCTGGATGCACGCGATGGCGGCGGGCACCGGGGCGCTGGCAGGATTGCTGGCGCGGCTCGCCGAACCCGGCCGGCTGGCCGACGGAACCGTGACCGGCTACGCGCATGGCCTCACCCTCCATCGTCTGGGCGACCGGGTGATGGTCGGGCATGGCGGCAGCCTGCCCGGCTACAGGAACCATGTGCTGGTCGATCCCGCGACCGGACGGGGAGCGCTGGTGACGAGCAACCGCGAGGAGACCCAGGCCCAGGCCCTGGCGGTGGCGCTGCTCGCCGCGGCCAGCGGGATCGATGCGGGCCGCCGCGCGCCGGCGAGCGTCCCGGCCGGGCTGTTCGTCGATCCGCAGACCGGCGACACGCTGGAACTGGCGCATGGCGCGGCCGGGCCGAGTGCCGCCTTTCTCGGCGCGGAGGAACGGCTCTACGTCGGCGCCGGCGGTGCCTGGGAGAGCGATGCGCCGCATCTGCCGATCCGCATCCAGCCGGTCGATGCCGGCGCAGCCCAGATCGAGGCCGCGATCGGCGGCGCTCCGGCGCGGCTCTGGCGGCGCGCCGACGGCGTCGCGGAGGCGGCGCGCGCGGGCCGGTATCGATGCGCGGCCCTCGACGCGACGCACGAGGTCGCGATGCGGGGCGACGACCTCGCGATCAGCTGGGGTGGCGGGCCGGTGCCGGCCGCCTGGCAGGCGCTGCGCCCGGGGATCGCGGGCAGCTATGCCGCCGCGACCCCGGCCAACGGCCCGTGGCGCCAGCGTCCGGCCCTGCGCTTCGACGGCACGGGCTTCGTGCTGTCGGGCAATCGTTCGCGCCGATGGCGCTTCGAGCGTGTCTGAACCGGGCCCCTACCGGCCGGGCTTCGTGCCCCGTCCGGCGATCGGCATCCTGTTCATGCTCGGGTCGGCGACGCTGTTCCCGATCATGAACGGCTTCGTGAAGATGCTCAGCGCCGACTACACGTCGGAGCAGATCATCTGGGCGCGCAACGCCACCCATCTGCTCTTCGTGCTGGCGCTGTTCGCGCCGCGGCGGGGCTGGACGATCTTCCGCACGCGCCGGCCGGGCCTGCAGTTCGCACGCTCGCTGCTGCTGCTGCTGTCGACGATCTGCTTCTTCACGGCGGTGAAGTACATCGATCTGGGCAAGGCGGCGACGATCCAGTTCGTCGCGCCGTTCATCGTCACGGTGATGGCGTGGCGCCTGCTGGGAGAAAGCCTGTCCGCGGCGCGTCTCGCCGCCGTCGGGCTGGGGTTCCTCGGGGCGGTCATCGTCATCCGGCCGGGATCGTCGGCCTTCCAATGGGCGGACCTGCTGCCGCTCGGCAGTTCGTTCTTCTATGCCGCCTACCAGGTCTGCACCCGCTTCGTCGCCGACAAGGATACCGCCGAGACCTCGGTGGTCTACAGCGCCCTGATCGGCACCCTGGCGATGGCGCTGCTCCTGCCCTTCGTGTGGAAGACGCCCGCCACGGCCTTCGACATCGTCGTCATGTCCGGGCTGGGAGTGCTCGGCGGACTGGGGCACTACTGCATCGCCCGGGCCATGCAGCATGCGGAGGCCAGCCTGATCGCGCCCTTCAACTACTGGCAGATCGTCGGCTCCTCGCTGTTCGGCCTGATCGTCTTCGGCGAGGTTCCGGACGCCTTCGTGTGGCTCGGCGCGGCGGTCATTGTCGCCGCGGGCGGGATGATGGCGTGGCAGGAGGCCCGGCCGCGCGGCGGCAGGGCGCCGAAGACCGGCCGATCCTAGGCCGCGCCGCAGGCAGGCAGACGCGCCGCGCTTGGGTCCCGGATGCCGCGCGGCTATGGTCTGCCGTGGAAATGTCTCAACGCGGGGAGAACCCATGACGCTCGGCAGCGACCTCGATCAGATCAAGACCCTGGTCGGTACCTATCTGGACGGACTGCATGCCGGCGATGTCGACAAGCTCGCCGCCGCCTTCCATCCCGCCAGCCACCTCTATTCCGTCGCCGACGGCGCGGTCCAGGACGTGCCGCGCGACCTGTGGCTGGAACGCGTGCGCGCCCGCCAGTCGCCCGCGTCGCTCGGCCTGCCGCGGCACGACGCCATCCTCTCGGTCGATTTCTCGGGGCCCGCGACGGCCTTCGTGAAGGTCGCCTGCGCCATCCCGCCGCGCTTCTTCACCGACTACCTGACCTGCCTCAAGACGGCCGAAGGCTGGCGGGTCATCTCGAAATCCTTCCATACCGAGACGCGTTGACGGGGGGATCACGATGACCGCGATCCTGCGTTCCCTCGACCGTCTCCACGGCGCCGATGCCGCCGAATGGGAGGCCCGGGTCCATCTGGCCGCCGCGTTCCGCCTCGCCAACCGGCTGGGCTGGAACGAAGGCATCGCCAACCACTTCTCGATGATCGTGCCGGGCGCCACCGACCGCTACCTGCTCAACCCGCGCGAACTGCATTTCAGCGAGATCACCGCCTCGAACCTGATCGTCGTCGACGAGAAGGGCAATCGCCTCGCCGGCCATGGCCAGGTGCGCGCCGTCGCCTTCTATCTGCATGGCCGGCTCCACAAGGCCCTGCCGGGGGCGAAGTGCGTCCTTCACGCCCATGCGCCCTATTCGACCGCGATCTCGCTGGTCAAGGGCGGGCGGCTCGGCACCGCCCACGGCATCGCGATGGGGCTGGCGAAGCTGGTCTGCTACGACGACGAGATGCAGGGGCCCGTCAACGACGACGAGGCCGACCGGCTGATCCGGATCGTCGGTCCGGACAAGCGCATCATCCTGCACGCCATGCATGGCATGACGGCGCTGGGGGCGACGGTGGCGGAGGCCTACGACCATTTCTACTTCGCCGAGCGGATGTCGATGTACACGGTGCTGGCGCGGCAGATGGGCCAGGAGCTGCACGCCGTGCCGGATTCCGCGCTGCGCAGCTACGGCAACCGCGATCCCGGGCTCGAGCCCAGCGCCGAGATCGTCCATTTCAACGCGATGATGCGCGTGCTCGACCGCGAACAGCCGGACTACAAGACATGAGCGCCGCGATCGCCTTCGCGCCCGGCGGCTATCGCTACATGCCGGGCGTGTTCCAGTACTCCGGCGGCGTCGCGGCCGAGCCCGGCTGGCGGCTGGAGCGCGTGCGCTTCGCGCGGCCATTGCCGCTGGAGGAAGGCTTCGCGCGGATCGCGGCGATGCTGGCGGCGGCGGGCCGGCCGACCACCGCCTTCGCCGCCTGCGAGCTGCATTCGCCCGCACCCTTCACCGAGTCCGGCTTCAAGGCCTTCAACGAGCTCTATTGCGGCACGCTGGCGCGCTGGGGAATCTATCGCGACGGGATCAATCCGGTGGCGCGCTCGAACACCTGTCCGGCGATCGATCCACCCGCATCGCCCAGCTTCCACGCCTTCGCCTTCACCATGCCCGCCTCGGGCGAGGAAGGCCCGTCCTTCGTCGTCGCCGGCAGCGGCGAGGCGCCGGAGGGCAAGGGCAACTACCGCGACCACACGGTCGCCCGCGGCGACACGAGCCCGGCGGGGATGCGCGCCAAGGCCGTGTTCGTTCTTGGCGAGATGGAGCGCCGGCTTGCCGCGCTCGGCGCCGGTTGGGCCGACACGACCGCGACCCAGGTCTATACCGTCCACGACATCCACCCCTTCCTGGCCGGCGAGCTTGCCCGCCGCGGCGCGATGCGCCACGGGGTGACCTGGCATCTCAACCGCCCGCCTGTCGACGGCCTCGACTACGAGATGGATTGCCGCGCCGTGAACGTGGAGCGCGTCGTCGCCTGAGCATGGGCCGCGCGAAATCGGACCCAGACAACAATTCCGGGCGGAAACATCTGTCCGGATCCGTTTTTGCGCGGATCAGATGATGCGGCTGCGGATGGCGGAGGTCGCGATCTCGGTCGCGATCACGACCAGGAAGATGACCAGCAGGCACAGCCCGACCTGATCCCAGTACAGGTTGTTGAGCGCGGTATCGAGCGCCACGCCGATGCCGCCCGCACCCACCAGCCCGAGGACCGCGGATTCCCGTATATTGATGTCCCAGCGGAACAGCGCCACCGACCAGAAGCTGGGCTCGACCTGTGGCCAATAGCCCTTGAGCAGGATCGCGCTGCGCGGCGCGCCGGCCGCGGTCAGGGCTTCGAGCGGTCCGCGCTGCGCCTCCTCGATGGCCTCGGCGAGCAGCTTGCCGATGAAGCCGATCGAGCGGAAGGCGATGGCGAGCGTGCCGGCCAGCGCGCCCGGCCCGAAGATCGCGACGAAGAGCAGCGCCCAGATCAGCGAATTGACCGAACGCGACGCGACCAGGATGAACTTGGCGACGAGGTTGAGCGTCGGCGAGGGCGTGACGTTGCGCGCCGCCAGCAGGGCCACGGGCACGGACAGGACGAGGGCGATGATCGTCCCCAGCGTCGCGGTATGGAAGGTCTCGACCAGCGCGTCGGCGACCATGCTGCGCCAGAACGACCAGTCGATCGGCCACATGCGGCGGAACAGATCCGCGGTCTGCTCGGGCGCGTCGTAGAGGAATTCGGGGATGACCTCGATCGTGCGCAGCGACCAGACGATCGCGACCACCGACAGGATGTAGGTCAGCGCGCGGCCGATCCGCTGGCCGGTCGTGAAGCGCCGCCAGCGCCGCAGGCGGTCGGTCTCGGTCACTGGAAGGCCTTGCGCAGCTGCCCGGACACGACCTCTGCGACCATGATGACGGCGATGATCGCGAGCAGGATGGTCAGGACGAAATCGTAGTCGAAGCGCTGGTAGGCGGTGAACAGCGTCGCTCCGATGCCGCCCCCGCCGACGATCCCGACCATGGTCGAGTTCCGCAGGTTCGAATCGAGCTGGTAGACGCTGAAACCGATGAAGCGCGCGATGACCTGGGGGAACACGCCCATGATCAGGACGTTGAAGAAACCGGCGCCGGTGGCGCGGACCGCTTCCACCTGCTTCAGGTCCATCTCTTCGATCGCCTCGGCGAAGAGCTTCGAGATGAAGCCCATCGAGGCCACGATCAGCGCCAGCACCCCGGCGAGCGCGCCGAAGCCGACGGCCTTCACGAAGAGGATCGCGGTGATCACCGGGTGAAAGGACCGGAACAGCGCGATCGCGGCGCGCGCCGTCCACGAGACCCAGGCCGGCATCAGGTTGCGCGCGGCGAGCAGGCCGAGCGGCAGGGAAAGCAGGACGCCGACCGCGGTCGACAGCACGGCGATCTGCATGCTCTCGATCATGCCTTCGCGCAGGAGTTCCATCTTCTGGCGCGAGAAATCGGGCGGGAACATCCGGCCGAGGAACCGGGCGCCGTTGTCGAGACCGCGCAGGAAACGGTCCCAGGAGACGTCGATGATGCCGCAGGCATAGACGACGTAGAGCGCCAGCGCCGTCCAGAGCAGGCGCGCGGTCCAGTTCGCCGGAAAGGGGGTGCGGACGGCGCGCGCGCTCACGTGTCGAGCCATCCCTTGCCGCCGTAGATCGCCAGCAGATGGCTTTCCTGCAGCTGCGACGGCGGTCCGTCGAAGACGATCGCCCCCGCGGACATGCCGACGATCCGTTGCGCGAAACGGCG
The DNA here is from genome assembly GCA_044359885.1 of Alphaproteobacteria bacterium. Lineage (GTDB taxonomy): Bacteria > Pseudomonadota > Alphaproteobacteria > CACIAM-22H2 > CACIAM-22H2 > CAIOSQ01. Next base: position 25,222 of record JBIKLI010000003.1, on the reverse strand, counting down.
TGCGAGGTCGACATTGTGGATGTTGACGACGACCGGGATGCCGCGCGCGCGCGCGAGGCCGGCGAGCAGATCCATGATCTCCACCGACGTCTTGGGGTCGAGCGAGGAGGTCGGCTCGTCGGCGAGGACCAGCTCGGGGTCCTGCATGATCGCGCGGGCGATGCCGACGCGCTGGCGCTGGCCGCCCGACAGGGCGTCGGCGCGCCGGGTCGCGTATTCTCCCAGCCCGACCGCGTCGAGCAGTTCGAAGGCGCGCGCCACGTCGGCGGCCGGGAAGCGCCGCAGCCAGGCTCGCCAGACCGGCACGTAGCCGAGCCGGCCGCAGAGCAGGTTCTCGATCACCGAGAGCCGCTCGACCAGATTGTATTCCTGGAACACCATCCCGATGCGACGCCGCGCCTCGCGCAGCGCGCGGCCGCGCAGCCGGGCGAGATCCTGGCCGCCGAACAGGATCTCGCCCGCCGTCGGATCGACGAGGCGGTTGATGCAGCGGATCAGCGTCGATTTCCCGGTTCCCGAGGGACCGATGACCGCCGTCATCCCGGTGCCGCCGATCTCGAGCGACACGTCGCGCAGCACCGGGACGCCGGCCCGGTACTCCTTGCGCAGGCCGCGGATGACGAGGGCGGCGGTCATTGCCGGGGCGGCGTCTGCTGCTGCTGCTGCTGTTGCTGCTGTTGCTGTTGCTGGGCGCGCTGCGCGGCGGCGTCGGCCTCGCGCTTGGCGACCGCGTCGTAGGCGGCGCGGTTGTAGGGCGTGCCGGATTTCTCCGCGACCTCGCGGATCGGCCGCCAGGTTTCCTTGTAGGTCATCGGCAGGAAGCGGTCCTCGCCCTGGTATTCCTTCTTGATCTCCTCGTTGAAGGCGAAGTTGAGGAAACACTCCCGGATCTTCGCCTGCAACTCGGGCTTCAGGTCGTGGGCCATCGAATAGGACGAGGTCGGGAAGACGTCGCTCTTCCAGATGATGCGGAACTGCTCGGCCTTGACCTGGCCGCGCGCGGTCATGCGGTCGAAGATGTCGGAGGCGACCGGCGCCATGTCGTAGTCGCCCAGCGACACGCCGATGATCGACTTGTCATGGCCGCCGGACATCAGCGGCCTGTAGTCCTCGTCCGGCTTGAGCCCGTTCTCCGGGAACATCACGCGCGGGGCGAGATTGCCCGAGTTGGAGGACGGCGAGACATGCGCGACCTTCCGGCCCTTGAGATCGGCCAGCGTCCGGAACGGCGAGTCCGCCTTCACGATCGCATAGAGCTGATAGCCCGCCGGGCCGCGTTCGGAGCCGACGACGACGAACGGCACCGCGCCCGCGAGGTTGACCGCGAAGCCGACCGCGCCCGTCGCCAGCAGGGCGATATGCAGCCGTCCGGCGCGGAAGGCCTCGATCTGCGCCGTGTTCGACTGCACCGGGAAATAGACCATGCGCTTGCCGGTGCAGCGACCCAGATGGTCCATCAGCGGTCCGTAGACATGCTGATAGACCGCCGGGTTCTCGGTCGGCGAATAGGCGAAGATCAGCGCCGAGGGATCCTTGTGCCGCGCGGGGTCGCGGGGCAGGTCGGCGACCAGATCGCCATCGGCGTCGCAATAGAGCGTGTCGAGCTGGCCGCGATTGGGACAGCTGTCCTGGGCGGCCGCGGGAACCGTGCCGCCGAGCAGGAAAGCGGCGGCGAGCGCCGCCAGGGTCACGAAGCGATGCATGGGGTCCTCCTTGGCGACCTGTGTCGCGTTCAGCGCGCCGGTTGCTGCTGTTGCTGCTGTTGTTGCTGGCGCTGCTGCTGGGCGCGCGCGGCGGCCTCGGCCTCGCGCCGGGACTCCGCCTCGAAGGCGGCCTTGTTGTAGGGCGTGCCGGATTTCTCGGCGACCTCGCGTACCACCGCCCAATCCTTCTGGTAGGAAATCGGGAAGAAGCGGTCGTCGCCGTTGAACTCCTTCTGCATCTCCGCCGGGAAGCGGAAGGCGTAGAAGCAGTCCCTCAGCTTCCTTGCCAGCTCGGGCTTGAGATCATGGGCATGGGCGAAGGACGAGGTCGGGAAGACCGGGCTGCGATAGATCTCGCGGAACTCGGCGGCCTTGATCGTGCCGCGCGTCGCCATGCGCTCGAAGACGTCCGACGCGACCGCGGCCATGTCGTAGTCGCCCGAGGCGACGCCCAGGATCGACTTGTCGTGGCCTCCGGACATCAGCGGGCGGTAATCCGTGTCGGGCCGCAGCCCCTGGTCCGGGAACAGGACGCGCGGCGCGAGGTTGCCGGAGTTGGACGAGGGCGAGGTATGCGCGACCTTGCGATCCTTGAGGTCGGCGAGCTTCTGGAACGGGCTCGAGGCCTTCACGACAGCGAGCAGGTTGTAGCCGCGGACCGAATCGGCGGTGCCCTTCGCCGCGAAGGGCACGGCCCCCGCCATGTTGACCGCGAAACCCGTCGGACCGGTCGAGAAGCCGGCGAAATGCAGCCGGCCCGAGCGCATCGCCTCGATCTCGGCCGAGTTCGACTGCACCGGATAGTAGACGATGCGCTTGCCGACGCATTGCGCGAGATGGTCGGTGAAGGGCTTGAAGATGTTGGCGTAGATCGCCGGGTCCTCGACGGGCGTATAGGCCCAGACCAGCGTCGACGGATCGCGTTGCCGCGCCGGGTCGCGCGGCACGTCGGCGACCAGATCGCCGTCGGCATCGCAATAGAGCGTGTCGAGCTGGCCGCGGTTGGGGCAGCTGTCCTGCGCCGCGGCGGGCGACGCCTGGGCGAGGACAAGGGTTGCGAGCGCAGCGGCTGCGGCGCCGGATTTGGCGAAGGCCAGGACCATGACGTTCTCCCTCGGGGCGGGGCGCTCGCCGATGCGGCGCCCATCGGAAACCTTCCTCAGGAATGGAACATCGCAACCGAAATGTCACCTTGATTTCATCGTTTGGACGCATCCAGGGCGACGCGCGAACGGCGGATCATGGCGCTGAGGATCGCAACCGGGGCGAGCCCGACCAGCACGATCGCCAGGGCGGAGGTCGATGCTTCGGCCAGCCGCTCGTCGGAGGCCAGCGCGTAGACATGCACCGCCAGGGTGTCGAAGTTGAAAGGCCTGACCAGCAGGGTCGCGGGCAGTTCCTTGAGCACGTCGACGAAGACCAGCGTGGCCGCGGTCAGCACCGAAGCGCGCATCATCGGCGCGTGGACGTCGACGAGGATCCGGGCGGGGCGCGCGCCCAATGTGCGGGCCGCATCGTCCATGCTGGCCGTGATCCGTCCGAGGCCCGATTCGATCGCGCTGGTCGCCACCGGCAGGAAGCGGACCAGATGGGCGAAGAGCAGGGCGACGATCGACCCGGACAGCAGCAATCCCGTCGAGACGCCGAGGACGGCGCGGGCCCAGGCATCGAGCGTGTTGTCGAAACGGCCCAGCCAGATCACCACGCCGACCGCGATCACCGTCCCGGGGATCGCGTAGCCCATGGTCGCGAGCCGGATCGCCCCGAGCGTCCAGCGATCGCGCGCGCGGCGCAGCCCGTACCCGAGCACCAGCGCGGCGGCTGCGGCGAGGAGGGCGGCGAGACCGGCCACGACCAGCGAGTTCAGGGCGAGCGCGCCGAACTGCGCCGTCCAGGCGGCCTCGCCGGCGATCGCGTGGAAGCGTGCAAGGACGCCGACGGGCACGGCGAAGCCGAGCGCGACCGGCACGGCGCAGGCGATCCAGGCGGCGACGGCGCGCCAGCCGACGAGGACGAAGGGGCGGATCTCGCGCCGGCGCCGGGAGGCATGGTGGTAACGGCTGCGGCCGCGCGAGGCGCGCTCCAGCGCCAGCAGCACCAGGACGACCGCCAGCAGCATGCAGGCGAGCTGCGCGGCCGCGCCGCGCTCGCCCATGCCGTACCAGGTCCGGTAGATCGCGGTGGTGAAGGTCTGGATCCCGAAATACTGGACCGTCCCGAAATCCGCGAGCGTCTCCATCAGCGCCAGAGCCACCCCCGCGGCGACCGCCGGCCGCGCGAGCGGCAGCGCGACGGAGAGGAAGCTGCGCCACGGCCGCGCGCCCAGCATGCGGCTGGCTTCCAGGACGCAGACCGACTGCTCCAGGAACGCCGCGCGCGCCATCAGGTAGACATAGGGGTAGAGCACCAGCACGAACATCGTGCCGGCTCCGCCGACCGATTGCAGTTCGGGAAACCAGTAGTCGCCGCGCCGCCACCCGGTCGCCTCGCGCAGCGCGGTCTGGACCGGTCCCGCGAAGGCGAGCAGATCGGTATAGGCGTAGCCGACGATGTAGGCCGGCATCGCCATTGGCAGCAGCAGTGCCCATTCCATGCTCCGCGACCCCGCGAAGCGGCACATCGTGACCAGCCATGCAGTGGCGATGCCGATCGCACCCGTGCCGATCGCGACGACCAGCGCGAGCCCGAGCGTGTTGGCGAGGATCCCCGGCAGCGTGGTCGCGGCCAGATGGCGCAGCACGGCGCCGTCGGCATCGCCCACGCTGGCGACGACCCCCAGGATGGGCGCGGCCACCAGGATCGCGATCGCCCAGCATCCCAGGCGCCAGGGCGCCAGCGCCCCGGCCGATCTCGCCGGCAGAACTCGTGATGAAACGGCCATCATGCCTTCCGGTTGCGGCCGCGACGGGCCGGGAAGCACCAGGGGTCGCACCCTAGTCTTCGTGCCGCGGCGGACTCAAGGATCCGGCGGGCCGCCGCCAGGGGCCGGGGAGGCCGCTGGAAACATGTCGCGCGATCGGCGATATCCGCATCTCCGCCCGCCCCCCTCCGGAGCCGCAAGGATGCTCGCATCGATCCCGCTTCCCGCCCGACTGCTCGGCCTCGCCGGACTGGTCCCGTTCTGGGCCTGCGCGATCGCGGTCGTCTTCGGCGACGACGAGCTGGCCTCGTCGGCGCTGTATGCGCAGGTCGCCTACGGCGCCCTGATCCTGACCTTCCTCGGTGGCGTCCATTGGGGCATCGCGCTGCGTTCGGGGGCGGCGCCATCCTGGGGGCGGCTGGGCTGGGGCGTGACTCCGTCGCTGGTCGGCTGGGCCGCTTTGCTGATGCCGCCGGCCCAGGGTCTGGGCCTGCTGGCCGCCGGTCTCGCGATCGCCCTGGCTGTCGATCTCGAGACCCTGAAGGAGCCCACGGCGCCGGGTTGGTACGCGAAGCTGCGCCGCTTCCTCACGACCGGCGCGCTCGCCAGCCTGCTCGTGGCGCTGTTCGGTCGCTGATCCGCGGAGGCCAGCCGCTGCCGCACGCGCCGGCCGGGGTCGCCGGCGCGCCGCCGATGCGCTAGTTTGGCGACCGGCAGTCCGGCGGTGCGGCCGAGACGGGTCGCTGCGCTCGCCATGTCGCAGCGGGTCCGTCCGGCGCGTTCAGGGGGAGATGGATGCCGCAGGAAGTGGAGCCCAACCATTCGTTCGCCCTGGCCGATCCGCTCGTGCCGGGCGTGGCGTCGGTCGGCCGCCTATCGATCCCCTGGGACGTCGACATCTATCGCCTCGACCTGAGCGCGCCGGGCGTCCTCACTCTGGCGCTGGACGTGCCAACGAGCGCGTGGCTGGACTTCTTCGCGCTCGGTCTCTACGACGCGGGCGGCGAGTTGCTGAGCCGCTGCGAGACGGGTTCGGACCTGACATGGCAGACCGGGGTCGCCGCGGCGGGCAACCATTTCGTGGTCATCGAGGCCGCGAGCTTCCACACCACCGAAGCCTACGCGTTGACGGTCGGCCATGCCGCAGGGCCAGCCGCCGGTGTCGAGTCGGAGCCGAACGGGACATTGACGACCGCCGACGCGCTGACGCTGGGCACGGCGATGTCGGCGCAGCTGATGACGGACCGCGACCTGGATGTCTTCCGGTTCGAGGCCGATGCGCCCGGCATCGTGACGCTGGCGCTGGACGTTTGGGTGGACTCGCTGCTGGACGATTTCATGCTCGGTCTCTACGACGCGGCCGGCAGGTTGATGAGCCTCCATCAGACGGGCTCGGATGCGACATGGCAGGTGGGCGTTGCGGCGGCCGGCAGCTATTTCGTCGCCGTCGAAGCCGCGAGCTTCCACAGCGACGATCCCTACAGGCTGACGGTCAGCCACGCCGCCGGGTCGATCGCCGGCTTCGAGTCCGAACCGAACGGGACATTCTCGGCGGCGGACCCGATCGTCGCGGACGGCGCCATCGCGGGACAATTGTCCGGCCATGACGACATCGACATCTTCCGGTTCACCGCCGCGACCGCCGGCTTGCTGACCGTCGACTTCGATGCGCCGGCCGAAAGCGAATATTTCGACTATTTCCACATCGCCGTGTTCGACGCCCAGGGGACCGAACTCGGTTCGGCGGGCGCGGGTTCCGATCTGGTGTTCCAGTCACGGGTCGCGACGCCCGGCGACATCTTCGTGCAGGTCGGCAGCGGCGACATCTTCTTCGATCCGGGGCAGTACAGGCTGAAACTGGCCTTGACCGCCGGGGCCGAGGCCGATTTCGAGCAGGAACCGAACGACGATCTCGCCAATCCGCTTGCCTCCGGCAGCGCGAAGTTCGGCCGCATCTCGAACTGGGACGACGTGGACTGGTACCGCCTCGACACGGCGGCGGCGGCCGACCTGGCGATCGCGTTCGATTCACCGGTCGAAAACGAAGTTCTTGAACATTTCAACATCTGGGTCTTCGACGAGCTCGGCAATCTCCTGGCGAGCCGCGCCGTCTTCGGCGACACCGGCTTCACGGTCGCGGCGCCCGTTCCCGGCGGCCATTTCATCGCGGTCACGGCCGGGTTCTACGCGCATGACGCCCGCCAATACGCCCTGACGGCGACCGCGACCGCCAGCACGATCGCCCGCGAGAGCGAGACGAACGACAGCAACGCCACGGCCGATGTCCTGGCGGTCGGCGACAGCATTCGCGGCCAGCTCTCCTGGCTCGGCGACGACGACCGATATGTCGTGACCTTGGCCTCCGGCGGGAAACTGGCCATCGAATTCGACGGCCCGACCGACAGCACCTACGCCAACTACTTCCATCTGGAGGTGCAGGACGCCCTGGGCGTCACGCTCGCGACACGCGACACCGGCGGCGACGTCGCCTTCGAGGTCGAGGCCGCCGCGCCGGGGACGTATTTCCTCTCCGTGAGCGCGGCCGGCCATCTCCATAGCGACGGCGAATACCGGCTGTCGGCAGGCGCGTCGCTGGACGACGGGATCCCGTCCGGTGCGATCGTCGGGACACCCGGCGCGGACAGGATCCAGGGCACCACGGGCGCCGACCTCGTCTATGGCGCCGGTGGTCATGACCAGATCGATGGTGGCGACGGCACCGATACGGTTCTCTTCCGCACGCATGCCGACAATCTCTCGGTCAACGCGATCGGCGGGATCACGGCCATCCGCGGCAACTATGCCGCCGGCGAACACGCCTTCACCGTCTCGCGGGTCTGGAACGTCGAGAAGATCCGGACCTGGTCTGGCACCGAGAATCTCGGCGCGGCCGGAGCGACGCCGGTTTTCGGGACGTCGCAGTCGGAGGTCGTCTCAGGCACCGCCGGCAACGACCTCATCGACCCGCTGGGTGGAAGCGATCTTGTCGAGGGCGGGGCTGGACACGATACGCTGGCGCTGTTCGGCGCCCGCGAGCAGTTCGTCGTCCAGACCGTGGCAGGGATCACCCGCATCCAGGGCGGCGACGCCGCGCATGAATATGCCGGCCATACGATCACCGCGATCGGCATCGAGACCCTGGCCTTCAACCAGTCGCAGACCCGCGCGCTGGAGACGAACGACATCAACAAGATCTTCGGTGCGCCCGTCGCGGACGTCCTGGCCGGCACGACGGGCGACGACATCGTCGATGGCCGCGGCGGCAGCGATGTCGTCGACGGCGGCACCGGCCAGGACACGTTGGCCTTCTTCGGCCGACATGACGACTTCGTCATCGACTTCCCGTCGGCGGCGCGCGACCAGTTGATCGTCACCGGCAAGGCCGGCACGATCCAGGCTGGCCAGACGGTCGCCGCGACGAATGTCGAGATGCTCGCTTTCCTCGACCGCAACGTCGCGGTGGCCAATCCACCGAAGGTCGTCATGGCGCCGGCGACGACCCTTCTGGCCGAAGGGGGTGGCGGCGCGGCGGTCCAGGTCTCGCTCGCGGCCGCGCCGTCCTCGGTCGTGACGGTTGTCTTCGACGGGGGCGACCAATTGTTCCCCGCCGTGCCGTCGCTGGCCTTCGGTCCGGCGAACTGGAACGTGCCGCAGGCCCTGACGGTCCTCGCGATCGACGACGTCGCCGACGAACGGACGCATGGCGGGACGCTGCGGGCGACGACGATCGCGGCCGACGGTCCCTACAGCAACCTCCCCGCCAGCGGGCTGGCCTTCACGATTTCGGACAACGATGCCCCGACGACCGGCAGCGTCGGCGGCAGGCTGTGGCACGACCTCAACCGGAACAAGATCCTCGATCCGGCCGAGACGTCGCTTGCCAACTGGACGGTGTTCGACGACGCGAACCGCAACGGCAGGCTCGACAGCGGCGAGGCCGAAGCCCGGACCGACGCATCGGGGGCCTATCGCCTCGACGGCCTCGCGCCGGGTCCGCATGCGATCGTCGCGCGGGTCGCCCCCGGCTGGGTTCCGACCTTCCCGACCGCGAGCGACGCCAGCGCGACGATCGTCACCAACCAGGCGACCGCCGGGGCGGTGACGACCGCCGGCACTCTCGATCTGCAATCGGGCGGGCCGCCGACCTATGCGAATCTCGGCACCGCCACGAACATCGCCGCCTTCCGCGCCGATCCGCGTTTCGCCGGCATCGACGGGGCGGGATATTCCGTCGTCGTCATCGACACGGGGATCGACCTCGACCACCCTCATTTCGGCCCCGATGGCGATGGCGACGGGATCGCCGATCGCATCGTCTTCCAGTACGACTTCTTCGGCGCCAACGACGCCAGCGCCGCCGATGGCGCCGGCCATGGCACGCATGTGGCCGGGATCGTCGCCTCGGGCGACGCGACCTATCCCGGCGTCGCGCCGGGAGCGAACCTGATCGTCCTGAAGGTCTTTCCCGACGGATCGGGGGCGGCCAGCTATGGCGACATCGTCGAGGCCGCGAACTGGGTCGTCGCCAACGCCAGGCAGTACAACGTCGTCGCCGTCAATCTCTCGCTCGGTTCCCAGGAATTTCACGCCGCGCCCGTGGCAGGCCCGCTGTCGAGCCAGTTCAAGGCGCTGAGCAACAGCGGCGTGGTCGTCGTTTCGGCGTCCGGCAATTCCTATGCCGGAAACCAGGGCGTCGCCTATCCGTCGGCGGATCCCTATTCGCTGTCCGTGGGCGCCGTTTGGCCGCGCGGCGGCACCTATGGCAATCGCCAGACTGGCACGACCGACGCGATCGCCGTCTTCTCGCAGCGCGACGACACCGAGTCGGACATCTTCGCGCCGGGCGTGTTCATCGATGCCGCCTATCTGGGCGGCGGCCATGCCGTGCTGTCCGGGACCAGCATGGCGTCGCCGCAGGTCGCCGGGATGATCGCGCTCGCGCAGCAGCTGTCCGAGCGCGAACTGGGCCGCCGGCTCAATTTCGACGAGGTCCGAAGCCTGCTCAAGAGCACCGGGGACGCGATCGTCGACGGGGACGACGAGAATGACAACGTCGCGAATACCGGCCTGACATTCCATCGCATCGACATGCTCGCCATGGCGGAGGCGATCCTCGGCATGAAGCAGTTCCTGCCGGTTTCGCATGCGGTCGAGGTCGTCGCCGGCGCGACGGTCGCCAACCGGGATTTCGGCTTCGCGGCCGCGCAATCGGTGCAGGGCCTGTCCGGCGACGACCTGATCGTCGGCAGCGCCTATGGCGAAGCGCTCCGCGGCGGTCCCGGTGCCGACTGGATCGATGCGGGCGACGGCGACGACGAGATCTTCGGCGAGGCCGGCGACGATGTTCTCGCCGGCGGCAGGGGCGACGACCTGGTCGACGGCGGCGCCGGCATCGACACGGTCGAATACGCGCATGCCGGCGGCCCGGTGACCGCGGTGCTGGGCGCCGACGGCGGCGGAAGCGCGTCGGGCGCCGACGGCGCCGACCGCTTCGCCGGCATCGAGAACCTGCGCGGTGGCAGCTTCGCCGACACCCTGACGGGAAACGCCGGCGACAACGTCCTGTCCGGCGGTCGCGGCGACGACATGCTGGACGGCGGCGCGGGCGACGATCGTCTCGACGGGGGCGACGGCGCCGACAGCGCGCTCTACCCGCTGGTGCGGTCCGCCTACGACATCCGGCTCGAGCCGACGGGCGCGCTCACGCTGCGCGCGCTGAGCGGGTCGTCGGGAACCGACACGCTGAGCGGCGTCGAAATGATCCGCTTCGCCGATCGGGTCGTCGCGGCGGCGTTCACGCTGTCGGTCGAGGCCCCCCCGGGCATCACGGCCGAGGGCGATGGCGAGGATACCGCTTTCGTCTTTTCGATCACGCGCGCCGGGGACATCTCCGGTGTGTCGAGCGCGGTCTGGTCGGTGACCGGCAACGGCCCGAACCCTGCGAGCGCGACCGATTTCGCCGCGGGATTCCTGCCCTCGGGAACGATCACGTTCGCCGCGGGCGAGACGGCACGGCCGATCGTCGTGACCGTGGCCGGCGACGGCGCGATCGAGGCCGACGAGGCCTTCGCCCTGACGCTCTCGGCCCCGTCGCCGGGAACGATCCTGGCCGCGGCGTCGGCGATCGCCACGATCGTGAACGACGACAGCGTGTCGGATACCCAATTGTCCGTGGGCGGGCCCGCCTCGCCGGTCGCGGAGGGAGATCAGGGGGCCGCGACGGTCGTGTTTCAGGTGGCGCGCAGCGGCGATGCGTCCCGGCCAGCGAGCGGCGTCTGGTCGGTCGCCGGCAGCGGCAGCGATCCGGCGAGCGCGGGGGATTTCGTCGGCAATGCGCTGCCGCATGGGACCATCAGCTTCGCGGCGGGCGAGACGTCGAAGACCGTTGCCGTGAATATCGCCGGCGACACGACGATCGAGCCGGACGAGGGCTTCACCCTGACCCTGTCCGGCGCGACAGGGGCGACGCTGGGCACGGCCAGCGCATCCGCGACGATCCGGAACGACGACGTCGATGACCGCGCGCCCAAGCTGCAGGCGAATGGCGCGCGGTTCAATGCCGCCGGCACGCAGGTGACGTTGACCTTCGACGAGGTGCTTGCGGCCGGCGGCGTCACGCCCGGCGGTTTCGCCGTGAATGCGGACGGCCAGGTGATCGCGGTGACCGGGGTGACGCTGGCGGGTGGAACCGCGACGCTGAGCCTGGGCGGCGCGGTGGCGTCCGGCGCCGGTTCGGTCGTCGCCTACGCCGATCCGGCGGGCGATCAGACGAGCGATGTGCTGCAGGACGTCGCGGGCAACGACGTGGCGAGCTTCTCGGTCGGTGCGACGTGGGCTGCGGCACCGTTCGGCATTTCCGGCATGGCCTATCACTGGAAGAACCGCGCGCTGCTGCCCGATGTGTCGGTGACGGCTGCCGGGGACGGCAGGCCGGCGGGGGCGACATCGCCGATCGAGATCCGCGGGCTGGGGTTCGATGCGAATGGCGATGCGCGTTTCGAGGTGTGGGCGAATGCCGGTGCCGCGGTTTCGTCTCTGGCTTTCGACCTGCGCGTCGGTGGCGCGGCGCCGGTGTCCTGGACGCCGGGCGCGGCGCTCGATGGCTGGACGCTGAGTGTCAGGCCGTCTCCGGGGCGTCTGGATCTGGATGCGACCGGCCCGGCCACGCTCTCCGGCGCCGTCGCTCTGGGGACGGCGACGATCGATCTGGCGCCCGGGGCCGGCATGACGGAGGTGGAGGTATCGACGGCGCAACTGGGCGGTGCGCAGGCGCCGCGCTTCGCGACCCAGGCGACGAGACAGACGACGCCCGGCGACGGGCGATATTCGCTGAGCGACCTGTCCGAAGACGTCTACGCGCTGTCGCTGCGGCGCGGGACGGCCGATTCGGGCGACTCGATCGACGCCGCGGACGCGCTCGCGGCGCTGAAGATCGCGGTGGGGCGCAATCCGAACCACGATCCCGATGGCGTCGGACCGGATCAGCCGGCGCTTGTGACTCCGTACCAGTTCATCGGCGCGGACGTGAACGGCGACGGAAGCGTGGATGCCCAGGATGCGCTCGGGATCCTGAAGATGGTGGTCCGGCGCCCGGATGCGCCGGCGCAGGACTGGATCTTCGTGCGCGAGGACGAGGATTTCTGGGACGAGGCGCAGGGCCGGGTGACGCTCGATGCCGGCAATGTGACCTACGACCGGCAGGCGGTCGTCGCCGACCTTGCCGTCGCCGAGGGCAAGAACTTCGTGGCGGTGCTCAAGGGCGACGTCGACGGCAGCTGGACACCGGGCGGCAGCGGCATCGAGACCCTGGATGCGGCCTATTTCGCGTCGCTGTCGGCGCGTCTGCAGGTCCCGGTCGAGATCTGGGGATAGGCGCCAGTCCGCAGGGTCGCGCCGCGGCTTCAGTCCCGCCGCCAGTCGACGCGCACGAAATGGCCGGCCTCGTCGTAATGGGTGCGCAGGTCGCCCTTGTAGGCGTCGACCAGGGCGTGGCCGATGCGCCGCGGCAGGTGCAGGTCGGTGGTGGTGATCACCATCTCGCCGTCGCGCTCGCCCTCGCCGATGGCCATGATCCGCTGCAGCGGATGTTCGCGCCGCTCGCGCGCCTCGGTGTTGCGAACCAGCGCCACGATCTCGTCGCGATGGGCGGCGAGGAAAGCGCCGGCCATCGTGATCCGGCCTGCGGGGAAGCTGTCGGCGATGCGATGGCATGCCGGGCAGGTCTCGCGCGCCTCGACCCCCGTCGCGTGATCGTCCCAGCGCCATCGGCCTGCCGCGAAGACGGCCCCGCAGCCAGGGCAGACGCAAGGCCCGGCATGCTTGGCGCGCGCCTTGTAGGGGTCGTGGCGTTCCTCGGCGATCAGATGCGCCTTGCGCTCGTCGTGCCGCCGTCCCGTCCTGCCGATACCGCGCGTCTTCATTTTCGTCACCCCGCCAGCCGCTGCGTCGACCCCGACTTCGCCAGGGACGGCGCGGCGGGGCATTGACGCCGGTCAATCCCCACGGCGCCGGATCGCGCCGGGGACTCGCATCCCGGGCGCGGCGATGCATATTTGCGGCATGGCGAGCCGCGTTTCCCATCCCGTCCCCGACACCATGGTCAATCCGGCCCTGCCGCCGCTGGCGGCGGAGCGCGGGGGAGGGTCGGCGGTCCTGCGCATCGCCTCGGATTTCGTGCCCGCCGGCGACCAGCCGCAGGCGATCGGCGAACTGACCGGCGGCCTCGCCCAGGGCGAGCGCGACCTGGTCCTGCTCGGGGTGACGGGCTCGGGCAAGACCTTCACCATGGCGCATGTGATCCAGAACCTGCAGCGCCCCGCGCTGATCCTGGCGCCGAACAAGACCCTGGCGGCGCAGCTCTACGGCGAGATGAAGAGCTTCTTTCCCGACAACGCGGTCGAGTATTTCGTCAGCTACTACGACTACTACCAGCCCGAGGCCTATGTGCCGCGGACCGACACCTATATCGAGAAGGAATCCTCGATCAACGAGCAGATCGACCGCATGCGCCACGCCGCGACGCGGGCGCTGCTGGAGCGGCGCGACGTGGTCATCGTCGCCTCGGTGTCCTGCATCTACGGCATCGGGTCGGTCGAGGCCTATTCGGCCATGGTCATGGATTTCCAGGCCGGGCAGACCATCGAGCGCAACGAGCTGCTGCGCCAGCTGGTCAAGCTGCAATACCGCCGCAACGACGCGAATTTCGCGCGCGGCGCGTTCCGCGTGCGCGGCGACACGGTCGAGATCTTCCCCGCCCATTGCGAGGATCGCGCCTGGCGGCTGGCGATGTTCGGCGACGAGATCGAGGCGATCCACGAATTCGATCCGCTGACCGGCGAGCGGCACGCCACGCTGGACAAGGCGCGGCTCTACGCGAATTCCCACTACGTGATGCCCCAGCCGACGCTCGACCAGGCGATGGAGCAGATCAAGCGCGACCTGAAGCTGCGCCTGGAGGAACTGCGCGGGGCGGGCAAGCTGCTGGAGGCGCAGCGCCTGGAGCAGCGCACGCAGTTCGACCTTGAGATGATGGCGGCGACCGGGTCCTGCGCCGGGATCGAGAACTACTCGCGCTATTTCACCGGACGCAAGCCGGGCGAGCCGCCGCCGACGCTGTTCGAGTACCTGCCCAAGGACGCGATCCTGATCGTCGACGAGAGCCATGTCACCGTGCCGCAGCTGGGGGGCATGTATCGCGGCGACTTCGTGCGCAAGGCGACGCTGTCGGAATACGGCTTCCGCCTGCCGTCCTGCGCCGACAACCGGCCGCTCAAGTTCGAGGAATGGAACGCGATGCGGCCGCAGACGGTCTATGTCTCGGCGACGCCCGGCCCCTGGGAGCTGGAGCAGACCGGCGGCGTCTTCGTCGAGCAGATCATCCGGCCCACCGGCCTCATCGATCCGGTCTGCGAGATCCGGCCGACCGAGAAGCAGGTCGACGACCTGCTGGCCGAAATCCGCGAGGTCGCGAAGCGCGGCCAGCGCGCGCTGGTCACCACGCTGACCAAGCGTATGGCCGAGGACCTGACCGAATACATGCACGAGGCCGGGGTGCGGGTGCGCTACATCCACTCCGACGTCGAGACGCTGGAGCGCATCGAGATCATCCGCGACCTGCGCCTGGGCGCCTTCGACGTGCTGGTCGGGATCAACCTGCTGCGCGAGGGGCTGGACATCCCGGAATGCGCGCTGGTGGCCATCCTCGACGCCGACAAGGAGGGCTATCTGCGCTCGCGCACCTCGCTGGTGCAGACGATCGGCCGCGCGGCGCGCAACATCGACGGCCGGGTCGTCCTCTATGCCGACACGATGACCGCCTCGCTGAAGGCGGCGCTGGAGGAGACCGAGCGCCGCCGGACCAGGCAGATCGCCTATAACAAGGACCATGGCATCACGCCCGAGAGCGTGCGCAAGGGCATCGGCGACATCCTGGGCTCGGTCTACGAACGCGACCATGTGCTGGTCGACACGGGCATCGACGAGAAGCAGCACGCGGTCGGCCACAACCTGCGCGCCGTGATCGCCGAACTCGAGGAGAAGATGAAGGCCGCCGCGGCCGATCTCGAATTCGAGGAGGCGGCCCGGCTGCGCGACGAGATCCGGCGCCTGGAGGCGATCGAACTCGAGATGCCGGCCGGTGGCGCCGCCGAAGCGGCCGGCGGCTATGCCGCGAAGGCCGGCGGCAAGCCTGCGCCGCGCTCGACCGCCGGCGCGGTCAACTCCCGCAAGGGCCGCGCGCGGCGGCCGCAGTGGAAGCGCTAGGTCGCGCGCGGCCATCTGGCGGCGGCGCGCGGCACGGCCTATGGTCGATCGCATGGCGGGGTGGCGGCCGGCGGCCGCCGCGACGGAGGGGCGCATGGCGGCATCCGTGCTGGTCGTCGACGACGAACCGAACATCGTCCTGTCGCTCGAATTCCTGATGCGTCAGGCCGGCTACGACGTGCGCGTGGCCCGCGACGGCGACGCGGCCCTGGCCGAGATCGCCGCGCGACCGCCCGATCTGGTCCTGCTCGACGTCATGATGCCCGGGCGCGACGGGTATGACGTCTGCCAGGCGATCCGCGCCGACCCGGCCTGCGCGCGCACGCGCATCGTCATGCTGACGGCGCGCTCGCGCGAGGTCGAGCGCGAGAAGGGCCTGGCGCTGGGCGCGGACGACTACGTCACCAAGCCGTTCTCGACCCGCGCGCTCGTCGAACGCGTGCAGGCGCTGCTCGCGGCGGATCGTGGCTGAGGCCGGCGGCGCCTGGCGTCCGGCGCGCCGTCACAGCGCGCGGCCGCTCTGGCTGGCGCTCGGCGCGGCGGCGGCGACCGGTGCGGCGGCCGGCGCGTTTCTCGTCGTCGCCGGTGCCGCCACGCCGGCCGAGTCCGGGCGCGGGCTCGCCGCGCTGACCCCGGCGGAGGCCGGCGTCGCGATCGCCGGCGCGGCGCTGGCCTGCTTCGTGGTCGCGGCGGCGGTGCTGCGCGTGCGCGTCGTCCTGCCGTTGCGGCGGCTGGCGGCGGAGACACGCTTCGCGGCCGAGGCGGGCGCCGATCGGGCCGTGACGCCCGGCGCCCATCCCTGGCTCGCGCCCGTGCCGGAAGCGGTCGCTGCGCTGGCATCGGCGCTGGCCGCCGGACGGCGCGACCACGCTGCCGCGATCGCCGCGGCGACGCGCGGGGCGGCCGAGCAGCGCGGCCGGCTGGAGACGATCCTGCGCGATCTCGCGGAAGGCGTGCTGATCTGCACGCTCGAGCACCGGGTGCAGCTCTACAACCAGGCGGCGCTCGGCCTGCTGCGCGACGCCGGCGAGGTCGGCCTCGGCCGATCGCTCTTCAACGTCGTGGCGCGCGAGCCCGTGCTGCACGCGCTGGAGCGGCTGCTCCACGACGGCGGTCCGCCGTCCGAGGCGGCGGAATTCTGCCCGCTGGTCTGTGCCACCGCGGACGCCTCCCGTCTGCTCTTCGGGCGCATCGCCCTGACGCGCGGCGAGGACGGCGCGCCGAGCGGCTATGTCCTGACCCTGACCGACGCCACCCGCGAGGTCGCGGCGCTCGCCGCGCGCGACCGCGCGATGCGCGAACTGGCCGAGGGGCTGCGCCGGCCGCTCGCCAATCTCGGCGCCGCGGCCGAGACCCTGGCCGCCTTCCCGGGCATGCCGGCGGCGCAGCGCGCGGCCTTCGACGCCGTGGTGCAGCGCGAGAGCGCCGCGATGATCGCCTGCCTGGACGGGTTCGACCGGTCGGCGCGCGAACTCAAGGGCGGGCACTGGCCGCTGGCCGACGTGCTGTCGATCGACCTGTTCCGGCTGCTCGCGCGCCAGGTCGCGGAAGGCGGCGGACCGGCCCTCACCCCGGTCGGGCTGCCGCGCTGGCTGCATGCCGACAGCCAGTCGCTGGTCGTCGCGCTGGCGCGTCTTGCATCCCGGGTCGCGGCGGCCGCCTCGGTCGCGGCACTCGACGTCGAGGCATCGGTGGGCGCGCGCACGGCCTATGTCGATCTGGTCTGGCGCGGCGCACCGGTGCCGTCCTCGCGCATCGATTCATGGCTGGCCGAGGAACTGGCCGGCGCGCTGGGCGCCGCCACGCTGGGCGACGTTCTGCAGCGCCATGGCAGCGCCGCATGGAGCCAGGCGCTGGACGACGGTCGTTCGCGGCTGCGCATCCCGGTGCCCGCGGCGGCCGAGACCGAGCGGCGCATGGCCAAGACGCGGGCGGGCCTGCCCGCGCGCCCGGAATTCTACGATTTCGATCTGCCCGCCGCCGCGGCGCGCGACGGGGAACGTCCGCTCCGGCACCTGGAATTCGTCGTGTTCGACACCGAGACCACCGGCCTCAAGCCCTCGGCCGGCGACGAGATCGTGTCGATCGGCGCGGTGCGCGTGGTCAACGGCCGGATCCTGACCGGCGAGACCTTCGCGCGGCTGGTCAATCCGGGGCGCCCGATCCCGCCCGGCTCGATCCGTTTCCATGGCATCACCGACGCGATGGTGGCCGATGCGCCGCCGGCGGCCGTGGTGCTGCCCCAGTTCCGCGCCTTCTGCGAGGGCGCCGTCCTGGTCGCCCACAACGCCGCCTTCGACATGACCTTCCTGCGCATGAAGCAGGCCGAGAGCGGTGTCGCCTTCGACATGCCCGTGCTCGACACGCTGCTGATCTCGGCCTTCCTGCATCCCGACATCCAGGACCACGATCTCGACGCGATCGCCGCCCGGATCGGCGTGCCGATCGCGGGCCGGCACACGGCGCTGGGCGACGCGATGGCGACGGCGGCGGTGTTCGCGGGACTGATCGACCTGCTGGGCCAGCGCGGCGTCGACACGCTGGATCAGCTGCTGCGATCCGCCCGGATCGCCTTCGAACTGCGCGCGCGGGCGCGCGACTTCTAGCCGGAGACGGCGATGCGGCGCGGCGAAAGGCTGATCGGGCTGCTGCTGCTGGCGTCCCTGCTGTTCAGTCCGGTGGCGATCGGCTTCTTCCAGCGTCCGGTGCTGGTGTCCGGCGTCCCGGCGCTGCTGCTCTACGTCTTCGCCGCCTGGGGGGGCGTGATCGCGCTGCTCGCCCTGGCCGCGCGCGGCGGCGGCGACCCGCCATGAGCCGCTGGACCATCGCCGCGGTCGCGATCGGCTATCTCTGCCTGCTCTTCGCGGTCGCGCGCTGGGGCGACCGTCGCGCCGACGCCGGGCGCAGCGTGATCGCCAGCCCCGGAATCCACGCGCTGTCGATGGCGGTCTACTGCACCGCCTGGACGTTCTACGGCTCGGTCGGCCGCGCGACGGCCAACGGCATCGACTTCGTCGCCATTTATCTGGGGCCGACGCTGGCGGGCGTGCTGTGGTGGCACGTCACGCGCAAGATGCTGCGCATCTCCAAGGCCAACCGGATCACCTCGATCGCCGATTTCGTCGCCGCGCGCTACGGCAAGAGCCCGCTGCTGGGCGGCCTGGTCGCCGTGGTCGCGCTGATCGTCATCACGCCCTACATCGCGCTGCAGCTGAAGGCGGTCTCGGCCAGCGTCGACGTCCTGGCCGGCGGCGACGGCGGGCGCGGCGGCGGGATCTTCGGCGACACGGCCTTCTATGTCGCGGCGCTGCTCGCGGCCTTCGCGATCCTCTACGGGACCCGGCATATCGACGCCACCGAGCGCCACGAGGGCATGGTCGCGGCCATCGCCTTCGAGTCGATCGTCAAGCTGGCCGCCTTCCTCGCGGTCGGTCTCTATGTCGCCTTCGCGATGTTCGACGGGCCGGGCGAGATCTTCGCGCGTGCCGCCGCCGATCCGTCGATCGCGCCGCTGCTGAGCAGCGCCGGGTCGAGCGGTCCGGCGGGCTGGGTGACGCTGGTGCTGCTGTCGATGGCGGCGATCCTGTTCCTGCCGCGGCAATTCCAGGTGGCGATCGTCGAGAACGTCGACGAGCGGCATCTGGCGGGCGCGTCGTGGATGTTCCCGCTCTATCTGCTGGCGATCAACGTCTTCGTCTTCCCGATCGCGCTCGCCGGCCTGCTGGTGTTCCCGCCGGGGACGGTGGACGGCGACATGTTCGTGCTGGCGCTGCCGCTCTCGGCCGGGGCCACCCATGTCGCGCTGATCGTCTTCGTGGGCGGCCTCGCGGCGGCGACCGGGATGGTGATCGTCGAGACGATCGCGCTCGCGACAATGCTGTGCAACGACCTCGCCATGCCGATCCTGCTGCGCGTCCGGCGCCTGGGTCTCGCCGCGCGATCGGACCTGACCGGGCTGCTGACGGCGATCCGGCGCGGTTCGATCGTGCTCGTGCTGGCGCTGGGCTATCTCTATTTCGAGCTGATCGGCGGCTCCTATGCCCTGGTCTCGATCGGGCTGCTGTCCTTCGCCGCGGTGGCGCAGTTCGCGCCGACCATCCTGGGCGGCATGTACTGGCGCGGGGCGACATGGGCGGGCGCGCTCGGCGGCCTGTGCGGCGGGGTCGCGGTCTGGGCCTACACGCTGCTGCTGCCGGCGTTCGCGCGCTCGGGCTGGATCGACGCCGCCTTCCTCTCCGAGGGCCCTTTCGCGATCGCCGCGCTCAGGCCCTACGCGCTGTTCGGGGCCCCGCTCGGCGATCCGCTCACCCATGCGCTGTTCTGGAGCATGGCCGTCAATGTCGGCCTCTATGTGGGCCTGTCGCTGTCCACGCGCGCCAGCGCCACCGAGCGGGTCCAGGCGGCCCGGTTCGTGGAGGCGTTCAGCCATGCGGAAACGGAACGCGGGCCGGGCTGGGCCGGCCGGGCGCGGCTTGCCGATCTCGTCGATCTGGCCGGCCGCTTCGTCGGTCCGGCGCGTGCGCGGCAGGCCTTCGCCGAGCATGTCCGCGCGCGCGGGCTGGATCCGGCCCGCCTGGAACGCGCCGACGCCGGCATGGTGCGCTTCGCCGAGCGGCTTGTCGCAGGGGCGATCGGCGCGGCCTCGGCGCGGGTGGCGATGGCGACGGCCGTCAAGGGCGAGGATGTCGGCCTCGACCAGGTGATGGCGGTGCTGGACGAGGCGACGGCGGTGATCGAGTACTCGCGCCAGCTGGAGCAGAAATCGGCCGCGCTGGAAGCCGCTTCGGCCGAGCTGCGGGCCGTCAACGCGCGGCTGCAGGAACTCGACCGGCTGAAGGACGAGTTCCTGACGACGGTCACCCACGAGCTGCGCACGCCGCTGACCTCGATCCGGTCCTTCTCGGAGATCCTGCACGACAATCCGGACCTGGACGCCGCCCAGCGGCGCGCGTTCCTGGGCATCGTCATCGCCGAGAGCGAACGACTGACGCGGCTGATCAACCAGGTCCTAGACCTCGCGAAGATCGAGGCAGGGCGCTTCGACTGGCAGATCGGGCCCACTGACCTGCGCGTGGTGGTCGCCGACGCGATCGCGGCGACGGGCGGCCTCTTCGCCGGGCGCGGCGTCGCGCTGACCGCCGATCTGGCCGACGGGCTGCGTCCGGTGCTGGCGGATCGCGACCAGGCGATGCAGGTCGCCCTCAACCTGCTGTCCAACGCGGTCAAGTTCTCGCCGGCCCGCAGCGGGCAGGTGCGCGTGACGCTGCGCGGCGAAGCCGATGGCGTGCGTCTCACGGTCCAGGACAACGGCCCGGGGATCGCGCCGGCGAACCTGCCGCTGCTGTTCGACAAGTTCCGGCAGTTCGGCGATCAGCGCGGTGGCAAGCCGGAGGGCACCGGGCTCGGTCTCGCGATCTGCCGGCGCATCGTCGAGCATCTTGGCGGGCGCATCGCGGCCCTCTCGCCGCCGGGCGAGGGCGCCCGTTTCGACGTCGTCCTGCGCTACGCGCCGGCCCCGGACATCACCAGAACGCCCCCGTAAAATCAGCCCGCGCACGCTTGCGCAGGCGCTCGATCGCCTTGAGCGCGTCCACCAGCCGATCGCGCTCGAGCCGGGTCAGGGCATCGGGATCGACATGGTTGCCGACAGGCTGTCCGGCGCGGAAATCGGCGAGCTGCTGGCGCAGCATGACGAAGGTGACCGTCGCGTAGGCCTGCGCCAGCGCCTCGGCGTCGTCGGCCCCGACGGCGCCCAGACGGGCCAGCGCCGCCAGACGCGCGAGCGTCCCGGTCTCCGCCAGGCCGGCGCGCAGCGCGTAGAGCCGGGTCGCGCCGACCAGCGGCAGCGTGCCGTGCAGCTTGAGGTCGGTGCGGCCGGGATGGGCGGCGTCGTTCTCGACCTTGAGGTTGCCGAACAGGCTCAGGGCCACGCCGCGCCCGGTCTCGTCCTCCGCCATCGCCCGCAGCAGCGCGGGAAATCGCGCCAGCATCCGCGTCACTTCGGTGCGCAGCGCCGCGGCCGCGTCCGCATCCCCCCAGGCCGGGGCGAAATCCATGAAGATGTCGGCGAACAGCACCGCGACCGGGCTGCGCCGCTCGCCCCAGAGCCAGATCTGGTCGCGCCACTGGCTGGCGGTCTTGCGCCACAGCGGGTTGGTGGCCATCACGCCGCCCCTGCAGAACGGGAAGCCGACGCGGTCCAGCCCGGCGGTCAGTCGCTCGGCCAGGGCGATGAACCAGGCGTCGATGCGGGCGTGCTCGGCGTCGGGATAGTCGGCGAGGATGAACCCGTTGTCCTGGTCGGGGAACAGGAAGTTCTCGCCGCGCCCGCCGGACCCCATGATCAGCAGCGTCATGGGAACCGGCATCTCGCCCCAGCCCTCGGCGCGCAGCCGCTCGATCGCCGCCTCCAGCAGGCGGCGATGGATGTCGAGATTGATCTCGGTGACCAGCGCCTGGATCTCCGGAGCAGGGAGATTGTCGTCCAGCAGGTCCTGGGCCAGTTCGGCCTGGGCGCGCTTGACCTCCGTCCAGCCGTCGATCGAGGCGTCGCGGGTCAGCCGGTCGATCTGGTCGACGATCCGTTCGGCCGCCGCGGCCAGCGCGGCATGCAGGTCCAGCATCCCGACCGGGCGGCCCTGGCCATCGACGACCGGCATGTGACGAAGCTTCTCGCGGCGCATCCGCCCGATGGCGCGATAGAGCAGGTCGTCGGCACCGACCGACTTCACCGGCGCGGTCATGGCCCGCTCGACCGGCGCCTCGGGCGGCAGCCGCAGCGCGACCCGCCGGGCGATGTCGTGCTCGGTGACGATCCCGATCAGCCGCCCCGCGCCATCCACCACCACCACGGCCGAGGCGTCGGTGGCCGCGAGGCCGGCGATCGCCTCCCCGACCGGCGTCTCGGGGCCGGCGCGGTGCACGCGCGGTGTCATCGCGTCGCGGGCGCGCCGGCCGAAGACCTCGATCCGGGACCGGGGCGGGGCCAAGGGGGCCTAACCGGCCAGCAGCGAGGCCGTCGTCTCGGCGGGCCGCAGCCGCCGGTCCAGCCGCTCGCCGAACCCGATCGTGCCGAATCGAAGGGCGTTGGCGATCACATCCTTCTCTTCGCGCGGATTGCCGGCCCGGGCCGGCAGGGTCTTGTAGACCTTGGCCGCGGCGATCCGTGTCGCCTCGGCAGCGGACGGAACGACGCCCGGCGGCAGGACATGCAGGCGCTCGGCCAGGGCCGCCAGCTCGTCGGCCCAGTCGGTCCGATGGCGCGGGGTCTCGTAGGCGCCGAGCAGGTCACCATAGAACTTGACCATGGCCGCTTCCAGATCGCCCCGGCGTCCGCCCGGCCCGGGCGCCAGGCGGGCGAAGGCGAGGAGGCTGAACCCCGACAGGACGGCGCCGAAGGCCTCCCAGCGGCAGATCCGGAAGACATCGTTGAATTCCCTGTCGCCGAAAGCGGCCTGACCGTGCCACGCCAGGGTGTTGCGGGTGAATTCATAGGTCGAGCGCTGGGCGAGATAGGCGGCCTCGCCGGACATGAAGCTGCCCAGCGCCGCCCGGTCGCGGATCGGCGGCGGGAAGAAGTACCGGTAGGCGCGGGTCAGCATGTCGGGGTCCCAGCCAGTCTCGAAGGATGCCAGAGGCGGTGAGCATACCCTATTGCCGCCCCAAGGCTTTCAGTGCTATGTGCCGATTCGTGCGACGAATCTTAACTCTTTTCGTCGCGTCAATGTGGCCGTTGTCCAGGTGAAAACCACCAAGGTCGGCCGCCCGGTAGCGGACGCCGCAGATCCGCAGGTGATGAGGGAGACACGGCATGGCAGCCAAACTAACCCCGGAGCAGATGCAATCCTACTGGAGCCGAACGTCCTCGCTGATGTGGACGATTCTCGCTCTCTGGTTCTTCTTCAGCTTCGCGATTCATTTCTTCGCCCCGGCGCTGAACAAGATCCAGATCATCGGGTTCCCGCTGGGCTACTACATGGCGGCCCAGGGCTCGCTGATCGCGTTCGTCGCGCTCTGCGTCTGGAACACGAAGGCGCAGAACAAGATCGACGACGAATTCGGCGTCTCGGACGAGTGAGGACATAGACATGGCTGGCTATTCGGTCGGCGGCTCCGGGTTCCTTCAGAACCTCGGCCGCATCTACGCCCTCTACACGGGGGGCTTCCTCGGCTTCGTGGTCGTGCTCGGCATCCTGGAATGGATGGGCGTGCCGGACCGCTGGCTCGGTTATCTCTTCATCTTCATGACCATCGGCGTCTATGCGCTGATCGGCGTGCTCTCGCGCACGGCCGAGGTCTCGGAATACTACGTCGCCGGACGCTCGGTGCCAGCCTTCTACAACGGCATGGCGACCGGGTCCGACTGGATGAGCGCGGCCTCCTTCATCGGCATGGCCGGATCGCTCTATTTCGGCGGCTATAGCGGTCTTGCCTTCATCCTGGGCTGGACCGGCGGCTACGTGCTGGTCTCGATCCTGATGGCTCCGTATCTGCGGAAGTTCGGCCAGTTCACCGTGCCGGACTTCTTCGGCGCCCGCTACGGCGGCCACGCCGCCCGCATGCTGGCCGTGATCGTGCTGATCGCCGCGTCCTTCGTCTATGTCGTGGCGCAGATCGTGGGCGTGGGGATCATCACCTCGCGCTTCCTCGGGATCTCGTTCCAGGTCGCCTGCTTCGTCGGTCTGATCGGCATCCTGGTGTGCTCGCTGCTGGGCGGGATGAAGGCGGTCACCTGGACCCAGGTGGCGCAGTACATCATCCTGATCATCGCCTATCTGATCCCCGCGGTCGTCATGTCCTTCCAGGTCACGGGCGTGCCGATCCCGCAGCTGATGTACGGCACGGCGCTGGAGAAGATCGCGGCGCTCGAGCAGACCCTGAAGGTGGCGCAGCCGCACACGGCGGCCTTCGTTAACGCCCAGGGGCAGTACAGCGCAGTCGCGATGTGGAACTACTTCGCGCTGATCCTCTGCCTGATGGTCGGCACGGCGTCGCTCCCGCACATCCTCATGCGCTACTTCACCACCCCGTCGGTGCGGCAGGCGCGCGAGTCGGTGGCGTGGAGCCTGTTCTTCATCTTCCTGCTCTACTTCACGGCGCCGGCCTATGCCGCCTTCGCGAAGCTGGAGGTCTATCAGGGGCTGATCAACACGCCGATCGCCAATCTGCCGGAATGGGTCAAGAGCTGGGGACGTCCGGGTCTTGCGCTGGTCGGCGCCTGCGACGCCGCGAACGCGGTGCAGCAATACCCGCTCTGCCGCGGCGTCACCGGCAACGGCGACGGCATTCTCCAGCTGGGCGAGTTCCGCATCCACGCGGATGCGATCGTGCTCGCGACGCCGGAGATCGCCGGTCTGCCCTACGTGATCTCGGGCCTGGTGGCGGCGGGCGGCCTCGCGGCCGCGCTGTCGACCGCCGACGGCCTGCTGCTCGCGATCGCCAACGCGCTCAGCCACGACGTCTACTACAAGATGATCGACCCGAACGCCGACACCAAGCGTCGCCTCGTCATCAGCCGCGCGCTGCTGATGGTCGTCGCCCTGATCGCCGCCTACACGGCGGGATCGCTCGGCGCGGACATCCTGTTCCTGGTGTCCTGGGCCTTCTCGATCGCCGCGTCCGGCCTGTTCGCCGGTCTGGTGCTCGGAATCTGGTGGAAACGATGCGGCAACGCGTCGGGCGTGGCGGGGGTGGCTGCGGGCTTTTTCGTCTGCATGTTCTTCCTCTACACGACCGAGTTCCACGGGCTGTGGGTCAAGGAGGCCTTCAGCTGGCTCGGCGACATCCAGATCGTGAAGATCCGTGGTCGCGACGTCGCCTATATCTGGGGCATCAACAACATCTCGGTCGGCATCTTCGGCATCCCCGCTGCGTTCATCGCGCAGCTTCTCGTGGGCAG
>JBIKLI010000099.1:0-12945 GCA_044359885.1 Alphaproteobacteria bacterium | reverse complement strand
GCCAGCCCGGACGCCAGCGCCGCGCGCGCAGGCCACGCAGCGCCGCCGCCAGGGCGCGGCCGGTGACGGCCAGTCCGAGCGAGCTTGGCACGACGCGGTCGGCGCGGCGGCGCTTGACGCGGTCCGGTATCTGCCGCGCCAGTATGGCGTCGAGCTTTTCCGGCGTCATGCCAGGCCGACGCAGGGCGCGCTGACGCTGCAACCAGGCCGGTGCCGACACGACGACGACGGCATCGAGCCGCCGTTCGGCCCCTGTCTCGTAGAGCAGGGGAATGTCGAGGACCACCAGCGGTCGCCGCCGCCGTGCGGCCGCGGCGACGAAATCACGGGCGGCGCGGCGAGCCAGCGGGTGCAGAATCGCTTCCAGTCGCCGCAGCGCCGCCGGATCGCCGAAGACGCGGCGCCCGAGTTCCTGGCGATCGACGACCCCATCGCGCACGCATCCCGGAAAGGCGGCGGCGACCGCCGCGACGGCGGCACCGCCCTTGCCGGTCAATGCGTGGATCGATGCGTCGGCGTCGTGGACCGGGATCCGCCGGCGGCGCAGCAGACGCGCCGCCACCGTCTTTCCCATCGCGATCGATCCCGTGAGACCGACGATCAGCATCGGCTCAGGTGTTCATCGCCTCGAAGAAATCCTTGTTGGTCTTGGAGGATTTCAGCTTGTCGATGAGGAACTCCATCGCGTCGGTGGTTCCCATCGGCATCAGGATGCGGCGCAGGACATACATCTTCGCGAGGATGCCCTTCTCGACCAGCAGTTCCTCCTTGCGGGTTCCCGACTTGGTGATGTCGATCGCCGGGAAGGTCCGCTTGTCGGCCAGCTTGCGGTCGAGGATGATCTCGGAATTGCCGGTGCCCTTGAACTCTTCGAAGATCACCTCGTCCATCCGGCTTCCGGTATCGATGAGGCCGGTCGCGATGATGGTCAGGCTGCCGCCTTCCTCGATGTTGCGCGCCGCGCCGAAGAACCGCTTGGGCCGCTGCAGGGCGTTGGCGTCGACACCGCCTGTCAGCACCTTGCCCGAGCTGGGGACGACGGTGTTGTAGGCGCGGCCCAGACGGGTGATCGAGTCGAGCAGGATGACGACGTCGCGCTTGTGTTCGACGAGACGCTTGGCCTTCTCGATCACCATTTCGGCGACCTGGACATGTCGCGTCGCCGGCTCGTCGAAGGTCGAGGAGATGACCTCGCCCTTCACCGAGCG
Organism: Alphaproteobacteria bacterium; assembly: GCA_044359885.1. GTDB lineage: Bacteria > Pseudomonadota > Alphaproteobacteria > CACIAM-22H2 > CACIAM-22H2 > CAIOSQ01. Next base: position 11,737 of record JBIKLI010000099.1, on the reverse strand, counting down.
CTGCATGTCGGTCACTTCCTCCGGCCGTTCGTCGATCAGCAGGACGATCAGATAGCATTCCGGATGATTGGTCGCGATCGAGTTGGCGATGTTCTGCAGCATCACCGTCTTGCCGGTCCGCGGCGGCGCGATGATCAGCGCGCGCTGCCCCTTTCCGATCGGCGCGATCAGGTCGATGATCCGATGCGTCGAATCCCGGCGGAATGCCGGATGGTTCGAGGTACCGCGGTCGGGCCGCTCGACGCGCGCGGCCGACAGCCGCGACCGGAGCACCGGCGCATCCTCGTCGCCCTGGGCGCGGCGCGACCGGGCGACCGGGGCCGCCACGGGCGCCGGGGCCGTCTGGTCGACGACCTCCATGCGCAACCGCTCTTCAGGATAGAGCGGCGTCAGGTTGTCGAAATTGACTCGATGGCGCGCGACTTCCGGCTGGTCGAAATTGATCGTGCGGACCGATGTCAGGGCGAAGTAGCGCTCGCCGTCCTTGGGCGCGCGGATCTCGCCGTCGACCGTGTCGCCGGTCCGCAGCCCGTATCGCCGCAGCAGCTGCGGCGCCACGTAGATGTCGTCCGGTCCCGGCAGATAGTTCGATTCAGGGCTGCGGAGGAACCCGAACCCGTCGGACAGGACTTCGATCACGCCGTCGCCGTAGATGGCGGTCCCGAGTTCGGCCTGCTGCTGTAGGATCGCGAACATCAGTTCCTGTCGCCGAAGCGTCGAGGCGTTGTCGACATTGAGCGTCTCGGCGAGAGCGAGGAGTTCGGTCGGGCTCTTGCGCTTGAGGTCCTGGAGGTTCATTGCCGTGATTTCTTTTCAGGGGTCTGGTCGGCCCGCGATTCGAGACGTTTCGCCCGCAGGTCTCCGGTCCTTGCCGAAAGGCCGGTCATGGAAAGGCCACGGCCGTGGATATCTCTGAAGGGTGCCGTGGGATCGGAAGCGTGAAATCGCAACGGGGCCGCTTTGCAGCATCCCGAACCATCGGACGATGGCGCGATCAGACCGATATAATCGCGCGTGCGCCGGCAAGTCAACAGCGCGTCAGAATGGCCGCACGATCACGAGGATCACTGCGCCGATCATGAGCAGCGTCGGTACCTCGTTGGCGATCCGGAATGTCCGCGCCGGGTGACGATTGCGATCGGCCGCGAAATCCGATCGCCAGCGTGCGAAAACCATGTGCATCGCGCTCAGCCCCGTGACCAGGAGGATCTTCACGATCATCCAGGCTTCGGTCAGATGGCCACCGAGCCAGGCGAGAACCAGCCCGAGGACCCAGACGACGATCATCGCCGGGTTCATGATCGCACGCAGCAACCGTCGTTCCATGACCTTGAACGTCTCGGACTGCACCGAGCCCGGCGGTGCCGCACAGTGGTAGACATAGAGCCGCGGCAGGTAGAGCAGACCGGCCATCCAGGCGATGACCGCGATCACGTGGATCGCCTTGATCCAGGGATAGAGGCCGGTCAGCGCCGCGGTCATCTTCAGGCGGCCGGCTTTGTCCGGCACGGACAACCGGTCCAGGACGGCGGGCATATCCGTGCGTCGCCATCGGGCGCGGGGGTCGCATCGCCGCGCGCCAGCGCGCGACGCGCAAGGACCGCAAGGCCGGCGATGAAGGCCGGATGCGTCGACACCGTAGGCACGCGGAAATAGGCGGGGATGCCCGCTTCCTTGGCGATTTCGGCGTATTCGAGATCGAGTTCGACCAAGGTCTCGCTGTGTTCCGAAACGAAGGCCAGCGGAACGACGATCGTCGCCACGCGGTCGCGACCGGCACGATGAAGTTCGTCCTCGGTCGACGGACCGATCCATTTCAGCGGTCCGACCCGGCTCTGGTAGCAGACCACGTGATCGGCAGCCGCGTCGCCGACGATGGCCATGACCGCCTGCGCCGTGCGTTCGACCTGCCACTGATAGGGGTCGCCGGACTTGACGACCTTCTCCGGCAGGCCATGGGCCGAAAACAGGATCCGGGGCCTGCCGTTCGCCGCGGCGGCCGCGACCGCCGTCGCGGTCAGATCCGCAAGGGCCGCGACGAAACCGCTCTCGACCGGATAGCAGCACAGCGTGCGCGTCGGCGCGCGGAATCCCTGTCGCGACGCTTCGGTTCGCCAGGCCTCGAGGCTCGATGCCGTCGTCGTGGTCGAGAATTGCGGATAGAGCGGCAGCAGGATGACGCGATCCGGCCCGAAGGCGGCGATTTCGGAAACCGCCGCATCGGTCATCGGATGCCAGTAGCGCATCACCGGGAAGGCCCGGACATCGCCGAGATCGGACAGCGCGGCCTCGAGCGCCCGCGCCTGCGCCAAGGTGTTGGGCAGCAGTGGCGACCCGCCCCCGATGCGCGCATAGATTCCCCGTGCCTTAGGCGCACGGCGTCGCGAGATCAGGCGAGCGAGGAACCGGCGCAGGATCGCGGGAACGCGCAGGATCGCGGGATCGTTGAACAGATTGTAGAGAAAGGGCTCGACGGCCTCGGGCCGATCGGGTCCGCCGAGATTGAACAGCGCGATGGCGATCTTCATGCCCCCGTCTCCCGCCGCCAGCCGGCGACGAGGGCGCTCAGACGCTCGACATGCGCGACCGGAACGTCGGGCGTGATCCCATGGCCGAGATTGAACACGAAGGCGCGCCGGTTCCACGCGCGGAGGATCGCCTGTGCGGCGGTCTCCATCGCGGGCCCCCCGGCCAGGAGCAGCAGCGGGTCGAGGTTTCCCTGAAGGCATAGACGGTCGGCGAAGCCCGTCGCTGCCCAGGCCGGCGCGACACCGGCATCGAGGCCGATGGCGTCCACGCCTGTCGCCGCGGCGTAGCGCGGAAGTCCGGTCCCGGCACCTCGCGGAAAACCGATGATGGGGGTACGCGGATGAAGCTTGCGGATCCCGGTGACGATCGCGGTCGTCGGCTCGATGCACCAGCGTTCGAACTCGGATGCCGGAAGGACGCCCGCCCATGTGTCGAACAACTGGACCGCATCCGCGCCGGCGCGGATCTGCCGATCGAGATAGTCGATCGTCGAACGGACCAGGACATCGATCAGCCGCCCGAATAGATCTGGAGCTGTCAGCGCCATCCGCCGGACGCGCATGAAATCATGCCCGCCCCCGCCCTCGACCATGTAGGTGGCGACCGTCCAGGGGCTGCCGGCGAAACCGATCAGCGCCTTTTCGGGGCCAAGCGCCGCGCGGACGCGCGAAACCGTTTCATAGACCGGTGTCAGCCGCTGCCCCACCGCGTCGCAGACCGCTTCGATCCGCGCCACGGCCCCGGCGTCGCGCACCGGTTCCAGAACCGGACCCTCGCCTTCCTTGAAGGCCAGCCCGACGTCCAGCGCATGCGGGATCAGCAGGATGTCGGCGAACAGGATCGCCGCGTCCATGTCGAACCGGCGCAATGGCTGCAGCGTCACTTCTGCCGCGAGTTCCGGGTCTAGGCAGAAAGCGACGAAATCCCGGCTGCGCTGGCGAAGCGCCCGGTATTCGGGAAGGTAACGCCCGGCCTGGCGCATGAACCAGAACGGCGCGCGCGGGGTGCGCTCGCCGGCAAGCGCGCGCAGGAAGGGGGCGGAGACGTTTTCGGTCACGCGGTTCTCGACGACGATGACGGTCGTCATACCACTCAAGAAGAATCTTAAAAAGAAAGGAAGTGGAAGTAGGGCGTGTCGATTGCGGGGATCACCGTTGTGCCTGATCGGTCCCCTGCGGGTGCCGGCCGGCTGGCGCATCCCGGGATAATCCGGTCCTGACCTGGGGGCGGAACTGCGAGCGCCTTACCGGCAAAGCGATTCCGGCGCTGTGCCCGGGGTTGTGAAGACCGGGGAGAACATGGCATGAGACCCATAGTCCCCGCTTTCCCCAGCCGGGATCGTGGGATGGTCTGTCCGGCGATGGATCGGTGGACTGGAGGCCATATGCGGGGACGGTTTCGCCGGGCCTGGGGAAAAGTCCCGAGTTGTCCCCGTTTTGCGCAAATCATCCAGGGCGGCACATGACCAGGAAATTTCATGTCCATCTGGTTTCGGACGCGACCGGCGAGACCATCGTGGCGGTGGCCCGCGCCTGTCTGGCGCAGTTCGAACAGTGCGAGCCGATCGAGCATGTCTGGTCGATGATCCGGAGCGACCGTCAGGTGCAGAAGGTCGTCGCCGGCATCGAGGCCAGCCCGGGCGTGGTCCTGTTCACCCTGGTGGACGAAAAGATCCGCGCCAGCCTGATCGAGGCCTGCAGCCGGCTTTCCGTCCCGTGCATCGCCGTCCTCGACCCGGTCCTGGAGGCCTTCGGAGAGTTTCTCGACACCAAGGCGGGACATCGGCCAGGCCGTCAGCACCGGCTGGATGCCGACTATTTCGCCCGTATCGCGGCAATGGATTTCGCGATGGTCCATGACGACGGCCAGGCGATTGAAGACCTCGGTGCCGCGGACGTGGTTCTGGTGGGCGTATCCCGGTCGTCGAAGACGCCGACCTGCATCTATCTTGCCAATCGCGGTCTCAAGGCTGCGAATGTGCCGCTGGTGCCGGGGATCGGGGTTCCCCAGGCACTCGACGCCCTGCCCTCCTTCGCGCAGGGGGGGCCGCTTGTGGTCGGCCTGACCAATGATCCCTCGGCGCTGGTCGCGGTCCGGCGAAACCGGTTGCGGCTGCTGAACGAGATGCGCGAGACCGATTATACGGATCCCGAATCCGTGCGTGCCGAGGTTCAGGCCGCCCGCCGCCTGTTCACGGATCGCGGCTGGCCCGTGCTCGAGACCTCGCGGCGGTCGATCGAGGAGACGGCGGCAGCGATCCTCGCGATGCTTCAGGAAAGGACGGGAACAGGACGATGACCAAAGCCATGAAGCTGGGACCGGAACCGAAGGCGCCACGCGTCATCCTTGCCTCGGCCAGCCGGATCCGGCGGACGATGCTGGCCAATGCCGGCGTGGATGTCGCCTGCGAGACCGCAGGCGTCGACGAGGCGGTGGTGAAGGATGCGATGCGTGCGCGCGGCGAAAGCGTCGACGCGATCGCCGCGGCGCTGGCCGAGAGCAAGGCGCGCGCGGTGTCCACGCGCAACCCCGACGCCCTGGTGATCGGCGCGGATTCGATGATCGCCTGCGACGACACGCATTTCGACAAGCCGCCGGATCCGGAACGGGCCGTCGCGCAATTGCTGGCGCTCGCCGGTCGCACCCATCGTCTGCTGAGCGCCGCGGTCGTGCTGCGTGCCGGCGAGGTCGTGTGGCGCGAGGTCGATGCGGCCCGGCTGACGATGCGACCGTTCGGCCGCGATTTCGCCGAGCGTTACGTGGCCACCATCGGCGATGCGGCAACCGCCTCGGTCGGGGCCTATCAGCTGGAAGGCCTCGGCGCGCAGCTCTTCGTGCGCGTCGAGGGCGATTTCTTCACGGTTCTGGGTCTGCCGTTGCTGCCCCTGCTGGGATTCCTGCGCAGCCAGGGCGCGATCGCGCGCTGATCGGAACGCCGCGGAAGCCGGATTGCGGCAACCGCGGCGTGCCGGTCAGGGTCAGCGACGCCGGGTCTTCGCCTTCGCCTTCGCTTTCGGCTTTGCCTTCGCCTTCGCCTTCGCACGGGGCTTGGCGACGGCGACCGGACGACCGACGGAGGCCGTCACGGCGATCTCGACCTTGTATTGCGGTGCCGCCAGACCGGCCTGGACGGTGGCGCGCGCCGGTCCCATGTCGGCCGGGACCCAGGCGTCCCAGACGGCGTTCATCTCGGCGAAGGTCGAGATGTCGGTAAGCCAGATATTCGCGGAAAGCAGACGCGTCTTGTGCGATCCGGCGGCCGACAGCAGGTCGTCGATCTGAGCCGTGATCTGCCGGGTCTGTTCGCCGACTGTCTCCCCGGGATTGCGTGCCACCTGTCCGGCGACGAAGACGATGCCGTTCGAGACGACGGCCTGGCTCATGCGTGTGCCTGGCGTGATGCGGACGATCTTCTGGGTGGCCATGGATTTCTGCTCCGGACGGGAAAAGAGGACGGGCACTATAGTCGAGACGAAGGCACGCCGCCTAGTTCCTGCCCGATTGCGATGCTAGGTGTGACATCGCCGTGCCGAAGCGAATGCAACGCAGGGAGCCGCATTTCGGCTCCCGGACCAGGGACGACGGCGCTGCGCCGTCGCCGCGTCCGAAGCATCGCCCGCCGCGCGCGCCGCGGCGGCGGCGCTGGCTGGGATTCATCCTGCGCTTCGTGCTGCTGGCCACGCTGTGGTCCGGGATCGCGATCGCCATGGTCCTCGCCTGGTATGCGCTGCGGTTGCCCGACATCGAGGAGATCGCTGCATTCGACCGTCGTCCCAGCCTGACCTTCGTGGATGCCGCCGGACAGACGATCGGTTCGACGGGCGATCTGCATGGCGGGGTGGTCAGGCTGGACGAACTTCCGGCCTATCTTCCGCAGCTTCTGCTCGCCACGGAGGACCGCAGGTTCTACGGGCATTTCGGGATCGATCCGATCGGTCTGGCACGCGCGGCGCTGGTCAATCTGCGTGCCGGGCGCGTCGTCCAGGGCGGCAGCACGATCACCCAGCAATTGGCGAAGAACGTCTTCCTGACCCACGAGCGCAGCCTGGAGCGCAAGATCCAGGAATTCCTGCTGGCAATCTGGCTCGAGCGGCGCTTCTCGAAGGACGAGATCCTGACGCTGTATCTGAACCGCGTCTATCTGGGTGGTGCCACCTACGGGATCGAAGCGGCGGCACAGCGCTATTTCGGAAAGTCGGCCCGTCAGGTGAACATGCGCGAGGCGGCGATCCTGGTCGGGTTGCTGAAGGCACCGGCGCGATTCGCGCCGACCGGCGACCGGGCGCGGGCGCTGCGCCGCGCCGCCGAAGTCCTGGACAATCTCGCCGAGGCGGGGCTCGCGACGGCCGCGACCGTCGCGGCCGCGAAGGCGCAGACGATCGGCGTCCCGGCGGGAACCGGCCAGCCCCGCTCGGCGCGCTATTTCGTGGACTGGCTGGCGGATCAGGTCTCGGGCTTCGTCGGCTTCGTCGATCGCGATCTGGTCGTCCGGACCACGCTGGACCCCCGGCTGCAACGAGCCGCCGAGTCCGCGATCGGCGAGACGCTGGGGCGCGACGGCGAGAAGGCCGAGGCCGAACAGGCGGCACTTGTCGCGCTGACGCCGGATGGCGCGGTCCGCGCGATGGTCGGCGGCCGCGACTATGGCGCGAGCCAGTTCAATCGTGCCACCTCCGCGCTGCGGCAGCCGGGCTCGGCCTTCAAGAGTTTCGTCTTTCTCGCCGCCATGGAACGCGGGGCACGACCGGACGATCTGGTGTCGGACGCACCGGTCGCGATCGGCACGTGGCGACCGCGCAATTTCGAGGGCGAGGCGGGCCGCGGCGACATCAGCCTTCGCGACGCCTTCGCGCGCTCGGTCAACACGGCCGCGGTGCGCCTCGCGCAGCGAGACGGAATCGACGGCGCCATCGCGGCCGCGCGCCGGGCCGGGATCCTGTCGCCATTGCGCCGCGATCTCGCGACGGCCCTGGGCGCCTCGGAAGTGACGCTTCTGGAACTGACCGGCGCCCATGCTCCGTTCGCCAATGGCGGCCTGTCCGTCCAGCCCTATGGCATCGTCGAAATCCGCGACCGCGGGGGGCGCCTTCTCTACCGGCGCACCGGGTCGGGGGCTGCCGCGATCATCTCGCGCGGCACGCTTTCGGCGATGAACGACCTGCTGGCGACGGTCGTGTCGCGCGGTACCGGTCGTGCAGCGGCGCTCGATCGTCCGATGGGCGGCAAGACCGGTACCAGCCAGGATCACCGCGACGCCTGGTTCGTCGGCTTCACCGCCGATTTCGTGGCTGGCGTGTGGTTCGGGAACGACGATTCAAGCCCGATGAACCGCGTCGTCGGTGGTGGGCTGCCGGCCCGCGCCTGGCGGGCGTTCATGCTGGAGGCGACGCGCGGACAGCCGCCGCGCACGGTACCGGGGGCGGCGGGCGAGGCGCTCATGCGCCCGGACCCGGTTCCAGCCGGTCCGGCACCGTGAGCAGCCGGAAAGCGGCCACGCCGGCAATCGCCAAGCCTGCGATCGTCAGCGCCATGGGCAGGCCGGTGTCGTCGTGCAGGCGACCGACCATGAAGCCGACGATGGCCGCCGAGCCCGTCTGCAGCGCGCCGAGCGCGGCGGCGGCGGTTCCGGCAAGCCGGGGGAAGGGTGCGATCGCGCCGGCCGCCGCGCCGGGGCTGCACATCCCGAACCCGACGCAATAGACCGCCATCGCGACCGCGACGAGGGCGGCGCCGGTCGGACCTGGGGCCGCGAGCCCGCTCGCCACCAGTATTGCCATCCCGATGCCGCCGGCGCACATCACCCAGCCGGCGCTGCGCAGCAGAACGGCGGTGCCAATGCGCTGCACCCGGCGTGCCGCGATCAGGGTGCCGATCAGATAGCCGACGACGGCGAGCGCGAAACAGAACCCGTAGACCTGCGGCGAGATGCCGTAGCCGTCGACGAAGACGAAGGAGGACCCCGAGATGAAGGCGAACAGGCCGGCATAGGCGCAAGCGCCGGCCGCCGCATGCGCAAGGAAGGATCGTGTCGCCAGGATGGCGGCGAAGTTGCGCGCGAGGCGCGCCGGGTCGGTCGCTGTCCGATCGCGGTGGCGATTGGTCTCCGGCAGGCCCAGCGCGACGCCGGCACAGAGCAGCATGCCGAAGGAGGCGAGCAGCGCGAAATTCCAGCGCCAGCCCGCCGCCATCTCGATCACCCCGCCCAGCACCGGACCGACCGCAGGGACGATCGCCATCGCCGCGCCGATCGTCGCCAGCACCCGGGCCGCCGCCTCGCGTTCATGGACGTCGCGCACCACGGCGCGGCCGACAACGCCGCCGGCGCAGGCGCCGAACGCCTGGACGATGCGCGCAGCGATCAGGCTGTCGATGTCCGGGGCGAGGGCGCAGGCCACCGAAGCGAGGACATAGAGCCCGGTCGCCACCAAAAGGACCGGCCGGCGGCCGAAGCGGTCGCTGAGCGGACCGACCAGGATCTGCCCCAGGGCGATACCGACCAGGAATCCACTCAATGTCAGCTGTGCGGTCGAGACGTCGGTGTCGAGGTCGCGGGCGATCGCCGGCAGGGAGGGCAGATAGAGATCGGTCGAGATCGCCATCATGGCGACCAGCCCGACCAGCAGGACGTTCATCGCGCGAGACTCGGGCGGGACGCGCGGCGTCACGCCGGCCCGGCCCGCAGGAGCCCGCCGCCATGCCGGCGCAGCCACCCCTGGGCATGCGTGCGGTGGGGCGTGAGACGGTCGACCAGCCGCCAGAAGCCGGCTCCATGGTCGTGATGGACGAGATGGGCGACCTCGTGGGCGACGACGTAGTCGAGGATCTCGGGCGGCGCCAGGACCAGCCGCCAGGAGAAGCTGAGCCGTCCGCCGCGCGCGCAGGAGCCCCAGCGCGAGCGCGTGTCGGCGACCCGCAGCGACGCGATCGTACGTTCGACGCTGCGTGCCATCGGGAGCGCGCGTTCGCCGAGCGCGCGGCGCGCCTCGGCACGCAGATGGTCACGCACGCGACGCGCGACAAAGTCGGGATGGCCGCCGACGACCAGCGTCGGTCCATCACGACGCGCCGCGCCGCGCATCGCCGGGTCGTGGCGGATCGCGACCCGCTCGCCCAGGATCTCCAGCGTCGCGCCCGGGGCGAAAGGCAGCGGCGGCGGCAGTGCCGAGAGGCGCTTGGCGATCCAGCCGGCCTGGCTGCGCGCGAAACCGAGCGCCGCGGCGAGCGAGGCGCGCGGCGGCAGCACCAGGAAGATCGCGCCGGCGCGCGCATCGGCGCGCAAGGAGATGCGGCGTGCGCGCGGATGCCTGCGCAGCCGCAGCGGCAGCACGGCGCCGTCGGCGTCGATGGTCACGTGCTGCGGATCCCCGGTGCTCGCCATGCGATCGGGATAGCGCGGCGGCCGGTCGGCCTGCAACCGCGCGCGGCGTACGCGCGCCGTTTTCCTGTGACCTCCCATGCCGCATACTGAGGATCTCGCGGCGCCAGGAACGGTCGCCGCCATTCCGCGAGGGGGAGAGATGACGAACAAGCTGCGCGCGAAGATCGACGCCGGACGCAAATGCCTCGGCGTATGGAGCAACGTGATCGATACGATCTACACCGAGAGTCTCGCCGCGTCGGGTTTCGACTTCATCATCCTCGACAACGAGCATGGGCCGTCGATGCCCCGCGACACGCTGCGTCATCTGCAGGTGCTGTCGCGGATGGACACGGCCACGATCGTGCGCGTGCCTTGGAACGATCAGGTCTACATCAAGCGCATGCTCGACGCCGGCGCCGACACGATCATGGTCCCGATGGTCGAGACGGCCGAGCAGGCGCGCGCGGTGGTCTCGGCCTGCCGCTATCCGCCGCATGGCCAGCGCAGCTTCGGGCCGTGGCGCGACGCCGGGTTGCAGCGCGACCTCGACGCGTGGCGCCGCGGGGCCGACGAGCGCCTGTTCGTGATCGTCCAGATCGAGAGCGCCAAGGCGGTCGACAATGTCGATGCGATCGCCGCGGTCGACGGCGTCGATGCGCTGTTCATCGGCCCCAACGACCTTTCTGGATCGCTGGGCCGGCTGCGCGACTACGACAACCCGGAATTCCTGGCCGTGATCGATCGTGCGATCGCCGGCATCCGCAAGTCCGGAAAGCCGATGGGCGCCGTGCCCTGGGGCCGAAAGACGACCGCCGATCTGCTGCGCGAAGGCTTCGCGTTCGCGGCCGCGTCGACCGAGTTGTCGCTGCTGGTCGGTGCCGCCCGCGCCGAGGTGGACGCACACCGGGCGACGTTCGGCTGAGCGCTAGCGCGGGCGGCGGTGCGATCGCCGCGGGCGGGCGAAGACGCCGACCAGCTCCAGATGGGGCGACCAGAGGAACTGGTCGATGGGCGTCAGGCGCTCGAGGCGATAGCCGCCCGCGGCGAGCGCCACCGCGTCGCGCGCGAAGCTGACGGGATTGCAGGAGACGGCGATCACGCGGTCGGGCCCGCCGCGCGCCAGCGCCTCTGCCTGGGGCAGCGCGCCCTCGCGCGGCGGATCGAAGATCGCGGCTTCGAAGCCGGCAAGCTCGTCGCCGGTCAGGGGCCGGCGGGCGAGGTCGCGCGGGACGACCGTCATGCGCGCGCCGAGCCCGGCGGTACGCGCGGCGCGATCGAGCGCCGAGAGCGCCGGACGGTGGCTGTCGACCGCCAGGATCTGGCGGTCGCGCGCCAGCGGCAGCGACAGCGTGCCGGCGCCTGCGAACAGATCGGCGACCCGCCGTGCGGCGCCAAGCCCCGTCGCGACGGCGTCGCGGATGGCGGCTTCTCCCTCCCGGGTGGCCTGGAGGAAGACGCCGGGAGGCGGCTCGACGGCGATCCCGTCGAAATCGATTCGCGGCGGACGATGCTGGGCCACGATCTCCGGATCGCGGTCGGGCGCCTGTGCGCGCGCGAGCCTGGCGAGGCCGGGCAGGGCCGCCAGCGGCCGGAGTGCGTCGTGCCGCAGGTCGCCAAGGACCAGCATGTCGGCACCCTCCGCGGTTGCGGTGAGCGCGATGTCGCAGCGCTGGGCGGGGGCCAGGACATCGGCGAGAGCCGCGCGCAACGGGCCGAGAAGTGTCGCCAGCGCCGGCGACATGACCGGACAGGCGGCGAGGTCGACGATGTCGCGCCGGGACGGGGCATGGAACCCGAGCGCCATGCCGGCGGCGCTTCGCACCGCGGCCAAGGTGGCGCGGCGGCGCG
>JBIKLI010000409.1:0-3653 GCA_044359885.1 Alphaproteobacteria bacterium | reverse complement strand
CTTCAACGCGCCGACGGATTGGGCCTTCGAGGCCACGATCATGCTGTGCTCGGCCTGCTATCTCCTTGCCGGCGGATACGTGACCCAGCGGCGGCGGCATATCGCCATCACCTCGGTCTACGAGATTTCTTCGGCGGAACGGCGGCGCAAGCTCGACATCGTCGCGGTCCTGTTCGGTCTGCTGTCGATCGGCATGCTGATCTCCGCCTCGTGGCGCCAGGCGCTGATGTCGCTCCAGATCATGGAGCGCACGGGCAGTTCCTGGAACCCGCCCTTGCCGGCGCTTCTCAAGCCGATGATCGTCATCGGCTCCAGCCTGATCTTCGTCCAGCTGCTCGTGCAGCTGCGCCGCCTGCTGTCGCCGTCCCAGTTCCGGATCTTCCTTGCGGTCGTCGGAGCGGGCGTGGCGCTCTACGTCCTCGACCAGATCGAATTCTGGTCGCTCTGGACCGACCTGTTCGCCGCGGCCCGCAGCGGTTTCCGTGGTCTGGGAATCGGCTGGGCGACGCTGGTCGTGCTGGCGGCGATGATCGCGCTGATGCTGACCGGCATGCCGCTGGCCTGGGTCCTGCTGACCATCGCCTGCGGGTGTACGCTGCTGTGGATCGGGCCATTCGGCCTGCCGCTGGTCGGCAGCCGCGTCTTCGGCTTCGTCCAGGAATATGTCTTCGTGGCCGTGCCGCTCTTCGTGCTCATGGCCTGCATCATGGAGCGGTCGGGCGTCGCCAAGGATCTCTACAACGCAATGTACGTGTTCTCCGGCAATCTGCCCGGGGGCGTCGCGATGCAGACGGTCGTCGTGGCAATGATCATGGCTGCGATGACCGGGATCATCGGCGGCGAGATCGTGCTGCTCGGGCTGATCGCGCTGCCGCAGATGCTGCGGCTGGGCTACGACAAGAAACTCGCGATCGGCACGATCTGCGCGGGCGGCTCGCTCGGCACCATGATCCCCCCCAGCGTCGTGCTCATCGTCTATGGCCTGACCGCCAGCGTCTCGATCGGCGACCTGTTCAAGGCGGCCTTCGTGCCCGGCGTCCTGATGGGGTGCCTCTATATCGGCTACATCCTGATCCGCTGCCGGCTCAACCCCGAATTGGGGCCGCCCGCGCCGGCGGAGGAGCGAAATCTGCCGCTGGCCCAGAAGCTCGCGATGCTGAAGGGGCTTGTCCTGCCGCTGCTGATCATCGTCTGGGTGCTGGGATCGATCTATTTCGGCATCGCCGCGGTCACCGAGGCGGCCGGCGTCGGCGTGGTCGGCGCGATCGTCTCGGCGGCGATCCGCGGCGAACTCAACTGGAAGATGATGCGCGAGTCCCTGGTTCAGACCATGGAGACGGTCGGGATCCTGATCTGGCTGACTTTCGGCGCCTTCGCCTTCATCGGCATCTACAACATCATGGGCGGCACGAATTTCGTGCGCCAGCTGATCACCGGCCTGCCGGTCGAGCCCATCGTCATCATCCTGCTGATGATGGCGATCCTGCTGGTGCTGGGCTGCCTGATCGACTGGATCGGCATCTGCCTTCTGACGATGCCGATCTTCGTGCCCATCATCAAGGACCTGGGCTACGACCCGGTGTGGTTCGGCATCCTGTTCTGCATGAACATGCAGGTGTCGTATCTCTCGCCGCCCTTCGGTCCGGCCTGTTTCTATCTCAAGGGCGTGGCGCCGCCCGACATCACGCTGCAGCAGATCTTCAGCTCGGTCTGGCCCTTCATGGGTCTGCAGATCACCGCGCTGGCGCTCGTGCTGTTCTTCCCGGACATCGCGCTGTTCCTGCCGCGGCTGCTCGGCTGACGGCGGCGGGGCGCGTCAGGGCGCGATCCGGACGGGCAGGCGCTTGCGGCCCCAGCTGCCCGGCGTAGGTTCGAAATGTCCGGGACAGGCGGTGCCGCAGTCGCGGCACCGCCCCTCGGCATCGAGGCGCCAGGCTCCCAGCTGGTAGCGGTCGCGCTCGATCAGCCGGGCCCCGCAGCCATGGCACCAGGTGCTCTGGCGGCCGACATCGTCGACATTCCCGACATAGACATGGCGCAGCCCGTGCTCCCGGGCGATGCGCCGGGCCCGCGCGAGCGTGGCCGGCGGCGTGTTCGGCCGGTCGGTCATCCGGTAGTCCGGATGGAAGGCCGAGAAATGCAGCGGCACGTCGGGCCCCAGCTCGCGCGCGATCCAGGCGCTCATCGCCGCGATCTCGGCGTCGGAGTCGTTGGCGCCGGGAATGACCAGGTTGGTGATCTCCAGCCAGACCGTGGTCTCGCGGCGCAGATAGACCAGCGTGTCGAGCACCGGCTGCAGCCGGCCCTTGGTGATCCGCCAGTAGAAGTCGTCGGTGAAGGCCTTCAGATCGACATTGGCGGCGTCGATGTGCCGGTAGAACTCCCGCCGTGGCGCATCGTGGATGTAGCCGGCGGTCACCGCCACCGTGCGGACGCCTTCGGCGCGGCAGGCCTGGGCGACGTCGGTCGCGTATTCCATGAACACGACGGGGTCGTTGTAGGTGAAGGCGACGCTGCGGCAGCCCAGGCGCCGCGCCGTGCGCGCGACGGCCTCCGGAGAGGCCGCGTCCGACATCGCCGCCGTGTCGCGGCTCTTCGAGCTGTCCCAGTTCTGGCAGAAGCTGCAGGCCAGGTTGCAGCCGGCGGTGCCGAAGGACAGGACGGAGGTGCCGGGCAGGAAATGGTTCAGCGGCTTCTTCTCGATCGGATCGATGCAGAAGCCCGTGGCCCTGCCGTACTCGGCCAGCACGATCTCGCCGCCTTGCGCGGCGCGCACGAAGCACAGGCCGCGCTGTCCGTCGGCGAGCTTGCATTCGCGCGGACAGAGGTCGCATCGCACCCGGCCGTCGTCCAGCCGGGTCCAGTGGCGCGTCGCGACCGCGTGGGGAAATTCCGTGGTGGCCATGGGATCTGGACCTTTTCCCGGCTTCTGGCGCAGGAGTTCCGGTCTGGACGACCGGCGCGCTAGACTACAGGACTTCGGGAGCGCGGCGCGATGCAGGGACATGTCCAGCCGGCCGGCGTGGCCGGCGCCTTCTATCCGGCCCAGGCCGACGCCTGCGTCGACGCGGTCGATGCCTTCCTCGGGCAGGCCGCACAGGTCGCGATCGCGCCCAAGGCGGTGATCGCGCCGCATGCCGGCTTCGTCTATTCGGGTCCGATCCAGGCCACGGCCTATGCACAGCTGGCCAGGCGGCGCGGTGCGATCGCGCGGGTCGTCGTCCTGGCGCCGGCCCACCGCATGGGCTTCGCCGGGCTGGCGTTGTCGCCGGCCGAAGCCTGGCAGACGCCCCTGGGCCCGATGCATGTCGACTGGCCCTGGCTGGGGCGCATCCTGAACCTGCCGCAGGTGTCGGTGAACGCAGCCCCCTTCGCGGGCGAGCATGCGCTGGAGGTGCAGTTGCCCTTCATCCGCCGCGCGCTCGGCGAGGTCGCGATCTGCCCCGTTCTGGTCGGCGATGCCGGTCCGGATCTGGTCGCCGCGGCCCTGCGCGCGCTGTGGGGCGGACCGGAGACGGCGATCGTGATCTCCTCCGACCTCAGCCACTATCACGACGACGCGACGGCGCGTACGAAGGACGCCGCCGCCGCCGACGCCATCGAGACGCTGCGCGGCGAGGCGCTGTCGGGGCATCTGGCCTGCGGCCATCGCG
>JBIKLI010000098.1:0-12955 GCA_044359885.1 Alphaproteobacteria bacterium | reverse complement strand
GCCCGGAAGGCCGTAGATCCAGCGGGTCGGCGGGATGCCGAAGGCGCTTTCCAGAAACAGCGTCACCGCACCGTTGCGCCCGAACAGCAGGATGATCGCAAGTCCGATCACGAAGGGCGGCGTGATCACCGGCAGGATCGCGACCAGCTTCAGCAGCGGCTTCGCCGGAAAGGACGTGCGGTGGGCCAGCAACGCGAAGGCCAGCCCCAGCGCCGTCGTCGTGATCCCGACGATCGTCGCCAGAAGAACCGAATTCCAGAACACGCCGCAGGAGCGCTCGCCGCGGAAGCAGCCGAGGCTCCAGATCGTCTGGCTCGACAGGCGCGTCGCCAGCGGCTCGATCCCATAGCGGCCGTCGCGCGTCAGCGCCGCCTCGAACAGCACTTCGATCACCGGCCAGAAAACGAACAGCGCGACAGTGCCGAGGACGAGGCCGATCGCGCCGGCGACGAAGGCGTCGCCGCGCATCGCGCCGCGTCTGGCGAGGCCGGTGGTGAGCAGGAACAGAAGGGCCGCCGACGTCGCCGCGGCCCCCCAGCCCATCCCGAACTGGCGCTGGCTCGTCGGACCGAAGATCGATGGCAGGATCGACCAGCCCCAGCCACGATGGGTAAGGGCGAAGCCCTGCACCCAGATCCAGGCGAGCCCCGCCGCGCCGGCGAGGATAAGGATGGCGCCTGCCCGCCGCTCGTCGATCTGCCGTCCCAGCGTGGCCAGCGGCAGCAGCAGAAATGCCGCCACCGGCCATAGCCACCAGCGGCCATGCAGCGAGGCCTGGACCAGGCCTGAACCCGCCTCGTCGCCGAGATAGAACCGAAGCGGCGTCTGCGTCAGGCCGTCCTCCAGCCCGTACCAGGGCAGGAGGACGAAACCGGACCAGCCGACCGCCAGCCAGATCAGGACAGGAGCCGGCACGTGCGGCTGGTCCGGCGCCAGATCAGTTCGCGATCTTGATCTCGGCGTCGAAGCGGGTCAAAAGCCGCCGGCGCTCGTCCGACGACCCGAATTTCGGGAAGTCGTAGTCGATCAGCTTGATGTCGGACAGCCGCGGTGCCTGCGGCGGCGTCGGAGCGTTGCGGTTCGAGGGCACCTGGTAGCTCTGCGCCCTTGCGCCCAGGGCCTGTGCGTCCGCGGACAGCGCCCAGTCATAGAAGCGCCGCGCGCTTTCCATGTTGCGGGCCCCGGCGATGATCGACATCGAGCCGATCTCGTAGCCGGTACCCTCGCAGGGGGCGACCGTCTTGATGGGGAAGTTCCGGACCGCCTGGGTGATCGCGTCGTGCATGAACACGATCCCGATCAGCGTCTCGCCGCGGCCGGCTGCCACGATCGGCGCTGCGCCGGACTTCGTGTACTGGTTCACGTTCACGTTGAGGCGTCGCAGATAGTCGAAGGCGCCGTTCTCGCCCATCAGTTGCACGAGCGTCGCGACCATCGTGTAGGACGTGCCCGACGAGTGCGGATTGGCGACCTGGACCTCGCCCTTGTAGACGGGGTTGACCAGATCGGCCCAGCATTTCGGCTCCGGCAGGTTCTTCTTGGCCAGCAATTCCGTATTGAAGCCGAAGCCCAGCGCGCCGGCGTAGATCCCGATCGTGCGCTTCCTCCCCGTCCGCCATTGCTGCACCGCCCAGTCCTGCATCTCGGACATCCGGGGGGATTCGTAATCGGCCGTCAGGTTCTCCTCGGCGGCCTGCAGATGCGGATCGCCGGTTCCGCCCCACCAGACGTCGCCGCGCGGATTGTCCTTCTCGGCCTTGATCTGGGCATAGGTCTCGCCGGAGGATTTGCGCGTCATCGCCACGCGAATCCCGGTGGCCTTCTCGAACTCGGTCTGCATGAGCTGGCACCAATCCTCCTGCACCGAGCAATAGAGGTTGAGACGGCCCTGGGCCTGAGCCGGGCCAGCGAGCACCGCGCCGGCGATGAGCGCCGCGCAGGCGCCGATCAGCTTCGTCGTCATCGGGGTTCCTCCCATTGCGCGCCGCCTGGAAACGCGGCGCTTCGCAGCGATCTCGCAAATCTATAACAAAGCGTTCTGCCGCCAACCGGAGAATCGGGCCATGGACGAGCTTGCCGCACGTTTCGAAGCCGGCCTCGCCGCGACGCGGGCGGCCGGAGCGCGGGCGCGGGACTTCTTCGAACGCCGGCGGAGCCTGGTCGTCGAGACGAAGGGCGCGCAGGACTTCGTGTCGGTTGCCGACCGCGAGGTCGAGGAACTGCTCGCCGGAGGCCTTCGCGCGGCCTTCCCGGGCGATGCCGTGCTCGGCGAGGAGCATGGCCGCCAGGGGCAGGGGTCGCATTGCTGGGTCATCGATCCGATCGATGGCACCTCGAATTTCGTTCGCGGGATCGCGCTGTGGTGCGTGTCGGTCGGACTGCTGGTCGACAACGTCCCGACCCTGGGCTTCGTCTACGATCCGGTCCGCGACGAGATGTTCGCCGGCCGCCGGGGCGCCGGCGCCACCTGCAACGGGCGCCCGATGACGGCGAGCGCGGCGGGCGTCGAGCGGGCACGGATCAATCTGGGATTCGGCTTGCGGCAGTCGCCGGAGCGCTTCGCCACCGTCATGCAGCGGCTGGTCGCCCAGGGGGCGGAGTTCTCCCGATTCGGTTCGGCCGCGATCAGCCTCGCCTATGTCGCGGACGGCCGTCTGGAGGGATTCTGGGAACACCGCATCAACGCCTGGGACGTCTGCGCCGGGCTTGTCCTGGCCGCGGAGGCGGGTGCCGTCGTCGAGGATTTCTTCGCCGGCGAAGGGCCGGCGCGGACCGGTCGCTGCGTCGTGGCGGCGCCCGGTGTCGCCGCCGCGCTGCAGGCTGCGATCGCCTGATCTAGACGTCCTTCCGGCGCTGGTTGAGCATGACGCGGCGCAGCAGCCGGACCGATTTCTCGACCCCTTCCTCCGGCGTCATCAGCACGTCCTCGTGCTCGATCGACAGGACGTCGTCGTAGCCCGCCGCGGCCAGCGCCATGCAGAAGCGGTTCCACCACGCCTCGTCCCGCCCGTAGCCCAGCGTCACGTAGTTCCAGGAGCGCGCCGCGATCCGATCGTTCGGTATGGTCTCGAGGACGCCGTCGCGCGCGGCGTTGACGGGATCGATCGCCGTATCCTTGGCATGGACGTGATGGATCGCCGGGCCGAGCGCACGGATCGCGGCGATCGGGTCGGCGCCCATCCACATGAGATGGCTCGGATCGAAATTGGCCCCGACGATTTCGCCGACCGCGGCGCGCAGCCGCAGCAGCGTCGAGACGCTGTAGACCGCCTGGTGACCATGGAGCTCGAGGCAGAGCCGCGTGATCGCATGCCGGCGCGCAAGCGCGGCGAGGTCCCGCCAATAGGGGATCAGCACCTCGTCCCACTGGTAGCGCAACATCTCCTGGTTCTCGCGCGGCCAGGCGGTGGTGACCCAGTTGGCGGTGCTGTCGCCCGGCGCGCCGCCGGGAAGGCCGGACATCATCACCACCCGGTCGACCCCCAGCAGGCCCGCGAGCTGGAAGGTCTTGCGGGTCACCGCATCGTGGCGCCGTCCGGACTCGCCGGGATGGAGCGGGTTTCCGGAACAGTTGAGGGCGCTGATCGCGATGCCCGCGCGATCGAGACGGGCGAGGAAACGGCGGCGCTCGCCTTCGTCCTCCAGCATCCGGTCCAGGTCGAGATGCGGAGCCCCGGACCAGTTGCCGCAGGCGAATTCCAGCATCTCGAAGCCCAGCCCGTGGGCCAGTTCCAGCATCGGCTCGACGGCGAGATGGCCGAGGCTGTCGGTGATCATGCCCAGTTTCATGGCGTCGTCCTCCGCGCAGGCTTGTGGTCAAGGGGGCATCGTGCCGATTCCCCCGCGCCGGTTTCCGGTCATAATCGCTTCCGAGTCCAGGGAGAAGACCATGAAGATGACCGCCGCCCAGGCCCTCGTGCGCTGGCTTGCCGCCCAGCAGGTGGAGATCGGGGACGAGACACTGCCGCTCTGCGGCGGGGTCTGGGCGATCTTCGGCCACGGCAACGTCGCGGGGCTCGGGCCCGCCCTCCATGCGGCGCGCGAGCGTTTGCCGACGTTCCGTGCCCATAACGAACAGGCGATGGCGCTGGCCGCGGTCGCCTTCGCCAAGGCGTCTTTCCGGCGTCGGTTCATGGCCTGCACCACCTCGATCGGGCCGGGCGCGACCAACATGGTGACCGCCGCAGCGGTCGCCCACGCCAACCGGCTGCCGGTGCTGCTGATCCCGGGGGACGTGTTCGCTGGCCGACGGCCCGATCCCGTGCTGCAGCAGATCGAGGATTTCGGCGATCCGACGGTCAGCGCCAATGACTGCCTGCGTCCGGTGTCGCGTTTCTGGGACCGGATCACGCGGCCGGAACAGCTTCTGGCAGCGCTGCCCGCGGCGCTGGCGGTGCTGCTCGACCCTGCCGGCTGCGGCCCCGCCACCATCGCCTTCTGCCAGGATGTCCAGGCCGAGGCGGCCGAGTTTCCGGAACGGTTCTTCGCGCCGGCCGTGCACCGTATCCGGCGGCCGGGTCCGGACGAGACGGAATTGGCCGAAGCCGTGTCGCGGCTGCGGGCGGCGCGGGCCCCGCTGATCGTCGCCGGCGGCGGCGTACTCTATGCCGGCGCCACCGCGGCTCTCGATGCCTTCGCGCGCGCCACCGGGCTGCCCGTGGCCGAAACCCAGGCGGGGAAGGGGGCGCTTGTCTGGGATCACCCGCATGCGGTCGGCGCGATCGGCGTCACGGGCAGCACCGCCGCCAACGCCCTCGCGCGCGAGGCCGACCTGGTGCTGGCGATCGGCACGCGGCTGCAGGACTTCACCAGCGGCAGCCGGGCCCTGTTCGATCCCGGACGGACGGCGCTGCTGCAGCTGAACGTCGCGGCCTTCGACGCCGCCAAGCATGGCGCGCTGGCGCTGGTCGCCGATGCCGGACGCGGGCTCGCGGCGCTGGGCGCCGCACTTGGCGGCTGGACCGCCCCGCCGGCCTGGACCGCGCGCGCGCGCGCGCTTCATGCCGCCTGGCAGACGCGGGTCGACGCACTCACGCATCCCCGTGGCGCGGCCTTGCCGAGCGATGCCGAGGTCGTCGGCGTGGTCAATGGATTCGCGCGCGCCGACACCACCGTGGTCTGCGCGGCCGGCGGTCTGCCTGGCGAGTTGCACAAGCTCTGGCGCGCCAGCGGTCCGGGCAGCTACCATCTCGAATACGGGTATAGCTGCATGGGCTATGAGATCGCCGGAGGGCTGGGAGCGAAGCTGGCCCAGCCCGGCCGCGAGGTCGTCGTGATGGTGGGCGACGGCAGCTACCTGATGATGAATTCCGAGATTGCGACGTCCGTGGCACTCGGCGCCAAGCTGATCCTCGTGGTTCTCGACAATCGCGGCTTCGGCTGCATCGACCGGCTGCAGCGCGCCTGCGGCGGCGCCTCTTTCAACAATCTGTTCGGTGCGGACATCCCGATGCCGGCGATCGACTTCGTCGCCCATGCCCGCAGCCTCGGGGCCGCGGCGGAGAAGGTCGAGGGAATTGCCGGCCTGGCCGGCGCGCTCGACCGGGCACGGCAAGCGACCCGCACGGCGGTGGTCGTGATCGACACGGATCCGGCGAAGTCGACCGGCGAAGGCGGGGCGTGGTGGGATGTCGTCGTCCCGGAGATCGCGGACCGGGACGAGATCCGCGCGGCGCGGCAGAGCTACGATGCCCGGATCGCAGCGCGGGACGGCTGAGCGTCAGGGGTCGCGGCGCCGGCGCCAGGTCTCCGGCCGGTCGAAGCCACCTGCCCACAGGCCGGCGCCCGCGGCACGCGCGGCGGCCTCGGCCGCGCGAAACGGGTCGCCGCCCGGTCCTGCATAGGCGACGGCGAGGCCCCCCGAAACCAGCCAGGCCGACAGATCCCGGCCACGCACCGCACAGGCCGCCAGGACCCGGTCGAACCGGTCCCTGCCGACCGGGCGGCAGGTGACGACATCCGCACCGATGAATTCCGCGAGTGCCGCGCGCACCTGCCGGCCGCAGGGCCGAGGCTGTCCGGCGGAATCGGCGCAGGACTGGGCCAGTTCGGGCGCATCGATGCCCGCCAGCCTGACCCGGCGCCCGCCGACATCCAGCGTGTCGCCGTCGATCGCC
Source organism: Alphaproteobacteria bacterium (assembly GCA_044359885.1). Lineage (GTDB taxonomy): Bacteria > Pseudomonadota > Alphaproteobacteria > CACIAM-22H2 > CACIAM-22H2 > CAIOSQ01. The sequence goes on along the minus strand of JBIKLI010000098.1, from coordinate 6,839 downwards.
GCCGCCGCGCCGGCGAAGCTGCCGGTGTCGAACATCGCTTCGATCGCGTTTTCAAGCCACGGCAGGCGCAGAAGCGCGGTCGCGACCGCCAGTACCAGCGCAGCCGCACCGACCGGCAGCAGCCATCCCGCGGCGCGCCTCATGCCGGGCGCGGCAGACGACGAACCAACCAGACCGCGGTCGCGACGGTCACGAGGTTCCAGGCGATCCCGTTGAGGAAGGCTGCGCGGTAGGAGCCGGCAACATCGTAGACCAGGCCCGACAGCCAGCCGCCCAGCGCCATGCCGACGATCGTCGCCATCAGCACCGTCCCGACGCGCGCGCCGGCCTCGCGGGCCGGCATCGATTCGCGCACGATCAGCGCGTAGCTCGGCACGATGCCCCCTTGCGAGAGACCGAACAGGAAGGAGACCAGGTAGAGCGAGGCCAGCCCGTCGAACGGGATGTAGAGCGCCAGGGTGGTCGTCTGGAGCAATGCGCCCAGCAGCAGCGTCCGGACACCGCCGATCCGGTCCGAGATCCAGCCGGAGATGAGCCGGCTTGCGACGCCGGCCGCCAGCATCAGCGACAGCATCTCGGCGCCGCGCGCCAGTTCGAACCCGAGGTCGGCGCAATAGGCGACGATATGGACCTGGGGCATCGCCATGGCGATGCAGCATGACACGCCGGCAAGGGCGAGGATGGCCTGCAGGCGGTTCGGCGAAATCGCGGCCAGGTCGCGGCCGCTGTCGCCGGCCGTGGCTTCCGCTTCGTGGGGGGCGGGATGGCGCAGCATCCAGGCCAGGGGCAGGATTGCGGCCACGCAGATGGCCGCGATCATGAAATGGGCGGCACGCCAGCCATGAAGGTCGACCGCGTAGCGGATCAGGGGCGGCCAGACGGCGCCCGCCACGTAGTTGCCGCTGGCGCAGATCGCCATCGCGATTCCGCGCCGGCGCCGGAACCAGTGCGACACGTCGGCGACCAGCGGACCGAACGATGCCGAACCGCCGAGAAAGCCGATCAGTGCCCCATGGATGAGGACGAAGCTCCAGAGCGACGGCGCCAGCGCCGCCAGCGCATAGCCGGCCCCCAGGGCGACGCCGCCGATCGCGACCGGAACGGCGATCCCCCGGCGGTCCGCGAGGCGCCCCATGAAGATTCCGCCGAGCGCGAAGCCGATCATGTTCGCGGAATAGGCGAGGGAAGCCTCGCCGCGGGCAGAGCCGAATTCGGCCTGGACCTCCGGCAGCACCACCACGACCGACCAGAACGCGACGCCGCCGACCGCCGCCGTCAGGACGCAGATCGACAGACGGATCCAGGCGGCCGCGCCATCGAGCGTGGCGTCGCCATGCGATGAAAATGCCACGCTGGCGAAATCCCCTGCGGCCGCGGCCCGGAGTTCGGGCTCAGGAAGCGGCTGCATCCTCATATTGATCGAGCAGCCAGCCCTGGTACAGGTCGATTCCCAGGGTCTCGCCGATCTTGAGTGCCAATGGATTGTCGCATTGGCCGAGGATCACGCGGTCCGGGCGCAGCTTGCGCATCGCCTTGATCCGCGAGTCGCTCGACATCAGTCCGACGCGGTCGCGGGGCAGCAGGATCTTCAGGTAGTCGTGGTCCAGCTTGTCGAGCCTGACGAAGGGCAGGGTCTCGAGCGAGACGCCGTCTATGATGATCCCCAGCCCCTGGCGGCGCAGCCGCGCGAACGCCATGACGGCGGACGAAATGTCCTGGAACAGATCGGCGCAGTCGATCTCGATCAGCAGGTTCTCGCGATTGGCTTCCGGCACATGGGCGAGGAACGTGTCGAAGATCCGGTCGAAGGTCGTCGCCAGCGACACGTTCAGGCTCACGCGGCGTTCGATCTTCGACTGCCCCATGATGATGTGATGGAGCATGCGCTCGTCGAGGATACGGCAGAAATGCCCGAAGAGCGGATTGGTCCGCGCGATTTCGAGCTCGGGGAACAGGTCCTTGCTCAGCTTCGCAAGCGCGATCCGGCGCTCCTGGATGCGCGGCGTCCATTGCTCCTTGTCGCTCTGCGGACGCGCGAAGATGGTCTGGCGCTGGACGAATGGACGGATGTCGCTGCGCATGATCTGATATTCGACGCGCTCGAGCATCCCCGGCGCGAGCGGTCCCTTGAGCGGCGCGCCGCCACCGGCCCCGAACTCCGGCAGGAGCGCCGCGGCCCGCGCTTCCAGTGCGGTCGTCGCGTAGCGCGCGATGGCGTCGCGAAGCTCGCCGATCTGCTCGGGCAGGTCGAAGGTGATGACCCGTCGGCGAATCGTTTCATCGGGGAGTTGGGCGTCCCGCAGTACCGATTCCTGGAGCTGGGACAGGACATTCGCCCGGTCCTTGCGATCGACCGCGACAGCGAGGTCCCCCTTGGCGAGGGTGAAGAAACGGCCCTGGCGGCGTTCGGCCAGTTCGCGGATCATGTTGTACTGAAGCCGGGCCAGCCGCTGGCTGCCATGGAGCGTGAACAGCGCGGCCAGTTCGATGATCACCACGGTCGCTCGGCCCTGCCCCTTGAACTGGCGGCGCCAGAACGCGAGAAGATCGTCTTCCGCTGTCAACTTGTCGCCCTCCTTGCACGGACCGCTTCCTGCGGTTCGCGCTGCACGGCGGTGCTCAAAATCTCTTCATGGACAATACTTCGTTAACGTTGAATGTCCAACGTATTTTTCCGAAATACACCGTTTGATTGATGCGAAAGATGGGAACCCGTTGCGGCGGCCGCGGGGTCAGGTGCGCCCTATGCCCGATCGGCCTGTTCATCGATATGCCAGCCTTGAAACATGCCGACATCGAGCATGAGTCCCGCCGTCAGCGCGGCGTCGGTGTCGCAGCGCGTGAAGACGATCTTTTCGTGAGGCAGGCGCCGGAGCGCCATGACGCAGGAATCGTCCATCAGGCGTCCGATCTCGAGCCGCGGCAGGCGGATCTTCAGAAGGTCGAAATCGAAGCGGTTGACCCGGACATAGGGCAGCAGGTCCAGCGTCATGCCGTCGACGATCACCCCGCAACCGAGGCCGCGGAGTCGCGCGATGGCGGTCTTGGCCTTGCCGATATCGGCGAAAATCTCGGAGCAGTCGATCTCGACATGCAGTCGCGGCAGTTCTCCGGGTGCGACATGAACCGCGAAATCGTCGAAGAGCCGATCCAGTATCGTGTCGAGCGCCAGGTTGAGGCTGACCGGTCCAAGGAAATGCGCCTTGGTCGTCATCAGGTGCAGGATCAAGCGCTCATCAAGTATCGAGCAGAATTCAAGATGATATGGATTTCTTTTATCTAGCTCGACATCAGGAAAATGTTTGGAAGCGAGGCTGGAGACGCCGATCAGCCACTCGTCGATGACCGGTGTCCAGGTCTGACCGGCGACCGCCCGATGACGGTAGACCATCTGGCGGTGGACGAATGGGCGGATGTCGAGCCTGGAGATCCGGTGGTCCAGCAGCGAAAGGAGCCGCGCGGTCAAAGGTCCGCCCAGCGCCTCGCCCGCAGGGTCGGCCTCGCCGTCCTGCTCGAGGGCAGCGGCTTCGCCACCGGGCAGATAGGGAGCGATCCATTCCCGGAACGGCCCGTAGTCGCCCGGCAGAACGAACGCACGGACCCGGCGCCGGATCCCTTCCTCGGACAGGGAGGGATCGCGCAGGATCCAGCCGACGATCTCGCCCACCATCGCTTCGCAGGTGCCGATATCGGCCCCAGGGACCGCGAGGACGACGCCACCATCCGGCAAAGAGAAGGTCTGGCCGCGCTGGCGCGTCGCGAGATCCTCCAGCAACCGCTTCTGAACGCGATGGCTGCGCGGATTCTCCTGGATCAGTTGCAGAGCCCCCAACTCGACGGCCAGCACGACACAGGCCTGCTGGGACCGGAGCATCCGGCGCCAGAACGTCAGGAGTTCGACCTCCGCTTCCGTGCGATACCAAGACATGAGACCGCCCGAGCCGTCGTCTGAACATGAAATCGTCGACAAAGGGTTAAGCGGGAGTGGTTAAGGCCCCGTAAAGACTCACCGTCCAAACGCACCGTCCAAATGCCGGAGATGCGTCAATAGGCCAGGAGCCGGTCGATCAGCCAGCCCTGATAGAGGCCGATTCCCAGCGTCCGGCCGACATCGACCGCGCTTTCGTGGTCGCAGCGGCTGAAGACGATCTTTCCTGGCGGCAGGTCGCGGATCGCCTTCAGGCCGGACTCCTGCGCGAGAGACTGGACATGATCGCGCGCGAACTGGACCTTGATCAGGTCGCAGTCGATCCGCCCGAGGCTCAGATAGGGCAGGAGAGGCAAGCCCACACCGTCGAGGATCACGCCGAAGCCATAGTCGCGCAGACGCGCGACGGCGCGCTGGCCGCGCGCCACGTCGCCAAGGAATTCGATGCAAGCGATCTCGAACAGGAGTTGCGAGCGGTCGCCATCCTCGATCCGCTTGCCCAGCAGATCGATCATCGGGTCGAGGGCGCTTTCGATCGAGATGTTGAGGCTGGTCTTCACGACCCGGTCCAGGCGGTTCGCCAGCAGGTGGTGCACAAGGCGCTCGTCCAGGATCAGGCATAGCTCCTGGAACAACGGCCCATGCTTGACCAGTTCGACGCCTGGAAAGAAACGCGTCCGGAGCGCTTCGATCCCAAGGAACCGCTCCTGGATGACCGGGTGCCATTTCTCGCGCGAATGGGCCGGCGCCCTGCAGACCGGCTGCTGGCGTACGAACTCGCGGATGTCGCATCGCAGGATCCGGTGTTCGATACGGGACAGCATGTCGGCCGTCATGCGGCCGCGCAGCGACTCGTCGGCTTCCGGGAGGCTGGCGCCGACCCCTTGCGTTCCTCCCATGTCGGCCATCCCGCGGCCGAGATATCGTGCGACCCATTGACGGAATTGCGGAAACTGCTCGGGGATCGCGTAGCTGGCGATACGCCGGCGCAGCGTCTCGGACGCCAGATCGCAGTCCTTTGCGATCAAGTCGACGATGTCGTCGAGGATCGCCTGGCCGCCGGCGCTGCCGTCGGGCGGCACGACGATCGCGACGTCGCCGGTGCGCATCACGAAGGAATCGCCACCGGCCCGCGACGCCATGTCCCGCAGGAGGCTCTGGTGCAGCCGGAACCTCTTCGGATCGCCGTGCAGGCCGAGCAGAGCGGACAATTCCGCGGTGATCGCGACGCGGGCCTGCGGCGATCGCAGCAACCGGCGGGTCAGCGCCAGAAGGTCGTCTTCCTGTCCCAATCGGCGAAACCTTCGTTTGCCATGCGAAAAGCCATTGTTTCCGTAACGCTATTCGGATCGGCTGTTCGCCGGCAACAGATGAAGTGCGGTCGGCAACTCACAAGAACAGGTCGGCCGTGGTGACGTTGGCGGGCAGCGCGAAACCATGCAGAACGATCGTCCCGTGTCCCTGCATGAACAGGGTCAGGCGGTCGAGTTCCGCCTCGAAGGTGACGTCCGCAGGAGCAAAACCGATCGCCGCGAGCCGGTCGCCGCCGGCGAAGTCGAAATCGCCGATCTGGTCGTTGCCCCAATCGCCCTCGGCCACGAAGAGATCGGCCCCCGATCCGCCCTGCAGGGTGTCGTTGCCCTTGCCGAGCGCGAGCAGGTCGGCCCCGGCGCCGCCATGGACGATGTCGCTGCCGTCGCCACCGTCCAGGATGTCGTTGAATTTGCGTCCCGGGAAATCGAGCGCCGTCCAGTTGTCCTTGCCGTCGGCGCCGAAGTCGCTCTCGTCGCCGCCCAGGAGCACATCGTCGCCGGCACCGCCCGACAGCCAGTCGGATCCAGCGCCGCCATCCAGCGTGTCGCTGCCCAGCGACGTCCAGAGCGCGTCGCGACCGTTCTCGCCATGGACCGTCACGCTGTCCACGGACCCGGACAGACCGGTGCTGCTGGCGACCAGCGCGACGATGTCGTCGCCATCGCCCATCCGGAAGACCTCCACGCCCGAGACAAGGCCGGAGAGGCGCGTCCCGGTCGACGTGATCGTGTTGAGCACGACGACGTCATGGTCGCCCGTCCCCAGGACCGTATCGATCCCGGTGCCGCCGTCGAACCGATCGAGGCTTCCCTTGTAGCCGTTCCGGACCGTGGGATCGCTGCCCGTCAGACGGATCGATGTGTCCAGCGTGAAATCGCCCTCCGTGTTCTTCGCGAACAGATCGGCGCCCAGGATCTGGGTGAAGCTTCGGTCGCCTTCGAACATCAGGATGTCGTCCCCGGCGCCGCCGTTCAGACGGTCGGCGCCGGCGCCACCGGCAAGCATGTCTTCGCCGGCTTCGCCGCTCATCACATCGTCGCCGGCCTCGCCGAACAGGACATCGTCGCCGGAACCGCCCGCAAGGCTGTCGAAGCCGATGCCGCCGAAGATGACATCGTCGTCCCCGTCGCCGGCGAGCGAATCGTCGCCCGAGCCGCCCTGTAGGACATCGTTCCCGTCGCCGCCGCTCAACCGGTCGCCAGCGTCGCCGCCGTCGATCACGTCGTCGCCGGCGCCGCCCGCGGCCGTGTCGTTGCCATCCTGGCCCAGGATCGTGTCGTTGCCGTCGTCGCCGTTCAGCGTGTCGTTGCCGGTGCCTCCGGCGAGCATGTCGTCGCCGTCGCCGCCGGAAAGCGAATCGTTGCCGGTCTGCCCGTAGAGCAGGTCGGCCTCCGCGCCCCCGGCGAGACGGTCGTTGCCGGCACCGCCATCCAGGAGGTCCGCGCCGTCCTCGCCCGACAGCGTGTCGTGATCGGTCTCGCCCCAGATCGAATCGTTCCCGCCACCGCCCAGGACGACGTCGTTGCCGGCGCCGCCCCAGATCATTTCCGCATTTCCGGCGCCGGAAACCGTGTCGTTGCCGTCGCCTGCCAGGACA
>JBIKLI010000408.1:0-3654 GCA_044359885.1 Alphaproteobacteria bacterium | reverse complement strand
GCCCGCCGCCGGCTTCGATGTCAGCCTCGCGATCCAGTCCATGGATGGCTGGGTCCGCGACCTGCACGCAAGGCTGCGCGGCCATGGCCTGTCGGTCTTCCAGACCTTCGGCCATGTCGCCGACGGCAATCTGCACTTCGTCTCCGGCTATCCCGCCGATCGTCCGGAGATGAAGAAGATCATCAACGACGCCGTCTACGAGACGATCGGGGCGCTGGGCGGATCGGTGTCGGCCGAGCACGGCGTCGGGTTCGAGAAGAAATCCTATCTGGCCCTCAGCCGCTCGCCGGCCGAGATGGAGATCATGCGTCGGATCAAGGCGGCGCTCGATCCCGACGGTCTGCTCAATCGCGGGCGCATCTTCGACATGCCCGCGGCGAGCGGGTCAGGCTGACCGCGCGGCCTTCTCGCGGGCGCGGATCCGCTCGCGCCACATGACGTAGAGGCCGCTGGCGATCAGGATCGTCGCCCCGATCCAGACATTCGGCGCAGGGAATTCGTTCCAGAACGCCCATCCGATCAGCGTCGCCCAGATGATTCCCGTGTACTGGAACGGCGCGACCACGCCGATCGGTGCCATGCGGAAGGCCCGCAGCATCAGCCACTGGCCGATCACGAGGGTGACCGACAGCATCAGCACGAAGCCGGTCTGGGCGAACGCGATCGGCTGCCAGACGAAGGGTGCGCCGACGATGCCCATCAGCAGCAGCGACACATTGATATAGGCGAGCAGCGATGCGTCGGTCTCGGTCGAACTCATCTTGCGCACGAGGACCATGCTGGTCGACCAGAGCGCCGTCCCGGCCATTGCGACGAGCGCCGCGGGCTGGAAGCCGCCGGCGCCGGGATTGACGATGATCAGCGCGCCGACGAGGCCGATCGCGATCGCCGCCCAGCGGTGCGGCCCGACCCGTTCGCCCAGGATCGGTACCGACAGGGCGGTCATCAGCAGCGGTCCGACGAAGCCGATCGCGAAGAGGGTCGCCAGTTCGAGGCGCCGCAGGGCGAAATAGAACAGGAGCAGCGAGGCTCCGTTGAGCGCACAGCGCAGAAGATGGAGGCCGAGGCGCTCGGTGCGGAACACCGCAAGGCCGCCGGCGCGCATGAAGAACGGCACCAGCAGAAGCAGGACCGAGGCGCTGCGCAGCACCAGGAATTGCGCGACCGGAAGCACCAGGATCACCGCCTTGGTCAGCGCGTCGCCGACCGCGACCGTGACGAAGGCGCCGACCATGAAGGCGATCCCGGCCAGCGGCCGGTCCTGGAGCTTGCCGTCTGTCATCGCGCGCGCTGGCCGGCGCGCGTGGCGCGCCGGCCTGATCGCGTCATCAGGACTTCTTGGCGCCGTACTGGCCGCCGCCATGGATCGCGCGGATCTCGGCGGCGCTGCGCGCCTCGCGCAGCGCGGCCAGCTTCACCGCCTCGTCGGCGAGCATCGCCTTGGCGTTGGCCAGGACCGCGGCGGTCTTGTCGGCGGGGAACTTCACGGCGCCGTTCTCGTCCATGTGGATGATCTCGCCGGGAGCCACGTCCATCCCGCCGACCGAGACCGGGACATTGACCGACTGCACGGCCATCTCGCCATGACCGGCGGTGACGCCGCCCAGCAGCATCTGGAACTTCATGCGGCGGATCGCGTCGACGTCGCGCGACGGGCCGTTGGACAGCAGGCCGACGCAGCCGATCGCCTGCATCGACGTCGCCATGATCTCGCCGGCCAGCCCGGCCTTGGCCATCAGCTCGGGCGGCCATTTCTGCTGGATCACCAGGATGGTGGGCTTCTTCATGGCGTCGAGCGCGTCGATCACGTCGAGGAAGCTGAGTCGCCCCGAGAAATTCGGGTCCGGCAGCCCGAACACGCAGGTCACGGCATAGCCGATCACCGCGCCATGCTCGGGGTAGACGCAGCGGATCGAGGTGTCGGTGTACCAGTTCTCCGTCCACGGATTGTAAAGACCCAGGCACAGGTTGCTCTTGGGATAGGTCGCGACCACGTTGGTGATCGTCGGCGTGTCGATCCTGCGCAGCTCGGCGAACAGCGCGTCGTCGTCGGCATTGGCCATGGCGGGCGTCCCTCTCTGGGTGTCAGACGATTCCGGGCCCGGCCGTCTCGGCCGGGACAGTGCGGTTGTAGAGCAGATCGCTGCGCCGGACGAGGGTGGCGACCGCATCGGAGGGCTGGGCTTGACGCATGGTTTCCAGGGACGGACGCTGTCTGCCGGTCGACGGTCGCCTGGACCGGACCGGACAGGGAGTGCCCCGCATGACGCGCACATTGATCGTCGCCGCCGCCCAGCTCGGACCCATTCCGCGCAGCCAGTCGCGCCCGGAGGCCGTCGCCCGCCTGATCGCGCTGATGGAGGAGGCGCGGCGCATGGGCGCCGAGATGGTCGTCTATCCCGAGGCCGCGCTGACGGCCTTCTTCCCGCATTGGTGGATCGACGACGAGGCCGAGCTCGAAACCTGGTTCGAACGCGAGATGCCGAACGCGGCGGTTCAGCCGCTGTTCGACGCGGCGCGCCGCTTCGGCATCGGCTTCAAGCTGGGCTATTGCGAACTCGACCAGTCGACGGGCCGAAAGCGTCGTTTCAACACGGCGATCCTGGTCGACCGCGACGGACGGATCGTCGGCAAGTACCGGAAGATCCATCTTCCCGGCACCGACCAGCATCGGCCTGAGCATCCGTTCCAGAACCTGGAAAAGCGCTATTTCGAGGTCGGCGATCTCGGCTTCCCGGTCTGGGAGACGATGGGGGCGCGCATGGGCATGATGATCTGCAACGACCGCCGCTGGCCCGAGAGCTGGCGCGTGCTCGGACTGCAGGGGGTCGAGCTGGTGATGCTCGGCTACAACACGCCTGTCCATAATCCGAACACGCCGGAGACCGACGACCTCAACAACTTCCACAACCATCTGTCGGTCCAGGCCGGCGCCTACCAGAACGGCACCTGGGCGGTGGCGGTCGCCAAGGCCGGCGTCGAAGAGGGCGTCGACCAGATCGGTCAGAGCTGCATCGTCGCGCCGTCCGGGGAGATCGTCGCCCAGGCGAGCACGCTTGGCGACGAGATCGTCGTCGCCCGTTGCGACCTCGACCGCTGCGCGGTGTACAAGCAGAACATCTTCAATTTCGCGCGCAACCGCCGCACCGAGCATTACGGCCTGATCGTGGAGCGCACCGGCGTCGGCGCGCCGCTGGGAAGGCCGCCGGGCGCTGGCTGATGCCGGCGGCTCTTCCCGTCACTCGGCGGCGGTGCCGCGCGTCCCGTATTGCGAGTTTGCGGCTTCGGGGCTGACGAGCCCGTCGCGCAGGTCGCCCGCCAGGGCGTCGGGGCTCCGCTGCGCCGCCGGACCGATGCCGGCACCACCGGGCGTGCGGATGACGAGACGGTCGCCTGGCGGAATGGTCTGGAAGCCCTTGCCCTTCAGCTTGCCGCCTGCGGCAAGGCCGAGATAGCCGCGCGCGCCGTCGGCCCCGCCGTCGCGGCCGCGCGGTGGATGATCGATCCGATCGAACGCTGCGAGCAGCTGGAAGGGCAGCCCGGCCGCGCTCTCGACCTCGATCTCCTGGCCCAGGCCGCCGCGGGTGCGGCCGGCGCCGCCGCTGTCGGGACGAAGCTCCTTGCGCCAGAAGATCACGGGCAGCATCGACTCGG
>JBIKLI010000407.1:0-3657 GCA_044359885.1 Alphaproteobacteria bacterium | reverse complement strand
TCACCGCCGAGCCCTTCAGGCGGGACGCCGAAGGCTGGCTGGAGATCCCCGACAAGCCGGGGCTGGGCGTCGAGATCGACCGCGCGCGGCTGGCCCGCTACACCGACGATCCGTCGCCGCTCTTCGACTGAGCACGGATGGCGGACGCCGCCACGCTCGTCCTCTCGGAACGGCTGCCGGAGGCCGGCATGCGCATCCTCGCCGCCGCGGCGGGGGTGCGCGTCGTCGTCCTCGCCTCGCCGCGCGATGCGGATCTCGCTGCGGCGATGCCGGACGCGGACGGCGTCGTCCTGGCGATGGAGCGCCCGGCGCTGACCGCGGCGATGATCGACGGGGCACCGCGGCTGCGGATCGCCTGCCGGCTGGGCGCGGGCTACGACAATGTCGACGTCGCCGCGCTGACGCGGCGCGGCATCCCGCTTGCCACCACCGGCGGCACCAACGCGCCCACCGTCGCGGAACAGGCGCTCTACCTGATGCTGTCGCTGGCCAAGCGGGGCCCGGTGCTCGACCGCGCGATCAAGGCCGGGCGATGGCCGCGCGAATTCGGCGGCGTCGAGCTGATCGGCAAGACCTGCGTCCTGATCGGCTACGGCTTCGTCGGGCGCGAGATCGCGAAACGGGTCGCCGCCTTCGGCATGCGCGTGGTCGTCGTCGACCCGCACGACGTCCCGGAACCCGCCACGGGCTTCGGCCACGAGGCGGACCCGCGGCGCGCGCTGGCCGAGGCGGATTTCGCGGTGCTCGCCTGCGCGCTGACCCCGGCGACGCGCGGGCTGATCGGCGAGGCGACGCTGGCGGTCATGAAGCCGACCGCCTTCGTGGTCAATGTCGCGCGCGGCGACGTCGTGGACGAGGCGGCGCTGGCGCGCGCGCTCGACGCCCGACGGATCGCCGGCGCGGGCCTCGACGTCCTGCAGCGCGAGCCGCCGGAGCCCGCCAATCCCCTGCTGGCGCGCGACGACGTCGTGCTGACGCCGCATACCGCGTCCTACATCGCCGAGACCTTCGATCGCATGGCGGCGGTCTGCGCGCGCAACGCGCTGGCCGGGCTGGCTGGCCGGCCCGATCGCGCCTTCGTCGTCAATCCGGCGTCGTCGTTCGGGCCTCGCGCGCCGGCAGGAAGCTGACCATCAGCGTGGTGCAGGCGGCGACCGCCGCCAGCGCGGCCAGCATCGCCGCGAAGCCCGCCGCCTTGACCACCGGCCCGAGCATCCAGATCGCCGCCGAGGCGGCGGTGAAGGAGACCGCAAGGCGCATGCCCGTCACCCGCGAGCGCATGCGGTCGTCGACATAGCGAAGCACGATCGCGTCGGTGAAGGGAACCGCGCCGAACACCGCGGCCATGTAGGCGACCGCGACCGCGAACAGGACCCAGCCATCGGCCAGCGCGGCGGCCAGGAACAGCGGGATCTGCATCGCCACGACCGGGAGGTAGATCCGCCGAAGGGGAAAGCGGTCGATCAGCGTTCCGACGGCCAGCTGCGCGAAGGAGGCCAGCGCGAAGACCAGCGCCAGCAGCACGCCCAGCGCCGCGGGATCCTCGACCACGCCCTGGAACCGTTCGGTCAGAAGCTGGCCGGTGCCGTTGGTGGTGAAGTGGAACACCATGCTGCTGGTGACCGCGGTCAGCGTCATCACCAGGAAGACCCGCGCCATGGTCGCCGCCGGGACGTCCAGGCTCCTGGCCTTGCGCCTCGCCGGCGCCACGTCCTCGCGCGGCGCCAGCAGCGCGAACAGCACGCCGCAGGCGATCGACGCCAGCGACGGCACGACGAAGGCGGCGCGCCAGCCGAAATGCTTCGCCAGGAATCCCGAGAGCAGCGCCGCCACGGCGATCCCGAGATTCCCCGCGAGACCGTTGAGGCCGATGGTGAAGCCCGGCCTCGCCGCCTTCTGCACCAGCATCGGGATGCCGACGGGGTGGTAGATGGCGGCGAAGCTGCCCATCACGGTCAGGGCTGCGGCCATCTGCCAGGGCGAGCGCGTCGCCGCGACCAGCAGCCCCGAGACGCCCAGGCCCAGGAAGAACACGATCATCATCGCGCGCCTGCCCCACTGGTCGCCGAGCTTGCCGGCCGGCACCGAACCCAGACCGAACATGACGAAGGCGCCCATCGTGTAGGGCATCAGGTCGTTCCACCCCATGCCCCACTCGGCGGCGATGGCGCCGACGGCCGTCGCGAAGATCAGAAGGAAGAGATGATCGAGCGCGTGGCCGGCATTGAGCAGCAGCGCGGTCGGCGAAGCGTTGGTCATGCGGCGGGCGCTCCCTGCGCGAACCCCGACGGCAGGATAGCGCCACCGCGCGCCGATGGGCACTGCGCGGTTGCCCCCGCCGCCGCGGTCGCGCATTGTCCGCGCCGTCCAGGCAGACGCACGAGGAGAAGCGATGTCGCAAGCGGATGACGACGGAGACGACGGCCTCTGCCTGGGCGAGCGGCTGTTCCTCGCCTTCGCGGAGTCGCAGGAGCTTCCCACGGCCGCGATGGCCGAGGCCGTCGCCCGATGGGACGAATGCGGCGATTTCTTCATCGACATCCTGCACGGCTACGCGGCGGGCGAGCTGGATCCGACCGCCGACGGCGATGCCCCCTCGATCCTGCTGCATCTGCTCGCACAGATCCGCGACACCCGCGCCTTCATGCCGCTGGTGGCGCTGCTGCGCCAGGATGGCGAGATGCTCGAAGCGGCGCTCGGCGACACGCTGACCGAAACGCTGCCACGGATCCTGGTTGCGGTCTTCGACGGCGATCCGACCCCGCTCGAGGGCCTGATGGCCGATCCCCGCGCGGATGCCACCTGCCGCTGGAGCGCAACCGACGCGTATATGGGCCTCCATGTCCATGGCGCGATCGATGCGGCACGCGTGCAGCGCCAGATCGAGCGCGTCGCCGGTTCCGGACTCGACCCCGGGGACATGGCCTGGATCGGCTGGCTCAACGCCTGCGCATTGCTCGACGACGCGGCACTGACAGGTCGGGCCCGGCTTGCCATCGCCGAAGGCCGTATCGCGCCGCTGGAGTTCGCGATGGCCGATTTCGATCGCGCACTTGCCGAACGCGCCGTCCGGGCGGCGAGGGTGCGCGAGGAGATCGCACCGGTCACGGATGCGGCCGCGCTGCTCGCGCAATGGTACGGCTATACCGAAGCCGGCATCGCGGCGCGGCGCAAGGCCGCGACGCTCGGCTCTTCGGTCGGTCGCGACACCCACGTCAACCCCTATCGCGGCGTCGGCCGCAACGATCCCTGCCCCTGCGGCAGCGGCAAGAAATTCAAGAAGTGCCACGGAACGTGATCGAGCCTGGTCTGGCACCCGGATGCGGCCAGCGATCGAACGCTCGCGATCCGGATCCGCGCGGCGACGGGGGGACGCGCGACCCGATCGCCGCGGCGATGCTGGCGGTCCAGGGACCAGCCCGACCCGTCGGCTGATTTCCTTCGCGCAGCGCGACGCCCTCGGGCCGACGCGGGTGACCCCGAACGACCGGATGCGCGACATCGGTGCGCGTCTGCACCGCGGCCTGGGCGAGAAGATCGAGGTTCGCATGGCGCTCGCGCCCGAAAGCTGGACCGTCGATGCCGATGCCGGCGAGCGCGCGGCGTCGCGGACCGGACTGGCCGCCGGCCCGTTCATGCGCATCACCGTTGCGGGTA
>JBIKLI010000406.1:0-3664 GCA_044359885.1 Alphaproteobacteria bacterium | reverse complement strand
TTCAGGTCGCCCAGGCCCGCCGCGTCGTCGACCGTTATGCCTGCCACCTGACGACCGAAGGCATGGACGATCTGGTCGGCCTGCATCGTGTCCTTCTGTTCCTTGCGTTCTTCCATCTTCTTCTCCTATCAAAGGCAGCGGGCATCACCAGCCCGGTGCGTCGCGAAACCCATGGTCGAGCAGATTCTGCACGCTCGAGACCATTCGTAAAGCGGTGCGAGGGTCGAGCGGTCGCCCGCCGCCGTCCCGCGCATGGTGCCATGGATCGACGTCGTGGAGCTGTGCCCGGCGCGCCGCCCTGGGCGGCTCGGGAACGATATCGCGATCCAGAAAGTAGTCCTCGATCGCCTTGAGGTTCCCCGTCATCCCGCGCTCCCGGGCGACCTCCAGGAAGGTGCCGGCGATCGCCCCGAAGGTGAGGTCGTCCGGCCGCAGGCGGGTCAGCATGATCGCGAGCGACCTCGCAAGCCAGTCCCGCGCGTCGCACAGGGTGGCGTGGAAGGCCGTGCGGCGGGCGCCGTAGAGCTCGCCGAACCTGGCCTGCATGCGGCGGAAATCCTCATTGACCTCCTCGCGTGTCCAGCCCCGGCAGTCGTCGTCCGGTCCGATGAGGCGACGGGCGACGAGGCTGTCCTGATAGATCTCGATCAGGATGGCGAAAAATGCCCCGGTCAGCGGCTGCGAAAGCTGATGCTGCGTCCGGCGCTCGCCGTTCGGCCCATACCATGCGCCGTCCTGCCCGCGCACGAAGCCGTCGAAGTCCCGGATCCGCGCGTCGAAGGTGACGCGGCGGATCTGGTCGGATGCCGACATCTCCGCCAGCCGGCCGAGTTGGCCGAGGGAGTACAGATTTCCACCGGTTTCGTCGAGGAACCGCTCGATGACGCTGCCGAACTCCATCGCCGCCAGCAACGCGATCAGGTCGGACAGCGACTCGTGGAAGGCGAGGAATTGGGGCGTGAGACGGCCCGGCGCGGGAATGCCGACTTCGGCGAACAGTATGGCGTGCCCCATCTCGTGCGCGACGACGTCGAAGTTCAGGCAGAAGAGGTTGAGTATCCCATCGATGCTCGCGCGCTCGCCGGTCTCGATGAAGCCCGGTCCCGCATGCGCATTGTTCCAGTCGACGGTCGGCACCAGTTCGAGAAAAGGCAGGAAATCCGCGTGCCACCACCGGACGGGACGACGCAGATGACGCTCCCAGGTGTCGAGTGTGAAACGTGCGCAGCCATAGAGATGCGCGGCCAGGAATTGCGGGCTCGACGGGTCGACGCGATCGAAATGCCCGCCACGGTCCGGAAATGCCGGCTGGAGGCGCGGACCGGCGAAGGGCGGCATCGTCGCCGGAGGGTCGTAGGGCAGCTTCGGAATGGCCGGCAGGACCGCGTACATGCGGTCGTCGCTCGGTCCGGGACCGATCGATCCCGGCGGAGAACGCAGCCAGACCGTCTCCGGAACGCTGTCCGCGGAAGGCGACTGCGGGAAAAGACGGAAGCGCGTGCCGTTCATGCGTGTCATTGCGCGTCTCCGGAAGCTCCGATCGTGCGCAGGGAATTCGCGGCCTCCGTGCGTGCCGTGCGCCGCCGGAAGCTTTCCCATACCAGGGTCTGCTCGAAGACGAAGGACGGTTCGAACGCGGGCGCATCCGAGGCCATGAGTGCCGCCCCTGCCGACAACGCCGACATCGCGTCGCGGGACTTGAGGGAGTGGATGCCCCCATCGGCGGCGCTGCAGATGGCGTCGCAGAGTTCGGCCGGCAGACCGTCGGCGCGCAGCGCGTCCCACAGCCGCTCGGGCGTCCGTTCCGCGAAGAACAATCCGTGCGCCGCGGCCAGGGCGGCACGCGCGGCGACAGGGTCCAGCTGGGCGCGCGCCATCGCTCCGGCCAGCACCTCGCGTATGTCGGCGAGCGCGATCGTGAGGGGCGCCGAGCCAAGCTCGGCAGGTCCATGGACGACAGCGACCTCCGCATCGTCCTCGAACGGATCGGGGAAAGGGGCGAACCGCCCGGCGCGGTAGGCGGCGAAGATCTTTCCGACCCCCTGCATCCCGTAGTCGGCGAGTTCGGCGGCCCGCAAGGCACCCATGCTGGCGGCACCGATCGCATGCACGCCCTCGCTCATGGCCCAGAGGATCTCGCGATGCCAGACCGCAGGCTCCTGCCGGAACACGCCGTCGATCAGCACCAGCACCCGGGGCCTCAGTTCGCAGACGGCGCGATAGATGTCGCCCCGGCGTGCCGGCGGCCGGAAATGCGCGGGAATGAGATCGCGGGCGCGATCCTGACGCAGCGATGGCCCGAGGAAGACCACGGCGTTCATGACGTCGCCGCCAGTGCTCTGGCGCCGGGGGCGTAGGCCACCGCGGGCGAATGGGCAGGTCCCTCCAACCCGGGAACGACGACGCGGAAAACCGGTATGCCCAGCGCCGGGTCGGTGAGGTCGGCGACGATCGCCTGATCGAAGCCTCTGGCGGCGAGCCTGGACGCGACTTCGAGGAGATCCTCGCGCAGGGTCTCCGTCGCGAAATCCGGCAGCGCATCGAGACTGCGGACCCCGGGTCCGGCATCGGGCGCCGGCTGGCCGCTTTGCAAGCCGGGATCGCCGGGGTAGGCCTCGTCGCCGAAATCCTCGCGTGCGCCGGACACCCGCGTCAGTCGCGACTGCGCGGCCTCGGTGACGGCGCGCAGGAGCGCGACGCCAGGGTCGGCGTGGCATCCCGACCCCATGTCGCAGACGCTTTCGTCCGCGGCGCGCAGGAGGCAGACCACGCTCGCGACCGCGATGTCCGACGTGGCGTCCCAAAGGCTCGCGCCGATGCCGGCCGCGGCGCAGCGCGCAAGCATGGCGGCGGCGACCGTTCCTTCCGCCGGTGGGATCAGCGCGGTGAGGCGCCGCGCCGGTCGGGGCTGCTGCAGCCATAAGGCGATCGCGTCGCGCTCGATGGCCTCGTAGAGACCGTGCAGTATCGCTTCGAGCGGGTCGTTGCCCGACGCGAGCCCGTTTGTGGACGCCGCGAAACGATAGCCGGCCGGAGGGTGCGGCAGCACGAACCTCGCGTTCACGAGTTCGAACGGAACCCATGCCGGTTCGCCCGACGTCAGTTCGCGCCCTTCGAACCAGAGGATGGGTTCGTGGTCGTCCCATCCCGTTGCCGCCAGCCGGGGCAATCGCGCCGGTTCGGCGATCCGGTGCCGCCGGCGCATCTCCGCCGTGGTCGCGAAGTGCAGCGGGCCGGTGACGTTTTCCGCATGGTGCACTTCGAGCGCTTCCATTATCGCCGATACCTTGGCGGCTTCCGGCGAGAGCCCCTTGCCCTGGAACACCGACAGGGATCTCGAATTGGGGCGGCATGCGACGGCAACGGGGATGCCGATCCGGTCCAGACCGGTGACCGTGCTGACCCTCGTGATGCCGACGGCCCCGCACAAGGCGCTGACCCGCGCCAGTGTCTGTTCCGGCGCAACGGTGCGATGGGTGCCGTGGCGATGCGTCTTGCGGCCGATCGAACCGCTCGGCAGACCGCCCAGGGACGGGAGGCCGGCGCTCATCTCAGCGCTCGCGTCGCGTTGCGGGCGATCGCGCGCCGCAAGCTGCGGGCGGCCACCTTCTCGGGGTCTTCAGGCTCGGGCAGGGTATCGTTCAGGGCGCGGTCGACGATCCGC
>JBIKLI010000097.1:0-12998 GCA_044359885.1 Alphaproteobacteria bacterium | reverse complement strand
CGTCCATGAGTGGCTGAACCTGGTCGTCCGCTGGGCGCACGTGATGTTCGGCATCGCCTGGATCGGCGCTTCGCTCTATTTCATGTGGCTCGACGCCTCGCTCGAGCCGCCGGAGCCGCCGCGGCCCGGCGTCGCCGGCGAGGTCTGGTCGGTCCATGGCGGCGGCTTCTACCGGGTCGAGAAATTCGGCGTGGCGCCGCCGGCGCTGCCGCGCCGTCTCCACTGGTTCAAGTGGGAGGCGGGCATGACCTTCATCACCGGGGCGCTCCTGCTGATCCTGGTCTTCTATGTCGGCATGGGCGGCGACGTGTTCGTCGATCCGTCCCTGGCGCGGTTCGGCGGCGCCGGCGCCGGGCTGATCTTCGCCGTGCTGGTCGTGGTCGCGTGGCTGCTCTACGACGCGCTGTTCAAGTCCCGGCTGGGCCGGGAACGACCGCTCCACGCCGCGGCGATCGGCTTCGCCGTGCTGGTCGCCGTGATCTGGGGCCTATGCCGGATCATGCAGCCGCAGGCCGCCTTCGTGCATACCGGCGCGCTGATCGGCACGCTCATGGTGGCGAATGTCTGGATGATCATCATCCCGAACCAGCGCGCCCTGGTCGACGCCGTCAAGGCCGGTCGCGCGCCCGATGCCGATCGCGGTCTGCAGGGCAAGATCCGGTCGACGCACAATTCCTACCTGACCCTGCCGGTCGTCCTGATGATGCTGTCGAAGAATTTCTCGTCGACCTGGGGCAGCGAATTCAACTGGGTGATCCTGACCGGGTTGATCGTCATCGGGGCGATCGTGCGGCACTGGTTCCTGCTGCTCGACAAGGGCCGGCTGCGCGACGGGATCTGGATCTGGCCGGCGGCCGTGCTCGGGATGACCGGCCTGTTCCTGCTCGCGCGGGCGGGGTGAGCGCCATGGCCGGACGTCTGACGACCCATGTCCTGGACACCGCGCGCGGCGTGCCCGGCGCGGGGATCGCGCTGGCGCTCTACCGGCTGGGCGGCGCGGACCGGCAGCCGATCCGGCGCGCGATCACCAACGCCAACGGGCGCACCGATGCGCCGCTGCTGGAGGGCGACGCGTTCACGGCGGGCGGCTACGAACTGGTATTCGCGACGGCGGCGTATTTCCGCGCCCAGGGCGTTCCTGTCGCCGATCCGCCCTTCCTGGACGAGATCGTGCTGCGCTTCGCCATCGCCGACCCGGGCGCGCATTACCACGTTCCGCTGCTCGTGAGCCCCTGGTCGTACGCCACCTATCGTGGCAGTTGACATCGATACGCAGGGCCGGATCGTTCGGATCAGCGAAATATTCCGGGTTGATCGCACCTCGTTTCGCGCCACTTTTTGTGGGGTGAAACGCTACGAAGGGGCATGCGATGGAACTCGAACTTCGCCACGACAGCGACGAACAACTCGACGAGCGCCGCCGGCCGTCCGGCCGGCCGACGCGCGAAGAAGCCGAGGCGGCGGTCCGCACGTTGCTGCGCTGGACCGGCGACGATCCCGACCGCGAGGGGCTGCTCGGCACGCCTGACCGGGTCGTGCGCGCGTACGAGGAGTGGTTCGCCGGCTATGGCGAGGATCCGGTCGCGATCCTCGAACGCACCTTCGAGGAGACCGCGGGCTACGACGAGATGGTCGTGCTGCGCGACATCCGTTTCGAATCGCATTGCGAACATCATCTGGCGCCGATCATCGGGGTCGCGCACTGCGCGTACCTGCCGAACAAGCGGGTCGTCGGCATCTCCAAGATCGCCCGCGTGATCGAGATCTACGCCAAGCGGCTGCAGATCCAGGAGAAGATGACTGCGCAGATCGCGAACGCGATCCAGGACGTGCTGCGGCCCCGCGGCGTGGCCGTCGTCGTCCGCGCCACGCACCAGTGCATGACGACGCGCGGCATCCACAAGCCGGGCGTCAGCATGGTCACCAGCCGGATGCTGGGCGCGTTCCGCAACAACGAGTCCACGCGCCGCGAGTTCCTGTCGATGATCGGCGGCGGCGGCTACGAGTCCAACGTCTGACAGCCCGGCCGGCGCGGACGGTGCGGCCCAGGGGCCGTGCCGCCGCGGCGGTGCGGTGCTAGGTTCGGCCCCGTCGCATCCCGGGAGCCGCAGCACCCAACATGAGTGGCGCAGATGAACCGGCCGGCCGGCCACCTCCGTCGCTGGCGGCAGGACTGCCGTTCCTGCTGGCGGCGACCGGCAGCTTCGGGATCCTCGATGCGGTCGCCAAGCTTCTGACGCAGTCCTACGATCCGTTGCAGGTGACGTGGGCGCGATTCTTCTTCGCCTTCGTCCTCGTCCTGCCCTTCGCCATTAAACTTGCGCTGCAGGGCCGTCTTCGGACCCGGCGCCCTGGCCTTCAACTGCTGCGCGCCAGTCTGCTGGCCGTCTGCAATTTCCTGTTCATCATGGCGATCGCGTCGATGCAGCTGGCCGAGGTGCAGGCGATCGCCTTCGTCGCGCCGCTGCTGGTGACCGTGTTCGCTGCCGTCGTTCTCGGCGAACGGGTCGGACCGCGACGTCTGGCCGCGGTGCTGATCGGTCTGCTCGGCGTCGCCGTCATCCTGCGTCCCGGATCGGGCCTTTTCCATTGGGCCGCCGTGTTCGCCCTGGCGCAGGCGGTCGGGAACGCGGTCTTCCACCTGGTCACGCGGGCGATCTCCGCGCATGATCCGCCCGAGGTCACCTTCGTGTTCACGGCGACGGTCGGGGCGGGGGCGGCGAGCCTGTTCGTGCCGCTGGTCTGGACGTGGCCGGGCGCGATCGACTGGACGCTGATGGCGGTGACCGGTGCCACCGGCGCACTCGGCCATTTGTGCATGATCCATGCGTTTCGTCGTGCCGAGGCGTCGTCGCTCGCGCCCTACATGTATCTTCAGTTGCCCTGGATCACGTTGCTGGGCTGGCTGATGTTCGGCCACCTGCCGGATTTCTGGACCTTCGTCGGCGCCGCGATCGTGATCGTCAGCGGCATCTACGTCTTCTCGCGCGAACGACAGCTGCGTCGTCTGGGCCGGATGTGACGGCGCACCGCGCCCATGGTCCATGAAAGGAAAGACCCGCCGGGCCCGAAGGCCCGGCGGGTCACCGCAGGAAATATCGCTGCAGCTGGCGGAACGGTCGGCTCAGCCGCCCGTCTGCGCCGTCGATGGCGGGACGATCGTCCCCGAAGCAGCCGTCGACATGGGCGCGGAGACCTTCGGGGCCTCCACCGACATCTGCTTCGTGGACCAGGCGCACCCCCCTTCGGCGAAAGCGGGAGACATCGCCGAAACGGCCATCAGTGCACCGGCCACGAAAAACAATCCTTTGCGCACTGGATCACCTCCTTTCGTCGAGGCGGGGCGCGGAAATTGCGCTCGAAGCCGCCTGGTTGGAACGGCCGCGGCGAATCGAAACTGCCGCGGCACCTGCGTCCCCGAAGGACGCCGGCGAATTGAGTTTAGTTCTCCCGGCCGGAGTCGCAAGCCGTCACCGGCGGCGCTACAAGCGAGAGCCGCCATATGCGACTCTGCGGCGGGCCCAAGCAGCGGGAGAACGCGCGGATGGACAGCGGGCAGGAATTCGACTTCGTCATCGTGGGGGCCGGGTCGGCGGGCTGCGTGCTGGCCAACCGGCTGTCGGCGGATCCGCGCCATCGCGTCCTGCTTCTGGAGGCGGGGCCGGAGGACCGCAATCCGTGGATCCACATCCCGGTCGGCTATTTCCGCACGATGTACTCCAAGCTCAGCTGGGGCTTCCAGACCGAACCCGATCCGGGGCTGAACGGGCGTTCCATCACCTGGCCCCGGGGCAAGGTCCTGGGTGGCTCGAGCTCGATCAACGGGCTCGTCTATATCCGTGGCCAGGCCGAGGATTTCGACCATTGGCGCCAACTGGGCAATCCCGGCTGGAGCTTCGCCGACGTGCTGCCCTATTTCCGCCGCGCCGAGGACCAGGAGCGCGGCGCCGACGATTTCCACGGCGCCGGCGGACCGCTGGGCGTCAGCAACCTCCGCCTGAACCATCCGATCTGCGAGGCCTTCATCGCCGCCGCGGCGGCGGCAGGAATTCCCCGCAACCCGGACTTCAACGGGGCCAAGCAGGAGGGCGCCGGATATTTCCAGCTGACGGTGCGCCGCGGCTGGCGATCGAGCACCGCCAATGCCTATCTGCGCCCGGTGCGGCGGCGGCCCAATCTGGCCGTGGAGACCGGTGCGCTGGCGACGCGGATCCTGTTCGAGGCCCGGCGCGCCACCGGCGTCGCCTTCCTTGCCGGCGGCGCCGAGCGCCGCGTGCGCGCGCGGCGCGAGGTGATCCTGTGCGGCGGCGCGATCAATTCGCCGCATCTTCTGCAGCTCTCGGGCGTCGGGCCGGGGGACGTTCTGGCCCGGCAGGGGATCCCGGTGCTGCTGGACATGCCGGGCGTCGGTGCCTGCCTGCAGGACCATTTCCAGGTCCGTTTCGTCTATCGCTGTCCGCAGCCGATCACCTTCAACGATCTCGCCCGCAGCCCGCTCGGCAAGCTGGCGGTGGCGTGGGAGTGGCTGACCCGCAGCGCCGGTCCGATGACGATCGGGGCCGGACAAGTCGGCGTCTTCTGCCGGACCCGGCCGGAACTCGCCACGCCCGACATCCAGTTCCACATGTTCCCGGTATCGATGGACAAGCCCGGCGGCGACTTTCATCCCTATCCCGGGTTCACCAGCTCGGTATGCCAGCTGCGCCCGGAGAGCCGGGGGTGGATCCGGCTGAAATCCCCGGACCCCCGCGTCCATCCGGCGATCCTGGCGAACTACCTCTCGACCCCGGGCGACCAGCAGACGATCGTCGACGGCATGAAGGTCGCGCGCCGCATCGCCGCCCAGGCACCGCTCGCGCCCTTCATCGCCGAGGAGACGATCCCCGGCCCGGCGCATGCGACGGAAGAGGAACTGCTGGCGATCGCCCGGCGCAACGGCACCACCATCTTCCACCCGACCAGCACCTGCCGAATGGGTCCGCCCGGCGATCTGCAGGCCGTCGTCGACCCGGCGTTGCGGGTGCGCGGGATCGACGGGCTGCGGGTCGCCGACGCCTCCGTGATGCCGACCGTGGTCTCCGGCAACACCAACGCCGCATGCATCATGATCGGCGAGAAGGCCAGCGATCTCGTCCTCGAAGCGGCGCGCTGAGCGCGGCGCGACCCTCCTGGAGAAGCCCCATGCGCGTCGTCGCCGCGATGATGAAGCACGAGACCAACACCTTCTCGCCGGTGCCGACCGGCCTGCGCCGTTTCGGCCCGCGCGGCCTGCTGCGCGGCGACGCCGCGATCGAGGCCTTCGCGGCGACCAACACGCCGCTGGGCGCCAGCATCGGGCTGCTGCGGGAGGCCGGCGCGGAAATCGTGGTGCCGCTGGCCGCCGAGGCGCCGCCCTCGGGCCGCGTGCAGCGCGCGGCCTACGAGGAGATGGCGGGCGCGATCGTCGACGCGGTCGCCGCGGGCTGCGATGCGGTCATGCTCGACCTGCATGGCGCGATGGTCGCCGAGCATCTCGACGACGGCGAGGGGGAGTTGCTGGCCCGTCTTCGCGCGGTGCGTCCCGGCATTCCGGTCAGCGTGGCGCTCGACATGCACTGCAACCTGACGGCGCGCATGGTCGCGAATTGCGACGCCATGATCGGCTACAAGACCTATCCGCATGTCGACATGCGCGTGGTCGGCGAGCAGGTCGGCCGTATCCTGCTCGCCCGCCTCGCCGGCCGTTGCGATCCGGTGATGGCCTGGGGGGCGGTGCCGCTGCTGGCGCAGACGCTTCGCATGGGCACCGCCGACGAGCCGATGCGCGGCCTGCAGCAGATGGCGCGCGCCGGCGAGGCCGGCCCCGTGCTCGCCGCGACGCTGTTCGGCGGCTTCCCGCTGGCCGACATCCACGATGCCGGCGTTGCCGCGGTCGTGGTCGCGGATGGCGACCGGGCGGCTGCGGAAGGCTTGCGCGACCGGCTGCTCTCGGCGGCGTGGGAGCGGCGATCCGACTTCGTCTACGCGCATCGCGATCTGGCGACCACCGTCGCCGCGGCCAGCCGGCTGCAGAACGCCATCCCGCGCGGGCGGCCGGTGGTGCTGCTCGACCACGCCGACAATGTCGGATCCGGCGGTACGGCCGACGTCATGGACGTGGTCGCCGA
This sequence comes from Alphaproteobacteria bacterium, assembly GCA_044359885.1. Taxonomy (GTDB): domain Bacteria; phylum Pseudomonadota; class Alphaproteobacteria; order CACIAM-22H2; family CACIAM-22H2; genus CAIOSQ01. Next base: position 6,852 of record JBIKLI010000097.1, on the reverse strand, counting down.
GGTGCTGCGCCAGGATCTTCCCGACGTCGCGATGGCCGCGCTCCACGATCCCGCCGCGGTCGCGGCGATGCAGGAGGCCGGACTGGGCGCCGAGGTGGCGCTCGATCTGGGCGGCAAGACCGCGATGCCGTCGATCGGGCGCGCGGCGCAGCCGATGCGGGTGCGCGGCCGCGTCGCGCATCTGGGCGACGGGCGCTGGCGGATCACGGGACCGATGTACACCGGCCTGATGGCCGATACCGGGCCCACCGCGGTTCTCGATCTGGGACGCATGAAGATCGTGGTGGCGTCGATCCACCACGAGCCCTTCGATCTCGGGATCTTCGAGGCGAACGGCATCGATCCGCGTTCGCAGCGCTACCTTCTGCTCAAGTCGCGGATCCATTATCGCGCCGGCTTCGGGGACCTCGCCTCGGAGACATTCACCTGCGATGGCGCCGGCGTGACGACTTCCGACAACGCGCGGCTGGCATTCCGCAACGTCCGGCGCCCCATCTATCCGCTCGACGCGATGTGACGCGCGCCACCCGTCAGCGCCGGGAGGCCAGCCACGCCTTCATCCAGGCGATCTCCTTCTCCTGGGCGGCGATGATCTCCTGGGCGAGCTTGCGGATCTCCGGATCCTTGCCGTGCTCCAGGACGATCCGCGCCATGTCGATCGCCCCCTGGTGATGGGGGATCATGCCGGCCGCGAAATCGCGGTCGGCGTCGCCGGAATAGCGGATGTCCATCTGCTTGTGCATGCGCTCCGACGCGGCGCGAAAGGCGCGGGTCGACGCGGTCTCGCCGGCGGCGGCCGGGGACGAACGGTGATGCTGGTGCTGTGCGTCGGCGACAGGCGACGCGGCGACGAGGGCGAGGATCGCGGCGCAGACGGCGCCGCGGAGGACATGGGGCATGGGACGCTCCTGGGTTGCAGCATGTGGACATCGTGCTGCCCATGTCCGAGGTCAAGCGGTCCCCGAGGAAAGGCTTGCAGCGGCGCCGGCGGTGCTGTTGGGATCGGGGGTGCGGCAACGGGCAACCGGCGAGGACGGCATGGGCGACGGCATCGGGCAGGGCGAGGCCCTGCGGCAGGCGAAGATCGAACTGGCGGCGGCGCTGCGCTGGGCGGCGCGGCTCGGCTATCAGAGCGGCGTCTGCAACCATTTCTCGATGGCGGTGCCGGGCCGGCCGGATCTGATGCTGATCAATCCGGAAGGCTATTTCTGGGCCGAGGCGCGGGTCGGCGATCTCGTCATCGCGGCCCATGACGGGACGATCCTGTCGGCCAATGGTCATACGGTCGAGACCACGGCGTTCTCCATCCACGCCCCGATCCACCGTCTGCTGCCGCAGGCGGTCGCGGTGCTCCATACGCATATGCACCACGCCACGGCGATCTGCATGCGCAAGGGCGGGACCGTCAGCCCCAGCTATCTCTCCGCGATGTCGTTCTATCAGCGCATCGTCTACGACCGGGGTTTCGACGGGCCGGCGCTGACGCCCGCCGAGGGCGAGCGCCTGGCGCGACTGCTGGGCGAGGACTTCATCCTGATGATGGAGAACCATGGGCCGCTGGTCGTCGGCGCGTCGGTGGGCGAGGCGCTGCTGCGGCTGACCTATCTGGAGGATACCTGCCGCATGCAGTTGCTGGCCGAGGCCGGCGGCCATGCCCTGCAGCCGATCCCCGAGCGGATGATGGCGGCGATCCCGCGCGACGTGCCGCGCTTCAAGGCCTACGCCAAAGGCTTCATGGCTGCCGTCATCCGGACGCTGAGCCGCGAGGAGCCCGATTTCATGGCCTGAGGGCCGAGGCCGGCGAGCGTGGCGAAAGCGGCTGACGCCAGGGGCGAGGACCGCTAGACTGCGCTCGTTCGTTGCAGCTTGGATGATCCGGTCATGGCCGATATCGGCATCAGCGCCCTCTACTTCATCGCCACGACCGCCGCGGCGGCGCTTTCGGTGGACAATTACCGCCCCGATTCCGGCCAGCCGGCGCTCTTCGGCAGCAATGCCGTCGTCGAGAAGCTCTATCAGCGCGACGGCAAGGTGGTCGCCACGCCGCTGCTCGACGTGGCGCAGGCCGAGGAACGCTGCCCGGCCGGCTATGTCGTACGCAGCGAGAGCCGGGTCGAGCGCGACGGGGAGACGTGGCTGGTCTGGCGGCTCACCTGCCAGCCGCGCCGCTGACGCGGCGTCGTCCCGATCAGGAGAAAGCCTTGAAGGCGATCAGCGTGAACGTGTCCTTGACGCCGGGCAGTCGCTGAACGCCCATCACGAAATGGCCGATGTCCTGTTCGTCGGTCAGGTAGCACTTCATCATCAGGTCGTACTGTCCCGAGATCGAGTGGATTTCGGAGACCTGTTCGACGTTCTGGACGGCTGCGTCGGCGACGTCGTAGGCCCGGCCCAGCTCGCATTTCACCATCACGAAGATCGTCTGCATCGCTCCTCCCTGCGCCTCGCGCGGTCAGCTGGTGGCGCGCCTGCCCCGCATCAGGAAGGCAGGGACATGGTCGCCAAGCCCCAGCGGGCTGTGATCGTCGTCGCCGTCCTGGCGCTTGCGCCGGGCCGGCGCGGGCGGCGGTTTCGGCGCGGCGGGCGGCCGTGGCGGCGCCGCCACGGGCTCCGGAACCGGTGCCGCGCGCTCGGCCGCGGCGGGCTCGCGCGGACGCTCGCGTGGCTCCCGCGGCTCGCGCCCAGGCCGCGGCTCTGCTCCCCGGTCCCGTTCGCGGCCACGGCCGCGGCCACGCGCCCGGCCGCGGCGCTCGTCCGGCGCGGCGGCTTCGGGCGCAGGGGCGGGCGCGACCGCCGGTTCTGAACCGGCCGCGAGGCCGGGCAGTTCGACGCGCGGGACGGGCTTGCCGATCAGCTTCTCGATCGCCGCGAGGAACTTGCCGTCCGCGCGCGTGGCGATGGTGAACGCGGCGCCCGAACGTCCGGCGCGGCCGGTCCGCCCGATGCGGTGGACATAGTCCTCGGCGTGGATCGGCACGTCGAAATTGAAAACATGGCTGAGATCGTCGATGTCGAGGCCGCGCGCCGCGACGTCCGAACAGACCAGCAGCGTGATCTCGCCGCGCTTGAAGGCTTCGAGGGTCGCGGTGCGCTGCGCCTGATCCATGTCGCCATGGAGCATGCCGGCGTTGAAGCCGTGTCTCTTGAGCGACTTGTAGAGCGTATCGACGTCGCGCTTGCGGTTGCAGAAGATCAGCGCGTTGCGCACCGGTTCGGCGCGCACCAGGGCGCGCAGCACTTCGCGCTTGGCGCGTTCGTCCGCGACGACCAGCGCCTGCTTGACCGTGTCCGCCGTGGTCGCCGGCCGCGCCACCGTGACTTCCTTGGGATCGGTCAGGAAAGCATCCGCAAGACGCCGGATCTCGGGCGGCATCGTCGCCGAGAAGAACAGCGTCTGGCGGTTCTTGGGCAGGAGCGAGACGATCCGCTCGACATCCGGGATGAATCCCATGTCGAGCATCCGGTCCGCTTCGTCGATGACCAGCATCTTCACGTCGGACAGCAGCAACCGGCCGCGCTCGAAATGGTCGATCAGCCGGCCGGGGGTCGCGATCAGCACGTCGACGCCCCGATCGAGCACCTTTTCCTGGTCGCCGTACTGGACGCCGCCGATCAGCAGCGCCTTCGACAGCTTGTGGTACTTGCCGTAGACATCGAAATTCTCCGCCACCTGGGCCGCCAGTTCGCGGGTCGGTTCCAGGATCAGCGAGCGCGGCATGCGCGCCCGGGCGCGCGAGCCGAACAGGATGTCGATCATCGGCAGGGTGAAGCTGGCCGTCTTCCCGGTGCCCGTCTGGGCGCAGCCGAGCACATCGCGGCCCGACAGAACGTAGGGTATCGCCTGACGCTGGATCGGGGTGGGTTCCTTGTAGCCGGCGTCGGCGACGGCGCGCAGGACATCGGCACCAAGGCCGAGATCGTCGAAACTCATCGTTGGGAAGCGAACCTTTCGTGCGGGCCGGCGCGCGGGACGGAGCATCCGGCCCATAAACGAAAGGGGCCGCGGCTCTGCGCCCGGCCCCCCTGCCGATGGGGATTATCGGCAGAAACGCCGGGAAGTCAACGCGACCGCTGCGATCGGCCCCAGACGCCCCGGCTCGCCGGCGCTGGGCAGGCCGGGACCGGGGGACGATTTCTGGCAGGACGACGCCCGGCATCGCGGGTCCTTTCTGCGTTTCCGCCGACGCGCCGAGCGGCGCCGTGGCAGGGCCCGGGCGGTGGCGGATGCCGAGAGGCCGTCGCGAGGCGGGTGGCGTTGCGGCCGCGGCATGGCTAGTTTCGCGCCATGATTCTGAAGGCTGATCTGTCCCTTCTGCTGGCGATCGACGTCCAGGAAAGGCTGCTGCCGGCGATGGCCGATCCCGTGGCCGTGGAGCAGGGTGCTGCGCGGCTGATGCGGGCAGCGCGCCGGCTGGGCGTGCCGATGCTGGTGACCGAACAATATCCGCGCGGGCTGGGTCCCACCGTCCCGGGCCTCGCTGCGCTGGCCAGCCCGGAAGAAACGCTGGAGAAGATCCATTTCTCCTGTGCCGCCGAGCCATCGGTCCAGGCGCGTCTGGCGCTGATGGCGCCGCGGCGCCAGGCGGTGCTGTGCGGCATCGAGGCGCATGTCTGCGTCCTGCAATCGGCCCTCGGCCTCGCCGCCGCCGGCTGGTCGGTGGCGGTGGTCGAGGACGCGACGTCGTCGCGGCGACCGGACGACCGCGCCGCCGGGCTCAGGCGACTGGCCGCGTCCGGCGTGGTGGTCGTCACCGCCGAGATGGTGCTGTTCGAGTGGCTGGGCCGTGCCGGGACAGACGCGTTCCGCGACGTCCAGAAGCTGATCAAGTGATCCGCTTGCCGCTGATCCTGCTGCCCGGGCTGCTCTGCGACGCGGCCGTCTGGGCGCCGCAGGCCGCCGATCTTTGCGACATCGCGGCGATCGCGATCGCCGACCTGACCGGTGCCGACAGCATCGCCGCGATGGCGCAGCATGTCCTGGCCTCGGCGCCGCCCGTCTTCGCCCTGGCCGGGTTTTCGATGGGCGGCTATGTCGCGTTCGAGATCATGCGTCGCGCCCCGGCGCGCGTCGCGCGCCTGGCGCTGCTCGACACCTCGGCGCGACCCGACACGCCGGCGCGCGCGCAGCAGCGGCGCGACCTGATCGCGCTCGCCGAGCGCGGCGCGTTCAAGGGCGTCACCCCGCAGCTGCTTCCGCAATGGGTCCATCCCGGCCGGATGCAGGATCCGGATTTCGTCGCCGCGGTCGCGGCGATGACGATGCGGGTGGGACGCGACGCCTTCATCCGGCAGCAGACGGCGATACTCGGCCGGCCGGACAGCCGCCCGGGCCTGTCGCGGATCCGCGTGCCGACGGTCGTGATCTGCGGCCGCCAGGACCAGGCGACGCCGGTGGAGGCCGCGCGCGAGATCGCTGCCGACATCGACGGCGCGCGGCTGGTCGTCGTCGAGGATTGCGGTCATCTGTCGACCATCGAGCAGCCGGCGGCGGTGAACAGCGCGCTGCGGGCCTGGCTGTCGCCGTGATCCCGGCATTCCGGCCGGCGACGCCGGACGACCTCGCCGCGATCGCCGCGCTGAACGACGCCGCCATCCCTCATGTGAACGCGCTGGCCGCGACGGTCTGGCTGGGCTTCATCGCCGGCGCGGCGCGGGTGCGGGTCGCGGATGACCCGCAGGGCGGGCTGCAGGCGCTGACCGTGACGCTGCCCCCGGGACGCGACTATGGCAGCGAGAACTACGCCTGGTTCCAGCGCAAGCTGCCCGATTTCGTCTATGTCGACCGGATCGTGGTCGCCGCCGGCGGGCGCGGGCGCGGGGTCGGCCGCGCGGCCTATGCCGACATCTTCGTCGCGCTCCCGCCGTCGGGGCCGCCCGTCGTCTGCGAAGTCAATCTGCAGCCGGCCAACGATGCCAGCCTCGCCTTCCACGGCGGTCTCGGGTTCCGCGAACTGGCGGTGCAGAGCGTCTATGGCGGCAGCAAGCGCGTCGCGATGCTGGGCCGCCGCGCCGATGGCGTCGCCGAGCCCTCGTTGCCCGGGCCCGACGACGGCGCGCGGCTGTGTCGCATGGCCGGGTCCCTGACCGGCAGCTTCGCCGTCGTCGCGCAGGACGCGGCGGGGACCATCCTCGGCCGCGTGGCGGCGATCGCCGGCGCGGCGACGACCGGGACCCTCGAAGAACTGCAGGTGGTGCCGGACCGGCGTCGGTGCGGGCTCGGCGCCCGGCTGCTGGCGGCGGCGCGGCGCGAGGCGAAGTCGCGGGGCTGGGACGGGCTGGAAATCGGGGCCGCCGGGCTCGGCGCCGATGGCGTGCGGTTCCTGGCCGCCAATGGTTTCGCGCCGCGCGGCACGCGCCTCGCGCTGGCGCTGGGCTGAGAAGCCCGGAATGAAACGATCTTGATCGTTGACCTATCGCTTGCACGACCCGACACCTCCCCGCTGCGAGGGCGTGCCAGACGTTTCTGCCAGGCGACCAAGGTCGGTGGATCCTCGGGCCTGGACCCGTGCGGATCGATGCTGGAGATACTGGAGATAACGATCCAGTGCTGGAGATAACGATCGGAGATAACGATCCAGCGTGGTTTTTAGGCCCATTCGCGGGAGATAACGATCCAGCTTGGTTTTTGGGCCCATTCCAGCGCAAAAGCCACGCTGGATCGGATCGTTATTGATCAGGCCGCTGTTCACGCAGGAGCGGGTGGCATCGTCGGCTGGGTTGTTCCCGGACGGGCTGTTGGGCGACGAGCGGCGCAAGACCGGTTGGATGCGCGCCGAGGCGGCGGGCGACCCTGGCCCGTGGCGCCAGCAAGCGATTCTGGGCCGTGGTCGATGGGACGCAGATGCGTTGCGT
>JBIKLI010000405.1:0-3675 GCA_044359885.1 Alphaproteobacteria bacterium | reverse complement strand
GTCCTGAAGCCGACCGAGCTGACGCCGATGACGGCGCTGGTCCTCGCGGACATCCTCTACGAAGCGGGGCTCCCGCCCGAAATGCTGTCTGTCGTGACCGGGTTGCCCGGCCCGTTCACGGACGAACTGATCGTCAATCCGATGATCGACCTGATCACGTTCACGGGCTCGGTGCCGGTCGGCAAGCTGATCGCGGAGCGTGCCGGCTACAAGCGCAGCGTCCTCGAACTGGGCGGCAACGATCCGCTGATCGTCGTCGACGACGCCGATCTCGACAAGGCGGCCGAACTCGCGGTGGCCGGTGCCACCAAGAACTCCGGCCAGCGCTGCACCGCGGTCAAGCGCATCCTGGCGTTCGAGCGCATCGCCGACGATCTCGCGGCCCTGGTGGTCGAGAAGGCCCGCAAGCTCAAGGCCGGCGATCCCCGCGATCCGGCGACCGATGTCGGCACGGTCATCAACGAGCGCTCCGCGATCCTGTTCCAGCGACGGGTCGAGGACGCGGTGGCGAAGGGCGCCCGTCTGCTCCACGGCAACGATCGCCGCGGCGCGGTCTTTCCGCCGACGGTCGTCGACCATGTGCCCTATGACTGCGAACTGGTCCGCGAGGAGACGTTCGGCCCGGCGGTTCCGATCATCCGGGTCCGGGACGTGGACGACGCGATCCGGATTTCCAATTCCACCGCCTTCGGACTTTCCTCGGGCGTCTGCACGAACCGGCTCGACCTGATCCCTCGGTTCGTCAACGAACTGAATGTCGGGACCGTCAATGTCTGGGAGGTGCCGGGCTACCGGATCGAGATGTCTCCCTTCGGCGGGATCAAGGATTCCGGCAACGGCTACAAGGAAGGCGTGGTGGAGGCCATGAAGAGCTTCACCAATGTCCGGACCTATTCGCTGCCCTGGCCGGGGTGAACGGCCGGCCGGCATCGGTCCCGGAGGGCGCCGAACCCGTGCGGGCGGGCTTCCGCCTGTCGCGGGTTTGTCATACAAATCATGCACAAGATGGCGCCGCCGCTCGCGGCGGGTTTCGTTAACGGACAGGAGGGGTCGATGCTCAGGCGATTTCTGATGGCGGGTGCGGCGCTGGCGATGGCGCTCACCTGGAGCGACGCCGAGGCGCAGCAGCGCACGCGGGTCACGGTCTACACCGCGCTGGAAAGCGACCAGCTGCAGCCCTACAAGCAGGCTTTCGAATCCGAGAACCCGGATATCGACATCCAGTGGGTCCGCGAGTCGACCGGCGTGATCACGTCGCGCTTCCTTGCCGAGCGGGACAATCCGCGCGCCGACGTCATCTGGGGGCTCGCCGTCACCAGCATCATCGCCTTCGACAAGGCCGGACTGATCCAGCCCTACACGCCCAAGGGCGCGGACCAGCTCAAGCCTGCCTTCCGCTCGGCGGCCAATCCGATGGTCTGGACGGGCATGGATGCGTGGCTCGCGGTCGTGTGCGTCAACACGGTCGAACAGCGCAAGGCGAATGCGCCGATGCCGGCGTCCTGGATGGATCTCGCCGATCCGAAGTTCAAGGGCCAGATCGTGATGCCGAACCCCGCTTCGTCGGGCACCGGCTTCCTCGCCATCGCCGGCTGGATGAAGGCGATGGGCGAGGCGGGGGCCTGGGCCTTCATGGACAAGCTGCACGAGAACATCGCCGTCTACACCCATTCGGGCTCGGCCCCTTGCGTCCAGGCCGCGCGCGGCGAACGCATGGTGGGGATCGGCTTCGACATGCGCGGGGCCAGCGAGAAGACCCGCGGCGCGCCGATCGAACTGGTGATCCCGCGCGAAGGTTCGGGCTGGGACATGGAGGCGACGGCGATCGTCAAGGGCACCCGAAACCTGGCGGCAGCGCAGCGCGTCGCGGATTTCTCGGTGTCGCGCAAGGCGAACGAGCTCTACGGCAAGTACTACGCGATCGTCGCGGCACCCGGCCTGCAGGTCGCGCCGCCGAACTATCCGCCCAACGCCGAGCCCTCGATGCTGCCGCTCGACCTCGCCTGGATGTCGGAGAATCGCGACCGGATCCTGGCCGAATGGACGCGTCGCTACGACGGCAAGTCGGCGCCACGCTGAACGTCGGAACCCGGACGCCCCGGAAGAGATGTCTTCCGGGGCGTCTTTCTTTCACCCCGCGCGCGCCCGGTCCGACATGACGTCCAGTGCAGAGCCCGTCGCGTCCTTTCTTCGCATCGAGGGGCTGACCAAGCGCTTCGGCGCCTTCACGGCGCTCGACCGGATCGATCTGGAGATTCGGCCGCGTGAATTCGTCTGTTTCCTCGGACCGTCCGGCTGCGGCAAGACGACCTTGCTGCGCGCCATTGCCGGGCTGGATGCCCAGAGCGAGGGGCGGATCTGGCAGGCCGGCCGCGAGATCTCGTCCCTGCCGCCGGCGGAGCGCGATTTCGGCATCGTCTTCCAGTCCTACGCCCTTTTCCCGAACCTGTCGGTCCGCGACAATGTCGGCTACGGCCTGCGCAGCCGGGGGCAGGGGCGGGCCGCGACCGACGCCCGCGTCGCCGAGCTTCTCGAACTGGTCGGGCTTCCCGATTCAGGCCGGAAATATCCTTCGCAGCTTTCCGGCGGCCAGCAGCAGCGCGTGGCGCTGGCGCGCGCGCTGGCGACGTCGCCCGGCCTGCTGCTGCTCGACGAGCCGCTCTCGGCGCTCGACGCGCGCGTGCGCGCCCGCCTGCGCCATGAGGTCAAGGGCCTGCAGCGACGTCTGGGCATCACCACCATCATGGTGACCCACGACCAGGAAGAGGCGCTGACCATGGCCGACCGGATCGTGGTGATGAACCATGGTTCGATCGAGCAGATCGGCACGCCGCGCGAGATCTATGGCCGGCCGTCGACCCCCTTCGTCGCCGATTTCGTCGGCACCATGAACTTCCTGGCAGGCGAGGTCGCCGAGCCCGGAACGGTCACGCTCGATGGCCGGCCGGTCGCCTGCGATACGGGCGCGATGGCGGCCGGCAGCCCGGTGCAGCTGTGCCTGCGGCCCGAGGATGTGCGCGTTCGCGGCGTCGGCGCCGACGCGGCCAATGCCTTCGGGGCCCAGATCGCCGAGATGGAGTTTCTCGGCGCCTTCTGCCGCGCGACGCTGGTGCTGGCGGACGGGACCGGCCAGCGGCTGCTTGGCGATTTCTCGTCCAACCTGATCCACGATCTCGGCCTCGCGCCGGGCCAGCGCATCGCCGTCGCGCTGCCCGCCGACCGGCTCGTGGTCTACGCGCGCGGCTGATGGCGGGGCTTGCCATGCTCGGCCGTCCGGGTGCCGCGCGGCTGCGGCCGGCGCGCGACGAGATCGCGATGCGCGTGCTTCTGGTCCTGCTCGGGCTGTGGCTGACCGCGACGGTGGCGCTGCCGCTCTGGACGCTGCTGTCGAAGAGCTTCCACGACTTCAACGGCAATTTCGTCGGGCTGGCGAACTACGCGCGCTACGTCTCGACCCCGTCTCTGCTGGCCTCGTTCTGGAACTCGCTGGCCATCGCCGTCGTCACGACGGCGATCGTGATCCCGCTGGCCTTCGTCTATGCCTACGCTCTCACGCGCTCCTGCATGCGCTGGCGCGGGCTGTTCCAGGCGCTGGCGCTGATCCCGATCCTGGCGCCGTCCCTGCTGCCGGCGATCGCGCTGATCTACCTGTTCGGGAACCAGGGGTTCCTCAAG
>JBIKLI010000096.1:0-13017 GCA_044359885.1 Alphaproteobacteria bacterium | reverse complement strand
GATCCCGGCGATCCCGCCGCAGCCGACGACCTGCGGCATCGTCCAACCCGTCCCGAGCAGCGCCGCCGCGCCCAGCGACATCAGCGCCATCGCCACGGCATTGGCGATGTTGTTCGCCGCGATCACGCGAGCCCGGTGGGCGGGATCGCTGCGCTGCAGGAGGATCGCGTAGAGCGGGACGGCGAAGACGCCGCCGGCCACGGCGAGGCCGCCGAGGCCGGCGAGGAAGCGCAAGGCTTCCGGCCGCGCCGCGACTTCGGTCAGCGGCGCCGCCGCACCGGTGGCGCCGCCGGCGCCGAGGGCCACCACCAGCGCGCTTGCCGCCATGCCGAGCGCGGCCCAGGGCACCGGGCGGGCCGTGACCGCGCCGCCGGCGAGGCGGTTGGCGAGCAGGGAGCCCGCGCCGACGCCGAGGGCGAAGAGGGCCAGCATGGCGCTCACGGCCTGCTCCTGGGCTCCGAGCGTGACGCTTGCCAGCACCGGCAGGCCGGAAACGACGACGCCGCCCAGGCCCCAGAACCAGGAGAGGGCCAGGACAGGCCCCAGAAGGGCGCGGTCCCCGGCGACATGGCGCATGACCGCGATGCTGTCGGCCAGCAGCCTCGGTCTCGGCACGGCGGCGGCGTCCGGGGGCGGAGCCGGCGGCATGGCGCAGGTCGCCGCCCAGCCCAGCACCGCCGCGGCGAGCCCGATCGCGCCAAGCACGAGCGCGCCTCCCGGGGCCAGTGCCAGCGCCGAGCCGGCCAGCGTGCCGATCAGGATCGCGAGGAACGTGCCGGCGTCGACCAGCGCATTGCCCGCGACCAGTTCCCCGGGCGGCAGATGCTGCGGCAGCACGGCGTATTTGATCGGGCCGAACACCGTCGAGTGGACGCCCAGCAGGAAGAGTGCGAGCAGGAGCGTCGGCAGGTCCTCGCGCAGCAGTCCGGCGGCCCCCAGGATCATGATCGCGATCTCGGCGAGCTTGACCCGTCGCGAGATGCGCGTCTTGTCGACGCGATCGGCCAGCGTTCCCGAGACGCCCGAGAACAGGACGAACGGCAGGATGAAGACGGCGCCGGCCAGCATGACCAGGGCGCCCGCGTCGACGCCCCAGCGTTCGGCCAGCCTGTAGGCGACCAGCACGCCGAGCGCGCTCTTGAGAAGATTGTCGTTGAAGGCGCCCAGGAACTGCGCGGCGAAGAGCGGACCGAAGCGCGTCGTCAGCAGCAGGTTGAAGCCGGACTTCGTCATCTTGGCCCTTCCATGCCGTCTCCCGCGGCGCCGTCCACCGGATTTGACGTCGGACCGCATGGTGGAGGAATTTGCGCCGACGGGCGAGGCCTTCGCTTCGCCGGCGCGCACGGAGACGTATCGAGATGCTGCTTCACCTTCAGACCTGGTCCCGGATCGAGGCCTATCTCAAGACCAGCCAGGGCGTGATCATGCCGATCGGCTCGACCGAGCAGCACGGACCGAACGGCCTGATCGGGACCGACGCGATCACCGCCGAAGTCGTCGCCCGCGGGGTCGGCGAGGCGACGGGTGCCGTGGTGGCGCCGACGATCGCGGTCGGCATGGCGCAGCACCACCTGGCTTTCGCGGGATCGATGGCGCTGCGGCCGACGACCCTGATCGCTGTCATCCGCGACTATGTCGAAAGCCTCGCCGTCCATGGGTTCGACCGGTTCTTCTTCGTCAACGGTCACGGCGGCAACGTCGCGACGACGACAGCGGCGTTTTCGGAGATCTACGCCGCGTCCAGCTTCGGCATGGCGGGGAACCGGCCGCCGGTCAAATGCGTGCTGAAGAACTGGTACGACATGCCGGGGATCAAGGCGCTGTCGAAGGACCTCTATGGAGACCAGGAAGGCAGCCACGCCACCCCGTCCGAGGTTTCGCTCACCTGGTACGCGCATCCCGACCGGGCAATGCCGATGGCGATGGATCCGCCCGTCGCGCCAAGGGGCAGTTTCACCGACGCCGCCGACTACCGGCGCAACTTCCCCGACGGTCGCATCGGTTCGAATCCGGGTCTGTCCTCGCCGGAACACGGCAAGCGCATCTACGAGACGGCCGTGCGCGATCTGGCCGAGGAATACCGGCGCTGGGTGGCGTCCTGAAGCGGCGTGCCGCCGGTCGGCGGCCGCGCAGCATGGTCAGCCGCGATCGGCCAGGGGATGGAGCGTGCCGCCGGGGTCGCGAACGCCGTCGCCATCGAGATAGGCTGGTCCAACCGGCACCTTGCCGTGCCCACCTGGAATGTCGAGGACGAAGAGCGGCTGGGCCAGCCCCGAGATGCGGCCGCGAAGCGTGCGCAGCAGCGCCTGCGCCTCGGCGAGCGGGACCCTGAACCGCGCGGTTCCGGGAGCCGGGTCGAGATGATGCAGGTAGTAGGGCTTGATGCGCGCCGCGAGGAAGGCGCGCATCAGCGCCGCCAGCGTCTGCGGGTCGTCGTTGACCCCGCGCAGCAGGACCGACTGGCCGAGGAGCGGGATCCCGGCCGCCACCAGCCGCGCGCAGGCGGCCTGACCGGCGGGCGCGAACTCGCGCGGATGGTTGGCGTGCAGCGCGACGAACAGCGCCTTCGGCGTGCGCAGCGCCGCCAGCATCGGCGCGTCGATGCGCGCGGGATCGACGAGCGGGACCCGGGTATGGATGCGCAGGATCTCCACATGCGGAATGGTCCCTAGCCCCTGCACGATGGCGGCGATGCGCCGAGGGCTCAGGATCAGCGGATCGCCGCCCGACAGGATCACCTCGCGGATCTCCGGCCGGTCGCGCACATAGGCGAGCGCTGCGGCCAGTTCGTCCGGCGACAGGCCCTCGCCGCCGGGCCCCACCTGTTCGCGGCGGAAACAGAAGCGGCAATAGACCGGGCAGGCATGGGTCGGTTTCAGCAGGATCCGATCCGGGTAACGATGCACCACGCCCTTGACCGCGCCATGCGGCGCGTCGCCGATCGGATCATCGAGTTCGTCGGGCAGACGCACCAGTTCCGACGGATCCGGCAGGAACTGGCGCGCGATCGGGTCGGCGGGATCGCCGCGGTCGATGAGCCCGGCCATCGCCGGGGTGACGGCGATGGCATAGCGCGCGGCGACGGCGTCGATCTGCGCGCGGTCTGCCGCCGGCGCCAGCCCCGCCGCGACCAGTGCGCCCGCGTCGCGCAGCGTCGATCGGGCCATTGTCACGCCTCCACGACCGGAGCCCACAGCACGTCCTCGATCCGGTCCGCGCCGCAGGCCAGCATCACCAGCCGGTCGAAGCCCAGGGCCATGCCCGCGCAGTCGGGAAGTCCATGTGCAAGGGCCGCGAGGAAGTCCTCGTCGATCTCGAAGCGTTCGCCGTAGATCCGCTCCTTGAGGTCCATGTCGGCCTCGAAGCGGCGTCGCTGCTCGTGCGCGTCGGCCAGTTCCGAGAAGCCGTTCGCGAGCTCCAGCCCGGCGACGTAGAGTTCGACCCGCTCGGCGACCCGCGGATCGCCGGGTTTCGCGCGCGACAACGCCGCCATCGACACCGGGTAGTCGTGCACCAGCGTCGGGCGGCCGATCCCAAGCTTCGGTTCGATCCGTTCCATGAAGATGCGGAAGAAAATGTCGTCCCAGCGGTCGTCGGCGGCGCAGCGCACGCCGATGCGGTTCGCCTCGCGTCGCAGGCGGGCGCGATCGGGCGATCGGGGATCGGGCGCGGTGGCAAGCAGGTCGATGCCGCAATATGCCGCGAAGGCCTGCTGGACGCTGAGCCGCTCGGGCTCGGCGCGCGGGTCGCAATCCTGGTCGCGCCAGCGCAGCCGGTCGCAGCCGGCGGCGTCGGCGGCGCGCCGCAGCAGGGACGCGCAGTCGTCCATCAGCGCGCGGTAGTCTGCGCCACTGCGGTACCATTCCAGCATCGTGAATTCAGGATGGTGGGTGGCGCTGCGTTCGCCGTTGCGGAAGACGCGCGCCAGCTGGAACAGGTTCGGCTCGCCCGCGACCAGAAGCTTCTTCATGGCGAATTCGGGCGAGGTGTGCAGCCGAAGTCCGCGGCCGTCGCGCCCGCCCGGCGCCTTCAGCGTGGTCGCGAAGGCGTCGAGATGCGGCTCGAGGCCGGGGGAGACCTGCAGCGCCGGGGTCTCGACCTCGACCAGGCCCTCGGCGGCGAACCACTGCCTGAAGGCGCGCGCGATCGCGGCGCGGCGCATCAGGTTCGGGCGGCGCAGGGCATGGCGCGCCGGGTGCCACCATGCCTGTTCAGGCATCGCCGGGCTCCGCCCGCAGCCAGACGCGGCAGGCGGCCGGCTGGTCACGCAGCGCGCGCAGGTCGAGGCCGGCCGGCAGCGCGTCGTCGAGCACGGCGCCGCACTGTGCAGCGATGTCGCGAAGTTTGGCGGCGACGTCCGCGCGGCCGCGGAAGGCGATGCGCTCGACACCCGCGCGCAGGCAGCCGAGCGCGTCGCCGACGCTGTCGTCGCAATCGAGGATGGTCGTCATCTCGACGTCTGGATACTCCCTGCGCGCGGCTTCCACCAGCGCGCGCCACCATCCCGCACCGCCGTGCCCGGCGGCCCCGGGCGCGCTCACCAGCGTCACCGGGCGACCCAGTTCCCGGGCGACGCCCAGCGCGACCCTGGCCTCGCGCAGGGAATGGATGCGGATCGCGTGCGCATGCGCCATGGCGGCACATCTAGCGCCGCCGGCGGCTGTCCGCCAGCGTCGGCGCCGCGCGCAGCCCTGTCGCGCGGGTCGGGCATGGGGATCCGTCGCCAAGGGATTTGGAGGCCGCCCGGGTCTGGCGTAACCTGCCTGCCAGGTTCAACCCAACGATGCGCGAGACGCCACCCGTGACCCAGATCTCGATCACCCGGACGACCAATCCGCAGACGCCGCCCGCCGACGAGACGCTGACCTTCGGCAATGTCTTCAGCGACCACATGTTCATGATGGATTACGACGACGGGCTGGGATGGCACGGCCCGCGGATCGTTCCTTATCAGAACTTCTCGCTCGATCCGGCCACCTGCGTGCTGCATTACGGTCAGGCGATATTCGACGGCCTCAAGGCGTTCCGCGGTCGCGACGGACGCATCCGGCTGTTCCGCATCGGCGACCACGCACGCCGGCTCAACAGGTCGGCGGAATATCTCTGCATCCCGCAGCTCGATCCCGCCATGGTCGAGGAGTCGATCCGCGCGCTGGTCGAGGTCGACCAGCGCTGGGTCCCGTCGGCGCCGGGCACCTCGCTCTACATCCGGCCGACGGTGATCGCCACCGAGCGCTTCCTCGGCGTCCATCCGGCCAAGAAGTACGTCTACTACGTGATCGTCGGCCCGGTCGGCGCCTACTACAAGGAAGGCATGAATCCCGTGCGGATCATGGCGTCCGACAAGTATGTCCGCGCCGTGAAGGGCGGTCTGGGCGCGGCCAAGACGGCCGGCAACTACGCCGCCAGCCTCTTCGCCGCCGAAGAGGCCAAGAAGGCCGGCTTTACCCAGGTGCTGTGGCTGGATGGCGTCGAGCATCGCTATCTCGACGAGGTCGGGACGATGAACATCATGATGAAGATCGGCGACGAGGTGGTCACCCCGCCGCTCAACGGCGCCATCCTCGCCGGCATCACCCGCGAGTCGGTCCTGACCCTGCTGCGCGACTGGGGCTACAAGGTTTCGGAACGGCCGATCGCGATCGACGAGGTGATCGCGGCCGCGAAGGCGGGCACGCTGGAAATGTGGGGAACGGGAACCGCGGCGGTCATCTCGCCGGTCGGCGAACTCGGCTTCAAGGGCGAGCGCCATCTCGTGAACGGCGGCAAGACAGGCGCGCTGACCCAGCGCCTCTACGACACGATCGTGGGCATCCAGTACGGAACGGCCGACGATCCGCATGGGTGGACCCGGTTGCTGGGCAATCGCGTCGGCGGCTGAGTTGCGCCGCCGCAATTCGCCGGACCGCCCGCCCGACCGATGATCCGGCTTCCCGTGCGCATCCGGCGCGCGGGTCGGCGGGGGGACGGCAGGGCGTGAGGATCGAGAATGTCGGCCGCGAAGCGGCGGCGGAATGGGATGCGTATGTCGAGCGGTCCGCTGCGGGAACGATCTTCCATCGCTTCGGATGGGGCGAGGCGGTCGAAGCGGGACTTGGCCAGGAATCCGTCCGGCTCGCGGCCCGGCGCGACGGGCGCATCGCGGGGATCCTGCCCCTGGTGCATCGGCGAAGTCCGCTCTTCGGCGACGCGCTGATCTCGGTGGGCTTCGCGACCTATGGCGGGATCGTCGCGGACGACGCCGACGCGGCGGCGGCGCTGGAAGCCGAGGCCCTGCGCCTGGGTGCCGCGCGCGGCGTGCGGCAGGTCGAATTCCGCGACCATGTACCGGCCTTCCACACCGACCTCGCGTCGCGCTGGCAGCGCGTCGACGGCGTCCATGCCGCGTTCAGCGCGCGCATACCGCCCGACGACGCGGCGGCGCTGCGCGCGATCCCGCGCAAGGGACGGCGCCACGACGTGAAGCGCAGCCTCGGGGCCGGGCTCGAATTCGTCGCCGGCGCCCGCGCCGAGGAGTTCCACCCGGTCCTGGCCGAGAGCTATCGCAACCTCGGCACGCCGATCTTCGCGGCCGGTTTCCTGCGCGCGCTGCAGGACGGCTTCCCGGGGATCTGCTCCGTTTTCCTGGCGCGACGGGGCAGGGAGGCGCTCTCCGGATGCCTCGCCTTCGTGCACAAGGGCGCCGTCCATCCCTTCTATGCCGGCGGCACGGCGGCCGCGCGCGTCTCCGGGGCGAACGACTTCCTGTATTTCAACCTGATGCGCCATGCCCGTGCGGCCGGCGTGACGACGTTCGACTTCGGTCGCAGCCGGCTCGGTTCGGGCAGTCACGCCTACAAGCGCAGCTGGGGGTTCGAGGCACGCCCGCTGGCCTATCGCCATGCGATGCTGCGCGGCGGCCCGCCGCCGCGCCTCGATCCTTCCAATCCGAAGTTCCGGCTTCTGGTCGCCGCCTGGAAACGCCTGCCGCTGGCCGTCGCCGGCGCCGCCGGCCCCTGGATCGCGCGGCAGCTTGGCTGACGCGGCCGTCGTCAGCCGAGCCGGCCGAGCGCTGCGGCCGTGTCGAGCATGCGGTTCGAGAAGCCCCATTCGTTGTCGTACCAGCTGAGGACACGGATCAGCCCGCCGTCGACCACCTGGGTCTGGGTCAGGTCGAAGGTCGAACTGGCTGGGTTGTGGTTGAAATCGCTGGAGACCAGTTCCTCGGCATTGGTGGCGAGGATGCCCTTGAGGCGCGCCGATGCGGCGGCCTCGGCGACCACCGCGTTGATCTCCTCGACGCTGGCCTTGCGCCGCGGCACGAACTTGAAGTCGATCAGGCTGACATTGGCGGTCGGGACGCGGATCGCCGTGCCGTCCAGCTTGCCCTTGAGTTCGGGAAGCACCAGCCCGACAGCCTTGGCGGCGCCGGTGGACGTGGGGATCATCGACAGCGCGGCGGCGCGCGCGCGCCGCAGATCCTTGTGCAGCGTGTCGACCGTCGCCTGATCGCCCGTATAGGCATGGATCGTGGTCATGTAGCCGCGTTCGATCCCGAAGGCGTTGTGCAGGACGTAGGCGACCGGCGCGAGGCAGTTCGTCGTGCAGGAGGCGTTGGAGACGACCTTGTGCTCCGGCCGCAATTGATCGTGGTTGACGCCGTAGACGACCGTAAGATCGGCCCCGTCGGCCGGGGCCGAGACAAGGACGCGCTTCGCGCCGGCGGCAAGATGGGCGGCGGCCCTGTCGCGCGCGGTGAAGATGCCGGTGCATTCCGCCACGATGTCGACGCCGAGCGCGCCCCAGGGAAGCTTGGTCGGATCGCGTTCGGCGGTGACCTTGATGCGGCCCGCGCCGAGGTCCATCCAGTCGTCGCCCGTCGCGATCGTCGCCGCCAGCGGGCCGTGCACCGAGTCGTGCCGGAGCAGATGGGCGTTGGTCCCGACCGGACCGAGGTCGTTGATCGCCACGACCTGGACGTCCCTGCGGCCGGATTCGTGCAGGGCGCGCAGGACGAGGCGGCCGATGCGTCCGAACCCGTTGATGGCGATCTTGACGGTCATGGAGCCAGTCTCCGTGATGCAGGTGGCCGACGCGCCGGTGCGCCGGTCAGAGCAGCGCCGCGGCGGCCTCGGCCACGGCCTCCGGCGTGATGCCGAAATGGCGGTAGAGATCGGCGGCGGGCGCCGAGGCGCCGAAACCCGACATGCCGACGAACGTGCCTCTGGCGCCAAGATAACGTTCCCAGCCGAAGCCCAGCGCCGCCTCGACCGCGACCTTGGGGACGCGCGGCCCGCCCAGCACGGCGCGCCGATAGGATGCGGTCTGGCGATCGAAAAGCGACCAGCAGGGCAGGGACACGACCGCCGCGCGGATCCCGCGCGCGGCGAGCAGGCTGCGTGCGGCCATCGTCAGCGACGTCTCGGATCCGGTGCCGATCAGCGTCGCTTGCCGCTCGCCGCCTTCCGCCTCGGCCAGGACATAGCCGCCGCGGGCACAGGGATTTTCCCGGGGATCGCCCGCGATGCGCAGGGCCGGCAGGTTCTGGCGTGTCAGCGCCAGGACGCTCGGCCCGTCGTCGCGGGCCAGCGCCAGCTGCCAGCATTCCAGGGTCTCGACCGCATCCGCCGGACGGAAGACCGCGAGGTTGGGAATGGCGCGCAGCGCCGCCAGGTGCTCGACCGGCTGGTGGGTCGGACCATCCTCGCCCAGCCCGATCGAATCGTGGGTCATGACGAATACCACGCGCTGGCCCATCAGCGCGGCCAGGCGCATGGCCGGACGGCAGTAATCGGTGAAGACGAGGAACGTGCCGCCATAGGGGATCATGCCGCCATGCAGCGCCATGCCGTTCATCGCCGCGGCCATGGCGTGCTCGCGCACGCCCCAATAGACGTAGCGACCGCCGTAGCGATCCGCCGCCAGAGGCGTCTGGCTCTTGGCGCGGGTGTTGTTCGAGCCCGTCAGGTCGGCGGAGCCGCCCACCAGTTCGGGGATCGCCGCGGCGATCACATCGAGCGCGTTCTGCGAGGCGACCCGGGTCGCCACCGACGGCTTGTCGGCGATCAGCCTGGCCTTGAATGCGGCGATGGCGTCGCCCAGGTCGCGAGGAAGCTTGCCTGCGATCATCCGGCGGAACTCGGCGCGATCGGCGGCGGGCAGGCGGGAGATGCGTCCCTCCCACCCCTTGCGGGCCGCGGCTCCGCGATGGCCGGCCGCGATCCAGCGCTCGAGCACGTCGACCGGGATTTCGAACGGCGCGTTGGTCCAGTCGAGACGCGTGCGCGTGGCGGCGATCTCCGCGGCGCCGAGCGGCGCGCCGTGCGCGCCGGCGGTGCCGCCCTTGGTCGGCGCGCCATAGCCGATCGTGGTGCGGCAGGCGACGAGCGTCGGACGATCGCTGCGACGCGCGGCCGCGATCGCCGCCTCGATGGCGGCTGGATCGTGCCCATCGATCCGCTGGGTCGCCCAGCCGCTGGCCGCGAAGCGGGCGCACTGGTCCTCCGACGTGGCCAGCGAGGTCGGGCCGTCGATCGAGATGCCGTTGTCGTCGAACAGCACGACCAGCCGGTTGAGTCGCAGATGCCCGGCCAGCGAGATCGCCTCCTGGCTGATACCCTCCATCAGGCAACCGTCGCCGGCGATGACATAGGTGTGGTGGTCGACAGCGGCGTCGCCGAAACGTGCGTTGAGCCAACGTTCCGCGATCGCCATGCCGACGGCGTTGGCGAGACCCTGGCCGAGGGGCCCGGTCGTGGTTTCGATGCCGGCAGCGTGGCCGAATTCGGGGTGGCCGGCGGTCTTCGCGCCAAGCTGCCGGAAGCGCTTGATCTCCTCCATCGTCATGTCGGCGAAGCCGGTCAGGTGGAGCAGGGCGTAGAGCAGCATCGATCCGTGCCCGGCCGAGAGCACGAACCGATCGCGGTCCGGCCAGCTTGGGTCGGCGGGATCGAATTTGAGGAACTTCGTCCACAGCACGGTTGCGACGTCGGCCATGCCCATGGGCATGCCCGGGTGGCCCGACTTGGCCTTCTCCACGGCATCCATCGCCAGCGCCCGCAGGGCGTTCGCCATGCGGGCATGCTCGGGGCTCTGGTTTACGGAAAGGGGAGACGGTGCAGCGGCGGGTGCGCTGTCGATTGCGGCGCTCATGCGCGGCGGAACATGCCGACCGGTGGAAAGGTCGTCAACCTTGATTCGGACGACGATAAAGGCTCATTTTGGCACAGCGAAAGGAGTTCGGCGCCGATGAGCAGGATCGACGAGACGCTGAGCCGGATCGACGCCCAGGTGTCGCGGCTCGAGGCGGCGGCGGCTCGAGGCGGCGCGCAGCCCGACGTGCAGCGCATCGCGGTGGCGATCGACGCGCTGCTCGAGCGCGTCGAGGCGGCGCTGGCGAAGGCGCGGGCCGTCGAAGCCGCGCTGGAACGCTGAAGGCACCGGGCGGATGGCGCAGGTCGAACTGGAGATCAACGGACGCGTCTACACGGTCGGCTGCGGCGACGGCGAGGAGCCGAGGCTGACGGCGCTCGCGAAATACGTCGACGCGAAGCTGCGCGAACTCGCCGTCCGCGTGGGGCCTCTGGGCGAAGCCCGGCTTCTGATGCTGACCTGCCTGACGCTCGCCGACGAACTGGGCGAGGCGCTGCAGCGGGCGGAGGTCGGGCGACGCGCCCGCGAGGAGATGCCGGCCACGGGGCCCGACACCGACGCGCTGAAGGCGCGGATCGCCGAACTCGAGGCGCGTCTGGGTACGCGCGAGGACGAGATCTCGCGCGATCTGGCCCGGATCGCCGACCGTCTGACGGCGGCGGCCGATCGTCTGGCACCGGCGGGGTGACGCTTTTCCCGCGCCCCCGGTTGTAACCGCTGCGGGCACGGACTATGTTGCCTTGAGGACGGGGCTGCGCGGTTCGTCAGGCCGAATGTATCCCTGGGGCCGATAATGCACCTCTCGGGAGCTGTCCCTGCCGGGGCTGCGGTCTCGGCAACACGGCGCCCACCTGCTTTAAGCGGGCCACAGAGGAACCGAGTGCCAACGGCCAGCGTGGCTCCGTCCGATCCGCGCCGCACGCACCCCGCCTGGGCGGCCGTCATCCTTCCCGACCGGTGTTGCGACCGATGCTGGACCCCGCCCAAGAGAAGCGGCGCCTGCGCGCCCTGGCGAAGGCCTCGCGCGGTGCGATCGATCCGGTCCAGCGGGCCGTGGCGGCAGACGCCTTGCGTGACCGCCTGTTGGCCGACGCCCCCTGGCGGCCTGGCGCCGTGGTCGCCGGCTACTGGCCGATGGGGGCGGAGATGGATGTCCGGCCCCTGCTGGGCGCCCTCGCCGGCGCGGGATGGCGTTGCGCCCTGCCGGTCGTGACGGCACGGGACAAGCCGCTGGAATTCCGGACATGGTCGCCCGGAGACAGGCTGGTGCCGGGAGGTTTCGGAACCA
The DNA here is from genome assembly GCA_044359885.1 of Alphaproteobacteria bacterium. Taxonomy (GTDB): domain Bacteria; phylum Pseudomonadota; class Alphaproteobacteria; order CACIAM-22H2; family CACIAM-22H2; genus CAIOSQ01. The sequence goes on along the minus strand of JBIKLI010000096.1, from coordinate 1,598 downwards.
GCGTGCCTTCCCTGGACCGGCCGTCGGCGGCGCCCAGCCTTCTGCTCGTGCCGCTCCTGGCCTTCGACGCCAGGGGCTTCCGTCTGGGGCATGGCGGCGGCTATTACGATCGGACGATCGCGGCGATGCGCGCGGACGGCGACGCGGTGCTCGCCATCGGCATCGCCTACGCGCAGCAGGAGATGGAGGCGGTTCCGGTGGAAGAATTCGATCAGCGGCTCGACGGCGTCGCCACGGAACATGGCTATCGCGGGTTCGGCGGCTCGCCATGAGGCTGCTCTTCCTCGGCGACGTCGTCGGCCGGTCCGGCCGGGAGGCCGTAGCCCGCCATCTGCCCGGCCTGCGGCAGCGGCTCGATCTGGATTTCGTCGTCGCCAACGGCGAGAACGCGGCCCATGGCTTCGGGATCACCGAGCGGACGGCCCGCGATCTCTACGAGGCCGGCGTCGACTGCATCACGACCGGCAACCATGTCTGGGACCAGCGCGAGATCCTGGCCACGATCGACGGCGATCCGCGCCTGCTGCGACCGGTCAATTTTCCGCGCGGCACGCCAGGGCGCGGCATCGGCGTCTTCACGGTCGGCACGCGCCGCGTCGTGGTGGTCAACGTGATGACCCGGCTGTTCATGGATCCGCTCGACGATCCCTTCGCCGCGCTCGATGCCGTGCTCGCCACCCAGCGTCTGGGCGGCGGCGTCGATCTGCTGATGGTCGATGCGCATGGGGAGGCCACCAGCGAGAAGATGGCGCTGGGGCATTTCTGCGATGGCCGCGCGTCGCTGGTCGTCGGCTCGCACAGCCATGTGCCGACCGCCGATGCGCAGGTCCTGCCCGGCGGCACCGGCTACCAGACCGATGCCGGGATGTGCGGCGACTACGATTCGGTCATCGGCATGCGCAAGGAGGCCGCGGTCCAGCGCTTCGTGCGCAAGATGCCCGGCGAGCGGCTTTCGCCCGCGGAAGGCGAGGGCACGCTGTGCGGCGTCTTCGCCGAGATCGCTCCGGGGTCCGGCAAGGCCTTGCGGGTCGCGCCGGTGCGCGTCGGCGGGCGGCTGATCCCCGCGCTGCCGGGCTGAGGCCGTGGCGGCCCGCCCTCGTCCGTCGGGCCGCCGCGCCGAGGGCGCCGCCGACGGCGAGGTCGTCATCGATCCGTCGCGCCAGCGCGAGATCCGACGTCGCGCCTGGGTCCGGCTCGGGATACCGGCCGTCGCGGTGATGCTGGTCGTCGGCGCCCTGGCGGGAATCGCTTGGTTTTCCTACGCTGCCAACCGGCGTGACGCGATCGCGCTGGCCGACGAAGCGATACGAGCCCAGGAACAGCGTGTCGCGCGCGAGGTGGAGGCCTATCTCGGGCCGGCGCCCCGGGCGCTGGACCTGCTGCGCGGCGTGCTCTCGGACGGGCAGTTCCTCGGCATCGCCCAGGGCGCCGCCGAGGCGATGGGCTGGCAGATCCTGTACGACAATCCGCAGCTGGCGCTGATCAGCTACGCGAACCCCGACGGTTCCTACATGATGGTCCGGCGCGAACCCAGCGGCGCCATCGACACCAAGACGATGGACCGGCGCGATGGCGGGCTGGCCACGACCTGGACGCGG
>JBIKLI010000404.1:0-3677 GCA_044359885.1 Alphaproteobacteria bacterium | reverse complement strand
TCCGTTCCCATCTGCGCTGACACCAACCGGGTTCAGAGATCGGGCAGCGCCGGGGGCGGGAAGCGGGTGCGAAGGCGGCGCGCGAGATGGTCGCGGACAGCGCGGTAGGACTCCAGCATCGCGTCCCGGCTGCCCTCGGTCAGCGACGGGTCGAAGCTGGGCCAGTACTCGACGTCGCAGGCCATGATGCGGGTCATCTCCACGGCCTTGTGCTGGGCCTCGGGCGACAACGTGACGACGACGTCGAAGGACGTGTCGGCGAGTTCCTCGAAGGTCTTCGGCCGGTGACCCGCGATGTCGATGCCCAGTTCGCGCATGGCGATCACCGCGAACGGATCGACCGCGTTCGCACGGACACCGACGGAATCGACATAGATCCGCCGGCCGTGCAGCTGCTTCATCAGGCCCTCGGCCATCGGCGAGCGGATCGCGTTCCAGGTGCAGGCGAAGAGGACGCTGCCGGGCAGTTGCGGAAGCGGCACGGGGCCTAGCGCTCCTCGCCGCGCGAGGGTCGCATGTGGAGCACGCAGACGAGCGTGAACAGACGCCGCGCGGTGCCGGAATCCACCTCGACGCGGTCGGCGAGCCGCAGGCGCAGCATCTGCGCGCCCTCGTCGTGCAGCGCGCGGCGCCCGACGTCGATCGCCTCGATGCGGCCCGGACCGGCATGCTTGATCGCCTCGTAGTAGCTTTCGCAGACCGCGAAATAGTCGCGCACGAGGCGGCGGAACGGCAGCAGCGGCAGCAATACGCGCGGCGGTGGCGGACCGGATGCGGGGGCGATGTCGATCGCCAGGCGGTTGTCCTCGACCGACAGGGTCAGGGCGTAGGGACCGCCGTCATTTCCGAGCGGGGCGAAGCGGTTGTCGTCCAGCAGGTCCGCGATCGCGACCGCGCGCTCGTGCTCGACCTCCGGGCTGCGGCGAAGGACGGTGCGCTCGTCGAGATCGATGCGCAGGATCCGGTCGCGCGCGCCCGCCATGGTGCGGCCGGTCAGCGCCGCCGTCCGAGCCGCACCGACAGCGACCGCGCATGGGCGCCCAGCCCCTCGGCCTCGGCCAGCGCGATCGCCGGCGCGGCCAGCCCGGACAGCGAATCCCCATCGGCGCCGATCAGGGTCGTGCGCTTCAGGAAATCGAGTACGCCAAGCCCGGAGGCGAAGCGCGCCGTGCGCGAGGTCGGCAGCACATGGCTGGGCCCGGCGACATAGTCCCCCAGCGCCTCGGGCGTGTGCCGCCCGAGGAAGATCGCGCCGGCATGGCGGATGCGCGCAGCCATCTCGTCCGGGTCCGCGACCGCCAGTTGCAGATGTTCGGGTGCCAGCCGGTCGACCAGGGGGACCGCATCGCGCAGCCGCCGGACGACGATGATGGCGCCGTGGTCGCGCCAGGAGGCGGCCGCGATCTCGCGCCGCGCGAGCCGCGCGAGAAGCGCGTCGATCGCGGCCTCGACGCGCGCGGCGAAGGCCGCGTCGTCGGTGATCAGGATCGACTGGGCCACCGGATCGTGTTCGGCCTGCGCCATGAGATCCGCCGCGATCCAGTCCGGGTCGTTGGCGGCGTCCGCGATCACCACGACCTCGGACGGTCCGGCGATCGAGTCGATCCCGACGCGGCCGAAGACCAGCCGCTTGGCGGCGGCGACATAGGCGTTACCCGGCCCGACGATCTTGTCGACCGGCGCGATCGTCCGGGTGCCGAAGGCCAGCGCCGCCACGGCCTGGGCGCCGCCGGCGCGATGGATCTCGGCGACGCCCGCCAGGCGTGCGGCGGCGAGCACCATCGGATCGACCTCGCCGCGCGGCGTCGGCACGACCATCGCGATGCGGCCGACCCCGGCCACGCGTGCGGGGATCGCGTTCATCAGCACCGAGGACGGATAGGCGTTGCGGCCGCCTGGAACATAGATCCCCACCGCGTCGACCGGCGTCCAGCGCCAGCCCAGGCGCAGCCCGGCCCCGTCGGTCCAGGCGGCGTCGCCGGGCAACTGGCGTCGGTGGAAATCCTCGATGCGCGCGGCGGCGATCTCCAGCGCCTTGCGGGCACCGGCCGGGATCTCGCGCCAGGCCGCATCGACGGCGCGCGCGGAGATGCGCAGGCCCGAGCGCCCCGCGGCCACGCCGTCGAAGCGCCGCGTGTAGTCGAAAAGGGCCGCATCGCCGCGCCGGCCCACGTCCTCCACGATCGCAGCGGCGACCGCGTCGACGCGATCCATGGTCTCGCGGGCCGAGGCCACCAGCGCCGCGAAGGCGGCAGCGAATCCCCGCGCGCCGGCGACAAGCCTAAGCGGCACGGGCCACCTCCGCGAGACGGTCGATCCACGGACCGATCTCGCGATGCCTGGTCTTGAGCGCGGCGCGATTGACGATCAGCCGCGAGGTGATGTCGGCGATGCGTTCGATCTCGACCAGGCCATTGGCCTTCAGCGTCGCGCCGGTCGAGACCAGATCGACGATCCGTGCGCACAGCCCCAGCGCCGGCGCGAGCTCGATCGCCCCGGACAACCGGACGCATTCGGCCTGGATCCCGCGCTGGGCGAAATAGCGGCGGGCGATGTTCGGGTATTTCGTCGCGACCACGACATGGCTCCACCGTCGCGGGTCCTCGCGCCCGACCTCGTCCGCCGGCGCGGCGACCGCGACGCGGCACCGGCCGATGCCCAGATCGAGCGGCGCATAGATCTCGTCGTAGTCGAACTCCATCAGCACGTCGGACCCGGCGACGCCGACATGGGCGGCGCCGAAGGCGACATAGGTCGCGACGTCGAAGGCGCGGGTGCGGACGATGTCGATGCCGGCTTCGCTGGTGGCGAAACGCAGTTGCCTCGCCCCCGGATCCGCGAAGGCGGGCTCCGGAACGATCCCGGCGCGCGCCAGAAGCGGCAGGACCTCGGCCAGGATACGGCCATTGGGCAGGGCGAGGACGAGTTTGTCGTTGGCTGTCACGGAAACGGACCGGAACACGAGGGGAGCCGGAAACGGCACGCCGGGGCGCGCCGCGGGGCTTATAGCGCGTCGGTTCCCGGATGTCGCGGCCGCCACGGAGTCGGCCAGGGATCGCCAAGATCGCTGAGGCGGCAGGTGATCCGGGCCCCCTCCAGCCGCAGCGCCGCCTCGCCCGCGAACTCCAGCGTGACGGCCGTGGCTTCGACCCGCATGCCCAGCAATTCCAGCATGCGAGACCGGTCGCGCAGGTCGATCCCGCGCCGCCGCAGCGTCTCGACCCCCTCGAAGGCGACGCCGCAATTGACCCGTTCGTAGACCCGGCCGCCGGCGGCGAAGCCGGCGTCGCCGACCGCCCCGCTCCGTTCGGGCGCGTCGGGCGGCATGTCGGCGGTCTCCGGGCAGTTTTCCCAGCGGAAGCGGCTGGCGATCAGCACCACGCGCTTTTCCTGCGGCAGGTACTCGATGTCGCCGAGCGGCACGATCGCGTCCTGAAGACAGGCGGAGATGATGTCGAGATCCTCGGCATCCTCGGTGCGCAGCTTCAGGGGTCCGCTCATGTCGGGCTCTTCAACCTTTCGATGTCGGCGCCGCAGGCGGCCAGTTTTTCCTCGAGCCGCTCGTAGCCCCGGTCCAGATGGTAGACGCGATTCACCACGGTCTCGCCCTCCGCGGCAAGTCCCGCGATGACCAGGCTGACCGAGGCCCGAAGATCGGTCGCCATCACCGGCGCGCC
>JBIKLI010000095.1:0-13172 GCA_044359885.1 Alphaproteobacteria bacterium | reverse complement strand
CTCCAGCCGGTTGAAGAAACCCCAGCGCTCGCCCTCCTCGCCGCCCAGGCTGCGGCCGGTGTAGAGCAGCTCGCTCGCCCGCCCCTGGCCGATCAGCCGCGGCAGGATCGCGCAGGCGCCCATGTCGCAGCCGGCGAGGCCGACCCGGTTGAACAGGAAGGCGGTCCTGCTGCGCGCGGTCCCGATGCGCATGTCGGACGCCATGGCGAGGATCGCGCCGGCGCCGGCGCAGACGCCGTCGACGGCGGCGACGATCGGCTGCGGGCAGGCGCGCATCGCCTTGACGAGATCGCCGGTCATGCGCGCGAACATCAGGATCTCGGGCATCTTCAGGCCGATCAGCGGTCCGATGATCTCGTGGACGTCGCCGCCCGAGCAGAAATTCCCGCCCGCCCCCGTCAGCACGACGGCACGCACGTCGTCGGCCTGGCGCAGCAATCCGAAGAAGTCGCGCAGCTCGGCGTAGGAGTCGAAGGTCAGCGGGTTCTTGCGCTCCGGCCGGTCGAGCGTGATCGTCGCCACACGCTCGGCGATCTCCAGCCGGAAATGCGTCGCGGCATGGCCGGCGACAGGCCGGCGATTGCCGGCGAGCAGCGCCGGATCCACCGGCCGAGGGTCTGGGGTCGTCATTCCGCCTCCTTGCGCGCCGTCTGGCGCAGCGCCGCCATCCTCACCCGCAATTCGCCAAGCTGCTGATGCATATGGCGCATCGCGCGCGGCTCCGTGCCGGCGAAGACTTCCAGGATCCAGCCTTCGTGCGCGCGCGCCATGGTCTCGAACGCGGCGCGCCCCTTCGGCGTCAGGCGCAGGATCCAGGCCCGCCGGTCCAGCGGATCGCCGACCCGCATCACCAGATCCTCGCGTTCGAGCTCGTCGGTCAGTCCCGTGACGTTGCCGCCGGTGACCATCAGGCAGCGCGACAATTCCTTCATCCGCAGGCCATCGGGCGCGCGATGAAGCTGCGCCAGATAGTCGAAACGGGCGAGCGAGATGCCGAAACGCGCGCGCAGCCGGCGCCGGATCTCGTCCTCGATCTGGGTGGTGCAGGACAGCATGCGCAGCCAAAGCCGCAGCGCCATCTGGTCGCCAGCATCGGCGCGCGCCTCGTGCCCCAGTTCGTCGATCGCGCCAAGCCGCGCGAGGCTGGGATCGGCGCCGGCGCTCATGGGGTCACCTCGCCACCGCAGATCGCGATCGATTGGCCATGGACCGACCCGGCGTCGGGACCGCAGAGCCAGCGAACGGTGTCGGCGATCTCGCGCGGCTCGAGGATCCTGCCCTGCGGGTTGCCGGCGGCGAGCGCGGCGCGCGCCGCCTCGGGGCTGCGTCCGGTCCTGGCCACGACATTGGCGACGCTCGCGGCGAGCAGGTCGCTCTCGGTGTAGCCCGGGCAGATGGCGTTGACGGTGACGCCGCTGCGCGCCACCTCGGCGGCCAGCGCCCTGGTCAGGCCGACGACGCCATGCTTGGCGGCGCAATAGGCGGCGACATAGGCGTAGCCCTTCAGCCCCGCCGTGCTGGCGACGTTGACGATGCGCCCCCAGCCTGCGGCGGTCATGTCGGGCAGCGCCGCGCGGCTGCACAGGAAGGTTCCGGTCAGATTCACGGCGAGCATGGCCTGCCACAGCGCGACGCTGGTCCGCGCGAGGGGCGCGCTCTGGGCCTGCCCGGCGTTGTTGACCAGGATGGCCAGCTTCCCGAACCGGCGGCGGGCGTCCGCCAAGGCGGCGTCGACCTGCGCTTCGTCCGCGACATCGGCGACGACCGCATGGATACGCGCCGGCGCCTCGGCGGCGATCGCCGCGAGGCGCGCGGCGTCGCGTCCCAGCACGGTCACCAGCGCCCCCTCGCCGACCAGCATCCGGGCGATCGCGGCGCCGATGCCGCGCCCGCCGCCGGTGACCAGCGCATGGCGCTGCGCAAGACCGCCCTGCGAGGGCGCCGCCACGGCTCAGCCCTCGCCGCGACGCGGCGCGGGAGCCGCCGACTGGGCGCGCTGGAAGCCCGCCTCCAGCTGGCCCTTGGCCGAGCGGTACTGACGCGGCCAGTCGATCGGCGCGTAGCCGATTCGCGCGGCCTCGGTCAGCGTCCAGGCGGGGTTGGCGAGATGCGGCCGCGCCACGGCGCAGAGATCGGCGCGGCCCGCCGCGATGATGCTGTTCACGTGATCGGCCTCGCTGATCGCGCCGACCGCGATGGTCGGGATGCCCGCCTCCTGACGGATCCGGTCCGCGAAGGGCGTCTGGAACATCCGGCCATAGACCGGTTTCTCGCGCTTGCTGACCTGCCCCGACGAGCAGTCGATCATGTCGGCACCGGCGTCCTTGAAGGCGCGCGCGATCGCGACCGCGTCCGCCGGCACGATCCCGCCCTCGACCCAGTCATGCGCGGAGATGCGCACCGAGATCGGACGCTCCGCCGGCCACACGGCACGGACCGCGGCGAAGACCTCCAGCGGATAGCGCAGCCGTCCCGCGAGATCGCCGCCGTAATCGTCGTTGCGGCGATTGGTCAGCGGCGAGACGAAGCTCGAGAGCAGATAGCCATGCGCGCAATGAAGCTCGAGCCAGTCGACGCCGATCCCGGCGGCGGCGCATGCGGCGGCGACGAACTGCGCCTTGGTCTGCTCCATCTCGTCGCGGGTCATCGCGCGCGCGGTCTGGCTGACGCCGTCGAGATATTGCTGCGGCGAGGCGGAGACGATCGGCCAGTTGCCCTGCTCCAGCGGCATGTCGATGCCGTCCCAGGCCAGCCGGGTCGATCCCTTTGCCCCCGCATGCCCGATCTGCATCCCGAACCTGGCGTCGCTGTTGGCGTGCACCCAGGCGACGATCCGGCGCCACGCCTCGGCCTGCGCCGCGGTGTAGATGCCGGGGCAGCCCGGGGTGATCCGGCCCTCGGGGCTGACGCAGGTCATCTCGGCGAAGACAAGCCCGGCACCGCCCATCGCCCGCGCGCCCAGATGCACCAGATGGTAGTCGCCGACGACCCCGTCCTCGGCCGAATACTGGGCCATCGGCGAGACGACGACGCGGTTCTTGAGCGTCACGCCGCGTGCCCGGTAGGGGGTGAACATCGGCGGCGGGGGCTTGCGTCCCGCGGGCGCCGCGACGCCGGCGCGGCCGGCGAACCAGGCCTCGTAGCCCTCGAGCCAGCCCTGGTCGCGCAGCCGCAGATTCTCGTGGCTGATGCGCTGACTGCGCGTCAGCATCGAATACATGAACTGCGGCGGCTCCAGCTGGTCGCAATATCGCGCGCCGCAGACCTCGAACCATTCCATGGCGTTCCAGGCCGCGTTCTGCAGCCGCAGCACGTCGATCCGCCGGCTCTCCTGCCAGCGGTCGAGGATGTCGGCGATGTCGGCGCGGTCCGGCGCCGGTCCGGTGCCGGCGAAGAGCCGCGCCAGCTCGATCGCGTCCTCGATGGCGAGCTTGGTGCCCGAGCCGATGGCGAAATGCGCCGTGTGCACCGCATCGCCCATCAGCACGACATGGCTGCGGCCGTTGAAGTGATGCCAGCGCGCGCAGGTCACGCGCTGGAAGTTGAGCCATGCCGAGCCGCGCAGATGGCGGGCGTTGGTCATCAGGCGCGCGCCGTCCAGGTGCCGCGCGAAGACGCGCTCGCAGAAGGCGATCGACGCGTCCTGGTCGGCGCGGTCGAGCCCGTGCGCCAGCCAGACATGCTCCGGACATTCGACGATGAAGGTCGAGGTGTCGGCGTCGAACTTGTAGATATGCGCCTGGAACCAGCCGTGCTCGGTCTTCTCGAACACGAAGGTGAACGCGTCGTAGAGCTTGTGCGTGCCGAGCCAGATGTAGCGGTTCGGCCGTACCACGATGTCCGGGCGGAAGATCTCCGCGTAGCGGCTGCGGATGCGCGAATTGATGCCGTCGCTCGCGACGACGAGGTCGGCGTCCGGGAAGTCCAGGTCCGAATCGACCTCGGATTCGAAAACCAGCCTCACGCCCAGTTCCTCGCAGCGCGCCTGGAGGATGTTGAGCAGTTTCTTCCGGCCGATGCCGACGAAGCCATGGCCGCCCGACCGGATCCGCTCGCCCTTGAACTCAAGCTCGATGTCGTCCCAGTGGTTGAAGGCGTCGGCGACGGCCGCGGCCGTCACAGGGTCTTCCCGGCGCATGTTGTCCATGGTCTGGTCCGAGAACACCACGCCCCAGCCGAAGGTGTCGTAGGGCTTGTTCCGCTCGACCACGGTCACGTCGTGGCGCGGATCGCGCATCTTCATGAGCAGACCGAAATACAGCCCCGCCGGGCCACCGCCGATGCAGACGATCTTCATGGCGCTCCACCGCTGCTGCCTGAATATACTTTAGCTATATACGATCCACCCTTCAACGAAATCCCGCGAGCCGCGAAGGGGTCTGCCCCCCGGAAGACGGTCAAACTGTCGCAGTTGCGGCGTCTTGCCACGCCGCGGCGGCGGGCGCAGCGTCGGAAGAGAGGGGCGCATGTCGCGCCGGAGATGCGGGGAGCGGGGATGACGAAGATCGATCGGCACGGTCCGGCGGGATCTCCGCCACGCCGTCGCGCCACGGCGGCGACGGCCAGCCGCGCGCACGAACTGAGCGTCATGCGCCACGATCCTGCCGCGATCCGGCGGCTGTTCGAGACCGGGGCGTATCCCTACGCGACGCCCATGCGCGGCGGCGTCTACGAGGAGCACATGCTGGCGCTGCAGCGCGAGCTGCTCAAGTGCCAGCGCTGGATCGAGGAAACGGGCCAGCGCGTCGTCGTGCTGTTCGAGGGGCGCGACGCCGCCGGCAAGGGCGGCACGATCAAGCGCTACATGGAGCACCTCAACCCGCGCACCGCGCGGGTGGTCGCGCTGTCGAAGCCCAACGAGCGCGAACGGACGCAGTGGTATTTCCAGCGCTACATCCAGCACCTTCCGGCGGCAGGCGAGCTCTGCCTCTTCGACCGCTCCTGGTACAACCGGGCCGGCGTCGAGCGCGTGATGGGCTTCTGCACCCCCAACGAGTATCTGGAATTCATGCGCGAGTGCCCGCTGCTCGAGCAGATGCTGGTCCGCTCGGGGATCCGGCTCGTCAAGTACTGGTTCTCGGTGTCGCGCGAGGAACAGGCGCGCCGCTTCAAGGCGCGGGAGACCGATCCGCTCAAGCAGTGGAAATTGTCGCCGATCGACCGGGCCTCGCTCGACAAGTGGGACGCCTATACCGAAGCGAAGGAGGCGATGTTCTTCCACACCGACACCGCCGACGCCCCCTGGACGATCGTCAAGGCCGACGACAAGAAGCGGGCGCGCCTCAACTGCATGCAGCACTTCCTGGCCGCCATGCCTTATCCGAACCGGGACAAGTCGGTGGCGACCGCGCCCGACAAGCTGATCGTCGGCACAACGGACCATGTCGTCGGTCGCGACAGCCGCATCATCGACAAGTCGACGCGCCCCGACCTGAAGCGTGGCCGGGCCTGAGCCGCCCGGCGACGGGCGCTCAGGGCAGGGTCGCCGATCCTGCGCCGAGCGGGCGCTGCATCAGCACCGAATCGACCCAGCGGCCGAGCTTGAAGCCGACCGCCTCGATCGTGCCGACCACCCGGAAGCCGAAACGGGCGTGGAGGCCGATCGACGCATGGTTGGCGCTGTCGCCGATCACCGCGATCATCTGCCGCGCGCCGCCGGCCGTCGCCGCCTCGACGAGCGGTCCCAGCAGTCGCGCCCCGATCCCCATGCGCAGATGCCCAGGGTCGACATAGATCGAATCCTCGACCGCGAAGCGATAGCCGGGACGTGGCCGGTACCGGCTGCAATAGGCGTAGCCGACGACGGCGTCGCCGCGGGCGGCGACGAGATAGGGATGACCCTGGGCAAGGATCTCGGCGCGCCGGCGCGCCATCTCCTCGGCCGTCGGCGGCTCCAGTTCGAAGGACGCCAGCCCCTCGCGGACATGGTGGCCGTAGATGCGCGCGATCTGGGCGATGTCGGCGTCGGCGGAGGGACGCACGACCGGCGCGTCGCCGGACATCTTCAGGCCCCTGGCGGCGGCAGGCCGGCCGCATCGGGACGCTCGATCGCCGCGGCGAGGAACATGTAGAGCTTGCCGATGTCGGAGGTCAGGAAGGCCGCGGTCAGGATGGCATCCGGATCGGCCGCGACCGACGCCGCGCGCAGCGACTCGAATTGCCGGACATAGGCGTCGACATGGCCCCGGAAGACGGGATCGTCGCGGTACTTCGCGCGCAGCAGCGGCGCGTCGCCGCCCAGATCCATGCTCAGCACGCGGCGCACGAAGACGCCGCGGTCGCCCGCCACGAAGGCGGACATCAGCTTCTCCGGCAGGGTCGGCGACAGGCTGCGCGACAGGTCGATCGCAAGCCCGTTCAGCCCGTCGACCACCGCGCGCGAGGATTTGAGAAAGCCGCCGCGGCGGCGATCGAGTTCGGTGGCCGTCAGATCGTCGGCGGCGCGTCGCGCCGCCTCGGCCGCGGCGACCAGCGACTCGCCATGGACACGCAGCTTCTCCGCCGCCGCCGCCATCACGTCGTCGCCGCGCGCCGAGGCATCGGCCAGCAGGGCCGCATGCGCGGCCAGCTGGGCTCCGATCGCCGCGATGCGCTGGGCCGAGCGATCGGCGGCGTCCTCGATCCGCGCCCCGCGCGCAGCGACGTCTTCGCCGGCCTCGACCGCCCGCGCCATCGCATCGTCAAGCGAAGCCGCCCGCGCCTCCAGGGTGCGGCAGACGGCGTCGAGATCGGCGAGCGCCGCGACCGCGGCGTCGGTGGTCGCGCGCATGCCCTCCCGGTGCGCGAGACCCGCCGCCTCCATCCGCGTCGCGGCGTCGGCCGTCTGGGTCTCGAAATCGGCGGCGCGCGCGCGCAGCGTCTCCGCCGCGTCGGCCGCAAGCCGCCCGGCGAGCTCGACCGCCGCCCGCAACCGCTGGGCCTGATCGCCCAGCGCGCCCTCGACCGCGAGCACCCGGCCCTGCGCCTCGTCGGCCGCGGCGGTCAGCCGCTCCGATGCCGCGCCCAGCGTCGATACCGTGTCGCCCAGCCGGCGACCGGCGGCCTCGGACGTCGCGGCCACATCCTCGCCGCGCGCGCGCAGCGCGGCGCCGGCGGCCTCGATCCGCGCCAGCGCGGAATCGGCCACGTCGCCGATCGCCCCGCCGCGCGCCTCCAGTGTCAGGCCGGCGCGGTCCATCGCCTCCGCCGCTCGCGACGCCGCGTCGCGCAGGGTCTCGACATGGCGCTCCAGCCCGCCACCGGCCGCGTCGATCCGCGCCGTCGCCGCGTCCGCGGCGGCGTCGAGCTCTTCCATGCGGCGCGCCAGCGCGGCACCGGCGGTGTCGGCACCGGCGGCCAGCCCCTCGGCCGCCGTGCCGGCGGACGCGGCCGCTTCGCGCATGAGATCGGTGACGCCGCGCAACCTCGCGCTGGCCTGCTCCGACGCGGCCGCCACGTCCCCTGACCGGGCCGTCAGCGCCGCGGCCAGGTCGTCCGCGCGGCGCGCGGCATCGGCCAGCACGGCCTCGAAGCGCGCGAGATCGCCGCCGAGCGCCTCGCTCGCCGCGCCGGTCGCCACGCGCGCGGTCTCGGCCGCCGCGGAAAGCTCCCCGGCCCGCGCATGCAGCGCGGCGGCCGTTTCCTCCAGTTCGCGCCGCGCGACCGCCCCCTTCGCCTCGATCTCCTGCGCCCGCGTCGTCGCCTGGCCGGCAAGGTCCTCCAGACGCCGCGCGGCCGCGTCGGCCGCAGCGCCCAGGTCCCCGGCGCCGCGCGCCGCGTCGGCGCCGGCGGCGGCGAGCGCCACGCGCGCATCGCGCCCGGCGGTTTCCAGCGCCGCGAGCCGCGCGCCCAGCTCCGATTCCTGCGCGCCGAGCGCGGCCAGCGCTTCGGTCGTCCGCGCCAGCGCCGCGCCGATCGCATGCATGCTCTCGCCGGCGGCAGCCTCGGCGCGCGCGCGCAGCCGGTCGGCATCCGCCGACAGGCCGCCGATCTCGTCGCGCAATCCGGCGCGGGCCTCGCGCATCGCGTCGACCGCGCGCGCAGCGCCCGCGGCCAGCGCCTCGGCCTCGCCGCGCAGCGCAAGCCCGGCCGACGCCGCCCGCGTGCCGGCCGTCTCCAGCGCGCCGGACAGCGCGCGTGTCGTGGTCTCGACGCCCTCGCCCAGCTGCCGGACGCGTACCAGCCACTCCTCGGTGGCGCCCAGCCGCGTGGCGGATGCGCGCCCGCTGTCCTCGGTCAGCGCCGCGATCCGCTCCGCAAGACCGGCGAGCCCGGCTCCCTGGACCTGCAGCGTCTCGCCCGCCTCGGCGCCGCGGCGGGACAGAAGCGCGGCCATCTCGGCGAGCCGACCGGCGTTGCCGAGCAGCCGCGCCGTCAGCTCCTCGCTGCCTTCGCCGAACCGGGCGAGCTGCGCCGCGCCGGCCTCGATGGCGCGGCCGGTCGATGCCACCAGCGCCGCGGCGCGGCTGTCGAAGGATCCGGAGAATTCCTCGATCCGGGCGACGCTGGCGGAGGCGGTGTCGGCGAATTTGCGCGTCTCCAGGCGCAGCGTCTCGCCCGCCGCGCGCACCCGCACCGCCGTCTGGTCGGCGATCGCCCCCAGCTCGGCGCCCTGCCGGCGCATGGTCTCGGCGGCGCCCTCGGCACGCGCCGAGAGATCCCCCAGCGTGCCGCCGAGAGCGGCGGCGCCGGCGTCGGCCGCCTGCACCGCCTCGCCGCTGCGGACACCGATGGCGACGAGATCGGCCGCGCGCGCCTGCAACTCGGCGCCGATCCGCTCCAGCCGGGCCTGGGTCTCGCCGGCGGCCTCGGCCAGCGTCGCGATGTCGCGCGCGAAGCCGGCGCTGGCCACCGCGCTGCCGTCGCGCAGCTGGTCGTTCGCCTTGAGGATCTGGTCAGCGCCGCGAGCCAGCGTCCGCGCGGCCCCGTCGGCGCGCTCGTTGAGGATCTCGACGGCGGCGCCGAACTGGCCCGCCTCGCGGCGCAGCGTCTCGCCCACCTCGCGCGACCGCTGCGCCGCGCGCTCGGCGGCGTCGAGGGCTCGTTCGACCTCGGTGTTGAGGACGCTGCGGATCTCGTCGACGCGCAGGCCCGAGCGTTCGGTCGCGAGGGCGAGGTCGCGGCCGGTCGCGGCAAGGGCGTCGCGGATCGTGCCCGCGAAGGCGACGGAGCGCTCGTTGACCGTCGCCAGTTCCTCGAGCTGTCGCGCGAGCGCGCCGGAGATCTCGCGCCCGCGCTGGTCGGCCTTGTCCGACGCGCTGGCAAGAACGCCGGCCTGCGCGGCGAGGGAGGCCTCGACCTCGCTGGCGCGCGCCGACAGCTGCACCAGGCTGCGTTCGAGCTGATCGGCGTGGCGGCGCAGGGTGGACATGACCTGCGCCAGGCGCGTCGAGGCCAGGTCCGAGGACGTCGACAGCTCGCCGACATTGCGGCTCAGCGCCTGACGGCTGTCGTCGAGGCGCCCCGCCGCCTTGTCGGCAGCCTCCGCGAAAAGTCGCGCCTGGTCCCGGAGCGCCCCGGCCAGGGTCGTCGCGCGCCCGTCCAGCCCGGCGGTGTCGGCGTTGAGCGCCGCCAGCTCGCGGCGCAGGTCGCGCGCCACGTCGCGCATCTCGCGGCCGCGCGCCGCATAGGCGACCGCCAGCCACAGGGCCGCCACCGGCGTCGCGACGCCGACGACGAGCTGCGCCTTCTCGTGCAGCAGCAGACCGTCGAAGGCGGCCCAGCCGAGTTCGGCGTAGAAATAGCGCAGCGCCAGCGCAAGCCACGCGAAGGTCACCGCGGCGGCGCCGAGCCCCAGCCAATCGGCGGGCCGGGTGCCGGGCAGGCGTGGCGGCGCGTCGCCCGCGGGCTCGGCCTCGGACGAGGGCGCGCGCCTGGCGGCACCGGGCGCCTTGAGCACGACGAGCTTGTCGCTGTCCGGGCTGGCCATGTCGTTCCTCCCTCGCGCGGCGGGTCAGGCGGCGCGCTTGCGCCGGCGGATCAGACCGAGGATCTCGTCCGCGGCGGCCGGTATGTTCGTCCCCGGACCATAGATCGCGGCCACCCCCGCCGCGGTCAGCGCCGCGTAGTCCTGGGGCGGTATGACGCCGCCGCAGACGACGAGGATATCGCCGGCCCCCTGCGCGCCGAGCGCGTCGATCAGCTGCGGCACCAGGGTCTTGTGGCCGGCGGCCTGCGACGAGACGCCGACCACATGGACGTCGTTCTCGATCGCCTGGCGCGCGGCCTCCGCCGGGGTCTGGAAGAGCGGACCGACATCGACGTCGAAGCCGATGTCGGCGAAGGCGGTGGCGATGATCTTGGCGCCGCGGTCATGGCCGTCCTGGCCCAGCTTGACCACCAGCATGCGCGGCCGCCGTCCCTCCTCGGCGGCGAAGCGCTCGATCTCGGCGCGGATCCGCGCGAAGCCCGCGTCGCCGGCATAGGCGGCGCCGTAGACGCCGGTCACCGAGCGGATGGTGGCGCGATGGCGGGTGAAGACCTTCTCCAGTGCGTCGGAGATCTCGCCGACCGTGGCCCGGCGGCGGCTGGCCTCGACCGCGAGCGCCAGCAGATTGCCCTCGCCGCTGGCCGCGGCGGCGGTCAGCGCGTCGAGCGCCGCCGCGCAGCCGTGCTGGTCGCGGCCGGCGCGTAGGCGGGCCAGGCGCGCCACCTGGGCCTCGCGCACCGCGGAATTGTCGATGTCGCGGATCTCGACCGGGGTCGGCTGCTCGGGCCGGTACTTGTTGACGCCGACGATCGTGTCCTCGCCGCGGTCGACGCGCGCCTGACGGCGCGCCGCCGCCTCCTCGATCCGCAGCTTCGGCATGCCCGTCTCGACCGCGCGGGTCATCCCGCCCATGGCCTCGACCTCGTCGATCAGCTTCATGGCCTCGGCCGCGAGCGATGCGGTCAGATGCTCGACATAGTAGCTGCCGCCGAGCGGGTCGACGACGCGCGGGATGCCCGTCTCCTCGGCGATGATCAGCTGGGTGTTGCGGGCGATGCGCGCCGAGAAGGGGGTCGGCAGCGCCAGCGCCTCGTCGAAGGAGTTGGTGTGCAGCGACTGGGTGCCGCCCAGCACCGCGGCCATCGCCTCGATCGTGGTGCGCACGACGTTGTTGTAGGGATCCTGCTCGGTCAGCGACACGCCCGAGGTCTGGCAGTGGGTGCGCAGCGCCAGGCTCTCCGCCTTCTTCGGTCCGAAAGGCCGCATGAGCCGCGCCCAGAGCAGGCGCGCCGCGCGCAGCTTGGCGATCTCCATGAAGAAGTTCATGCCGATGGCGAAGAAGAAGCTGAGCCGCGGGGCGAACGCGTCGATGTCGAGGCCGCGCGCCTGCGCCGCGCGCACGTATTCGAGTCCGTCGGCGAGGGTGAAGGCGAGTTCCTGGACCGAGGTCGCCCCCGCCTCCTGCATGTGGTAGCCGCTGATCGAGATCGAATTGAATTTCGGCATCTCGCGCGCGGTGAAGGCGATGATGTCCGCGACGATCCGCATCGATGGCGCCGGCGGGTAGATGTAGGTGTTGCGGACCATGAACTCCTTGAGGATGTCGTTCTGGATCGTCCCCGAGAGCCGCGCGCGGTCGACGCCCTGCTCCTCGGCGGCGACGATGAACCCCGCCAGCACCGGCAGCACCGCGCCGTTCATCGTCATCGACACGCTCATGCGGTCGAGCGGGATCCCGTCGAACAGGATCTTCATGTCCTCGACCGAATCGATGGCGACGCCCGCCTTGCCGACATCGCCGACGACATGCGGATGGTCGCTGTCGTAGCCGCGATGGGTGGCGAGGTCGAAGGCCACCGACAGCCCCATCTGGCCGGCGCGCAGGCCCTCCTTGTAGAACCGGTTGGACTCCTCCGCCGTCGAGAAGCCGGCATACTGGCGGATGGTCCAGGGCCGGTTGGCGTACATCGTCGCGCGCGGACCGCGCAGGAAGGGCGCGAAGCCGGGCATGGCGTCGAGATGCCCGAGGCCCTCGAGATCGGCGGCGGTGTAGAGCGGCTTGACGCGGATGCCCTCGGGCGTGTTCCACGCCAGGCTGTCGGGCGCGGCGCCCTTGAGCTCGGCGCGCGCGAGCGCCTCCCAGTCGGCGAGGGACTTGGCGGGAAAGGACATGGCTTCCGTCTCCGGTCTGACCGGCCGAGTTTAGCCCCAAACGCGGCCCCGACGCAGGATATCGCCCGGCCGCGGGCCGGGTCACCAGCGCAGGCTGGGGATGGCGTAGGTCGGCCGGGCCGCGTGGCCGTCCAGCATCGCGTCGAGCCGGACCGGATCGGGCGGCGCGCCCATGGCCATGCCATGGGCCTCGCCATGCACCCCACCGGGGATCAGCGCGCAATCGAGACCGGCGGCGACGGCGCCGGCGATGTCCGTCAGCAGCCCGTCGCCGACACAGAGTACCCGTCCACGGGCCGGGCGCCCGAGCAGCTCGAGCGCGGCGTCGTAAACCGCACGATGCGGCTTGCCATGGTAGAGCACCCTGCCGCCCAGCGCCCGGTAGCGCGCGGCGATCAGCCCGGCGCAGATCAGACGCTGGTCGCCGCGCATCACCCAGAGATCGGGATTGGCGCAGAGCATGGGCAGGCCGCGCGCCAGGGAAGCGGCGAGCAGGTCCTCGTGCGCCTCGAGCGGCGCCAGATCGGTCTGCGGGCCGGTGCAGAGCAGGAAATCGGCGGCCGACAGGACGCTCGCCCGGATCGCCGCACCGTCGTCGAAGATCGTCACGTCGCGCGCCGGGCCGAGATGGTATCCGACCCGGCCGAGCGCGGCATGGGCGGCGTCCGGCCGCAGCTTCAGGGCACGCCATGCCGATTCGCCCGAGCTGAGGACGACGTCGTAGCGATCCGGGCCGATCCCCATTCCGGCCAGCATCTCGTGAACCGGCGCGACGCGACGCGGCACGTTCGAGAGCATCAGCACCCGCTTGCCGGCCGCGCGCATCGCCGCCAGGGCTTCGGGAACGCCCGGATACGGACGGATCCCGTCATGGACGCAGCCCCAGAGATCGAGCACGAAGGCGTCGTAGCGGTCTGCGATCGGGGCGAGGCCGGGCAGGATCTGCGGCGGATGGCCGGCGGATTTTGCGGTCATGACGTCCCGCTAGATGCCACGCCCGCCGTCGCCGCGCCAGCGCGGCGACCGGTGCCGGCCGCGCGCTCAGGCCGCCGTCTTTGCCTGGCGCGGCTCGCCGAAGAGATAGCCCTGGCCG
>JBIKLI010000094.1:0-13188 GCA_044359885.1 Alphaproteobacteria bacterium | reverse complement strand
GGTGCCGGATCAGCCGGCGAAAGGTGGAGCTGCGCCAGAAGGGCTGGCGGCGGGGCTTGACGACGGCGTCCTCGGCGCCGAGCGCAGCGTCACTTGCCGGCATCGTAGCGCACCCGAGGATCGAACCAGGCGTAGAGGATGTCGACCAGGATGTTGAGCACCATCAGCGCCGCCGCGACGAACAGCAGCCCGCCCTGGATCATGGTGTAGTCGCGCCGCAGGATGGCGTTCCCCAGCAGCGAACCGATGCCGTGGACGGAGAACACCGACTCGATCACCACCGAGCCCGAGATCAGCACCGACAGGATGATGCCGATGACGGTGACCACGGGGATCATGACGTTGGCCATCGCGTGCTTGGCGACGACCTTCCATTCGGGGAGGCCTTTCGCGCGCGCGGTGCGGATATAGTCCTGGCGCAGCGTCTCCAGCATCGTCGAGCGCGTGATGCGGGCGAGCAGGCCGATCTGCAGCATGGCGAGCGCCAGCGCCGGCATGGTCGCGTGCCGGAACCAGCGCCACGGGTCGTCCGAGAACTCGACATAGCCGTTGGTCGGCAGCCAGCCGAGATGGACGGAAAAGAGGACGATCATCACCAGTCCGAGCCAGAAATTCGGCAGCGAGACGCCGATCAGCGCGAACGTGGTCGCGACCTGGTCGATCCAGGTGTTCTGCCGCAGCGCCGCGATGACGCCGATCGCGATCCCGAGAACGACCGTCAGGATCAGCGAGTAGATCGAAATCGAGATGGTGATCGGCGCGCGCTCGAACACCGCCTCGAGCACCGGCTTGCCCAGCAGCAGCGAGCGGCCGAGATCCCCCTGCAGCAGGTTCAGGTAGAAGACGCCGAGCTGGACATGGAACGGACGGTCGAGTCCGAGATTCTGGCGGATCGCCTCGATCTCGGCGGCCGAGGCGCTGGGGCCGCCGATGACGATCGCCGGATCCCCTGGCACCAGCTTCATGATGCCGAACGAGATCAGGCTGACGATCAGCAGGATCGGGACCGCCTGGATCAGGCGGCGGACGATGTAGCGTCCCATGGACTGCGGCGCGGCGCTCGGGATGGACCGGCGCCGGCCCGCATGCGGGCCGGCGCCGTTTCCTGGATCAGCCGCGGATCCAGACGTTGGACATGCGCGGAATGCGGAACGGCTTGAAGCCTTCCACGTTGCTGCGCACGGCCTGGACCTTGGTCAGCGAGCCGAAGGGATAGACCATGGCGTTTTCCAGCGCGCGCTTCTGCGCGCGGGCGAAGGCCGCCTTGCGGGCGTCGAGGGTCGGGCTGTTCTCGATGGCGGCGAACGCCTCGAGGAACTCCTTGTCCTCCTCGCCGGTCTTGGGGTTGTAGGCCTCGCTGAGGGGCGGCATGAAGAAGCGCAGGGCCGCCGCGCCGCCGAGCGAGGCGTTGGTGCCCCAGCCGGTGAAGAACAGGTGCCAGCCGTCGTCCTGCGTGCGGTACATGTTGACCGAAGCGGGCCAGTCGATGACGAGCAGTTCGGCGTTGATGCCGATCGACTTCATCTGCTCGGCCATCATCGTCGCGGCCATGAACATGTTCGGGTAGTCGCGGTTGGTGAGCAGGATGACCTTTTCGCCGCGATAGCCGGACTGCGCCAGGAACTGCCGCGCCTTGGCCGTGTCCTTCTGGTTGTAGGTCTCCTTGCCGACGTCCGTGTAATAGGCCTGGCCGGGGTACTGGAACCCGACGTTGAGGCTGTACGCGCCGTCGGTCGCCGCCTCCATGATGTCGTCCATGTCGAGGACCGCCTGGATCGCCTTGCGGAAATTCAGGTTGTTCATCGGCGGCGACTGGGTGTTCGTCAGCGCGATCTGGATCCAGAAATTCTTGAGCGAGAGCAGAGAGACGTTGCGGTTGGTCTTGAGCCGCGGCTGCGACTTCGCGGGCACGTCCTCGACGATCTGGAACTCGCCGGTCTCCAGGCCGGCGACGCGTGCGCCGGGCTCGGTGATGAAGCGGATGTCGACGCTGTCGAGGCAGGCGACCTTGTAGCCGCCGAAGCCGTCGGTCGTGGTGTAGCGCGTGTCGGGCTGGTAGCCGTCGTAGCGACGCAGCCGCGCATGGCTGTCGGCGACGAATTCCGCGACCTGCCACGGGCCGGTGCCGATCGCGGGCAGCTGCAGCGCCGGCG
Source organism: Alphaproteobacteria bacterium (assembly GCA_044359885.1). Classification (GTDB taxonomy): domain Bacteria; phylum Pseudomonadota; class Alphaproteobacteria; order CACIAM-22H2; family CACIAM-22H2; genus CAIOSQ01. The sequence goes on along the minus strand of JBIKLI010000094.1, from coordinate 11,035 downwards.
CGGCCTCGAACTCGGCGGGATGGATGACCACGGGAACGCTGAACGAGCTCAGGTTCTCGAGGAAGGTCGGCTGCGGCCGCTTGAGCCGCATCACGAAGGTGCTGGCGTCCGGGGCCTCGTATTTCTCGACGATCGAGAACATGCCGCGGTCGTTGCCCACCCGCATGTAGCGGTTGAAGGACGCGACGACGTCGGCCGACGTCATCGTCTTGCCGTTGTGGAACTTGATGCCCTGGCGCAGCTTGAAGGTATAGACGAGCTTGTCGGGGCTTTCGATCACCTCGGCGGCGAGCTCTGGCATCGGTGCCATGTTCTCGTCGCGGGTCATCAGCGATTCATAGACGTTCATCGCGATGTTGCGCGTCGAGATCGTCGACGACACGTGCTGATCGAGGCTGTTGGCCTTCGCCTCCTGGGCGAAGACGAGATTGCCGCCGCGCCGGCCGCATTGGAAGGCCTGAGCTGCGGCCGCGTCCGCGACCATCAAGGCGATGCCCGCGAGCAGGGTCGCGCGCACCCCCGTCGAAATCTTCGAACCCATCGGATCCACTCCCTCTTCTTCGCGGCGCGTCCGGACCGTCTCGGCCACGGCGATCGCCGCCGAATGGGGCACGCTAGCGGCTTGCGCCGCCGCGCGTCGACTCCTTTCGCGTCGCGTCGTCGCGGCTGCAGCCCTCTGCCAGGAAGGTCTGGCCCCGTCCGGGGGCGGCCCCGATTCCGGACGCGTTCCGCGGCAGACCGGTCCGGCAGGATTTGGTCTCGACGGGGGGCGCGCGGCTGCGGCAGTGTGCATCGCGACGGGGACAGGGAGGGACCATGACCGCCAGCAAGCCGAGCCGCCTCAGCGCGACGATCGATTTCGAGAAGTCCGGCAAGCATATGGGCTTCGTGCGCGTGCCGCATTCCGTGCATCGATCCGCTTATGGCTGGCTGCCGATCCCGATCGTCTCGATCAAGAACGGCAAGGGACCGAAGGTCTTCCTCAGCGCCGGCAACCATGGCGACGAATGGGAAGGCCAGGTGGCGCTGGGCAAGCTGATCCGCGCGCTGTCGCCCAAGGACATCCAGGGACAGGTGATCATCGCCTCGTCGCTCAATTTCCCCGCCGCCGACGCCGGAACGCGCACCTCGCCGATCGACGACGGGAACCTCAACCGCTGCTTTCCGGGCAATCCCGACGGCACGATCACGCAGCAGATCGCCTATTACGTCGAGCACGTGATCCTGCCCGGCTGCCAATACGCCTTCGATTTCCATTCCGGCGGCAGTTCGCTGATGTATCTGCCTTCGGCGCTGTGCGCCCGCGATCCCGATCCCGAGCGCTTCGCGCGCGCCCTGGAGCGGCTGCGGGTCTTCGGCGCGCCCTACGCGTGCTTCTCCTCCAAGCCGCAGCAGACCCAGGGCGAGGACCGGACGCTGGGCGCCGGCGCCTCGCGCAAGGGGGTCGAGACGATGGGCACCGAACTGGGCGGCACCGGCAAGGTGACGCCGTCGATCCTGCGGATCGCCGAGCAGGGGATCCTTCGGCTGCTCGCCCATGTCGGCGTCTACAAGGGCGCGGTCGAACCGCCGCCGCCGGTGCGGATGCTGGAGATCGGCGGCGACGATTATTTCGTCTACGCGCCCGACGGCGGCGTCTTCGAGCCGCTGGCCGAACTCGGCGACGAGGTGCGGAAGGGACAGCCGGCGGCGCTGATCCATTTCCACGACACGCCGTGGCGCAAGCCGTCGGTCGCGCATTTCGCGCATGACGGGCTCGTGCTGTGCATGCGCGTTCCCGGCCGGACCGAGCGCGGGGACTGCCTGTTCCATCTGGGCAGCGACTACGTGCCGGCCGGCGCAGCCGCGGCGAAGCCCGGCCGGCGGCGCTGAGCTGCCCGGACCGGCAGGGAGACAGGCGATGCGCAGGATCGGACGACGGACGGCGATCGGGGCGGCCGCCGCCGCGGGGGGCGCCTGGGCCGTGTCCCGCGGCTTCGCGCCGGCGGCGGCGCAGGGGGCGGCGACGCCGCGTCGCGGCGGCACGCTTGTCGTGGCGGCGGACGGCGAGCCGCGCAACCTCAACCCGGCGATCGTCGCGTCGAACGGCGTGTTCTTCGTCGCCAGCAAGGTGATCGAGCCGCTGGCGGAGATGAGCTATGGCGGCGACGGGCTGGTGCCGCGCCTGGCGACGTCCTGGCAGGGTTCGCCCGACGGGCGCAGCGCGACCTTCAAGCTGCGCGAAGGCGTGGCCTGGCACGACGGCCAGCCTTTCAGCTCGGCCGATGTCGCGTTCTCGGCGATCGAGGTCTGGCGGAAGCTGCAGAACCTGGGGCGCGTCGTGTTCGCCGATCTCGAGGCGGTCGAGACGCCGGATCCCGCGACCGCGATCTTCCGCTTCGCCCAGCCGACGCCGTTCCAGCTGATCCGCAACGCCCTGCCGGCGATCACGTCGGTCCTGCCCCGCCATCTCTATGCGGGCACCGACATCGCCACCAACCCCGCCAACGCGCGGCTGGTCGGGACCGGGCCGTTCCGCTTCGCCGAGCACCGGCCCGGCGAATTCTACCGGCTGGAGCGCAACCCGGCCTTCCGCGACGCGCAGCGGCCGTTCCTCGACGCCATCGTCTATCGCGTGCTGCCGGACCGCAACGCGATCGCCGCCGCGCTGGAGTCGAACCAGATCCAGCTCAGCGCCTTCTCGGCGGTGCCGCTCACCGATCTGGCGCGCATCGGCGCGGTCCCGGGGATCGCGGTCATTCCCGGCGGCTACGAGGGCATCACCTACCAGCTCACGGTCGAGATCAACCACCGGCGCCGCGAACTGGCGGATGCGCGGGTGCGGCGGGCGATCGCGCATGCGATCGACCGGCGCTTCGTCATCGAGACCATCTTCCTCGGCTACGCCAGGGAATCGAACGGGCCGATCCCGCAATTCGACACCCAGTTCCACGACCCCTCGGTCCCCCCGCCGCGATTCGACGTCGCGCGCGCCAACGCGCTGCTCGACGAGGCCGGCTACCGGCGCGGCGGCGACGGGGTGCGCTTCCGGCTGCGGCTGCTTCCCGCGCCCTGGTTCGAGCAGACGCGCCAGATGGGGGACTATCTGCGCCAGGCGCTGCGCGCGATCGGCATCGACGCCCAGGTCGTCGCGAACGACACGGCGGCGCATACGCGGGCCGTCTACACGACCCACGACTTCGACCTCGCGATCGGTTCGCCGGTCTATCGCAACGATCCGGCGATCTCGACCACCATCCTCTACCAGGGCGGCCTGCCGTCCGGCGTCCCGTTCTCCAACCAGTACGGCTACGACGACGCGACGATGAACGCGACGATCCGCGACGCCGCGCGCAGCGTCGACGCGGCGACCCGCACGGCGCGATACCGGGACTTCCAGCGGCTGGCGGCCGAGCAGCTGCCGCTGATCCACGTCGCGGAGTTCACCTTCGTCACCGTGGCCCGCCGCAGCGTGCGCAACGTCGCCGACAATCCCCGCTGGGCGACGTCGCACTGGGCGGATGTCTGGCTGGATGCCTGAGGCGTGCGGCGCGCGGCGCGGCTGATCCTGGGCCGCGGCCTCGCGGCGCTGCCGACGCTTCTGATCGTCGCGCTGGCCGCCTTCGCGCTGCTGTCGGCGGCGCCCGGCGACGCGGTCGACGCCTATCTGGCCCAGACCGGCGGCGACGACGGGCTGGCCGCGGCGCTGCGCGAGCGCTTCGGCCTCGCCGCGGCCTGGCCTGAACGGCTCGCGCGCTTCCTCGCCAATCTGGCGCGGCTCGATCTGGGGCATTCCGTGCTGTTCGACCGGCCGGTCGCGGCGGTGCTGGCCGACCGGCTGCCGAACACCCTGATGCTGATGGCCGCGACGGCCCTGGTGTCGGCCGGGCTCGGCATCGTGCTCGGGCTGCTGGCCGGGGCGCGGCCGGGCAGCCTGCGTGACGTCGCGTTGTCGACCGGCGCGCTGGCGCTGCTCGCCCTGCCGAATTTCTGGCTGGCGCTGATGCTGGTCCTGGTCTTCGTGGTGCATCTCGGCTGGCTGCCGGTCGGCGGTATCCGCACGATCGGCGGCGCGCCGCCGGGCGGCGCCGTCCTCGACGTGATGCGCCATCTCGTCCTGCCGGCGCTGGCCCTGGGCATCGGCTATGTCGCCATGTTCATGCGCACGCTTCGCGCGGGCATGGCGGAGGCCTGGAACGCCGACCACGTGCGCGCCGCGCATGCCCGCGGTCTGCGCCGGCGCGCGGTCGTCTGGCGCGCGGTGGCTCGGCCGGCCCTGATCCCCGTCGTCGTGCTCTTCGGCCAGCATATGGGGACGCTGGTCGGGGGCAGCGTCGTGATCGAGACCGTCTTCGCCGTCCCCGGCATGGGCCGGCTCGCCTTCGAGGCGGTGACCGGCCGCGATCCGCTGCTGCTCGTCGGCGTGCTGCTGACCGCGACCGCGGTGGTGCTGGTCGCCAACCTGCTCGTGGATCTGGCGCTGGTGCGGCTCGATCCACGGATCGGGGACGCGGATGGGTGACGGTCCGCTGCGTGCGACGCTGGCCCATCCGCAGGGTCTCGCCGGCGCGCTGCTGCTCGGGCTGGTCGCGGCGCTGGCGTTGGCCGCCCCGCTGCTGGCGCCGGGCGATCCGCTGGCGATGGCGGGCCGGCCGCTGCTGCGTCCCTTCGTCGATCCGGCGCTGCCGCTGGGGACCGACCGGCTGGGGCGCAGCATCGCCGCCGGAATGCTGCATGGCGCGCGCACCAGCCTGCTGACCGGCCTCGCCGTCGCGGCGATGGCGCTGTGCGTGGGGGCCGCCTGCGGTGCCGTCGCCGGTTATCTCGGCGGTGCGGCCGACGAGGTGCTGATGCGGGTCGCCGACGCGGTCCAGACCGTGCCGTCCTTCCTGGTCGCGATGGCGATCGTCAGCGTCCTCGGCCCGTCGCCCGGCGGCGTCGTGCTGGCGCTGGCGGCCGGCAGCTGGACGGCCACGGCGCGAATGGTGCGCGCCGAGGTGATGAGCCTGCGCAGCCGCGCCTTCGTCGAGGCGTCGCGGCTGTTCGGACGGCCGCCGCTCGCGATCGCCTTTCTGGTCGTCCTGCCCAACGCCCTGGCGCCGCCGGTCGCCCTGGCGGCGGTCGTCGTCGCCGGGGCGATCCTGTCGGAATCGGCGCTGGCCTTCCTCGGCCTCTCCGACCCCAACCGGGCCAGCTGGGGGGCGATGATCGCGGAAGGCCGCAGCGTGCTTCGCGTCGCGCCCCATGTCGCGCTGGCGCCGGGCCTGGCGCTGTTCGCGACCGTGCTGGGGGTGGCGTTGCTGGGCGAAGGCCTGCGCGAGGCGCTGGCGCGCCGCGGCGCCGGCGCTGCGGCGGCGTAATGCGGACGGGCGACGCCCGATGCCCGCTCGGTGGCTCGGCTGGGCCGCGGCTAGGCTGCGCGCGCAACCAAGGGAGGCGATCGATGCTTTCACATGTCGCGACTTCACGTGCCCGGCGCGCGCCCAGCGATGGCGGTTTCGGGGCCCATGGCGGGTCCCACGAAGGGCCGCTGTTCGCCCCGGATCTGGGCTACGAGGCCTTCGCCGCGGCACAATCGGCGGCGACCCTGGCCGACAACGCCGCCAACGCCGCCAGCGCCGCCAGCGGGACGGCGGATGGCAGCCTCACCAACGGCAAGCCGCAGGGGCAATGCTTCGCCGACATCGTCGCGGGGGTCGTCAAGTCGATCGACGTGCCGATGCTCGCGGGCACGGTGGCCGCCGACCTCCTGCGCGGCGCGCCGATCCAGGCGATCGTGGCCGATGCCGCGATCGAAATCACCATCACCGGCCTCCAGGGCGGGGTGCAGGCGGCGAAGGACAGCGAGGCCTGCCGGGCTCTCGACAATGCCCATGAGGCGAAGATCCTGGGCGTGTCGGCGATCACCGGCGCCTGATACCGTCGCCAGGGCGCGGCCGGACGACGACGTCCGGCCGCGCCCGGTTTGCGAGGCGTTCCCCCGGTCGGCGCCAAGCTGGTGTACTCTCGGATCCTGGCCATCGAGGACGAGGGGGCAGGATGGAATTCGATCTCGTGGTGCGCGGCGGGACGATCGCGACGGCGGCCGACACCTATCGCGCCGATATCGGCATCCGCGGCGGCCGGATCGCCGCCATCGCGGACCGGCTGACGGCCCGTCACATGATCGAGGCCGATGGGCTGCTCGTCCTGCCCGGGGGCATCGACAGCCATGTGCATATCGAGCAGGCCGGCGCCGACGGGTCGATGACGGCCGACGACTTCGAGACCGGCACGCGCGCGGCGGCCTGCGGCGGCACGACCACCATCATGCCCTTCGCGATGCAGGTCGCCGGCCACAGCCTGCGCGAGACGACCGATGCCTATCGCCGGCGGGCAGACGGCAAGGCGATGATCGACTTCGCCATCCATCTGATCGTCGCAGACCCGACGGCGGCGGTGATCGGCCAGGAACTCCCGGCCCTCATCCGCGACGGCTACACGTCGTTCAAGGTCTACATGACCTACGACGACCTGAAGCTGAACGATCGCCAGATCCTGGACGTGCTGGCGCTCGCGCGGCGCGAGGGCGCGATGACCATGATCCATGCGGAGAACGCCGACTGCATCTCCTGGCTGACGGCGCGGCTGGCGGCCGCCGGCAAGACCGCGCCGCGCTTCCACTGCGCGTCGCGGCCGATGCCGGTCGAGCGCGAGGCGACGCATCGCGCCGTCTCGCTGGCCGAGCTGCTCGACGTGCCGATGCTGCTGGTGCATGTGTCGGGCCGCGAGGCGGTGGAGGAGATCCGGCGCGCCCAGGCGCGGGGCCTGCGGGTCTACGCGGAGACCTGCCCGCAATATCTCTTCCTGGCCGAGGACGATCTCGCCCAGGCGGGCTTTCGCGGCGCCACCGCCGTCTGCTCGCCGCCGCCGCGCGAGCGCGCCAACCAGGACGCGATCTGGCAGGGGCTGGCGACCGGTGTTTTCCAGGTCTTCTCGTCCGACCACAGCCCGTACCGGTACGACGATCCGAAGGGCAAGATGGTCGCCGGGCCGAACGCGCCGTTCTGGAAGATCCCGAACGGCGTTCCCGGCATCGAGACGCGGCTGCCGCTGCTCTTCGACGGCGTCTCGAAGGGCCGTCTGTCGCTGCAGCAATTCGTCGCGCTGACCGCGACGAACCCCGCCCGGATCTACGGCCTGACCGGGCGCAAGGGCACGATCGGGATCGGTGCCGACGCCGATCTGGCGCTGTGGGATCCGGACTGCGTGCGCACCATCCGCAACGCCGACCTGCACCACGACGTCGACTACACGCCCTACGAGGGCATCGAGGTGAGGGGCTGGCCGGTCCATGTCCTGTCGCGCGGGGCGTTCGTCGTGCGCGACTTCGCGCCGCAGGACCGCAAAGGACACGGACAGTTCCTGCGCTGCGACCTTCCTGACGCGGCCCGGCCGCGCCACGCGCCGGCGGTGCCCGTCGACCTGATCTGATCGCGGCGGGCGGGTCGCGGCGTCAGGCGAGCTTGCCGCGCGCCAGGACCTGCCACTCGGTCTCGACGATGCCGCGGCGCACGCCGTAGAGCGTGTCGTGAAGATGGACGGTCGTGTCGCCATAGCCGGCGACGAACTCGATCATGTCGCCGATCGCCGGTCGCTCGGCGGGTTCCGCGAGCTCGATCGTCGCGTGCTCGGCCGAGAAGCTCAGCTTCGTCACCGCGCCCAGGCCCAGCGGCTTGGGATCGATCCCGTCGGCCGACATCGTCTTGCGACCGGCGTCGCAGATGATCCGGGTCGGGGTCGGGCGGCTGGTGACGCTCGCGAGGATGGACAGCGCCGGCGGCAGATCGGCGCGCATGGAGGTCGTGTAGCGCATGTCGCTCAGCATGCCGCCGCCGGCCTGGATCTCGGTGACGCCGGGCTGATGCATCGTGTACTTGATCGTGCCGGTGCCGCCGCAGCTGACGATGCCGCAGGGCAGGCCGGCCTCGGCGCAGGCCCTGGCGCTCGCCGTCAATTCGCCGATCGCGACGCGCACGACCCGTTCCTTCTCGGCCTGGTCCTCGATGCCGACGGCCTGTGCCTCCCAGCCCATGACGCCGGCGAAGGCGAGCCCGCCGGTGGCGGCGATGCGGCGCGCGAGCGCCGCGACCGGCGCGCCGGGAGCGACCCCGGCGCGGTGCATGCCGATATCGACCTCGATCAGTACGCGCAGGGTGACGCCGGCCGCCGAGGCGGCGGCCCCCAGCGCGCCGACATTGCCCGCGTCGTCCACCGCCACCATCACGTCGGCCGCGTGGCGCAGCTGGGCCAGGCGCGCGATCTTGCGCGGCGTCACGATCTGGTTGGCGATCAGGATGTCCCGGATCCCGGCCGCCGCGGCGATCTCGGCCTCGCCGAGCTTGGCGCAGGTGATGCCGATGGCGCCGGCGGCGATCGCCTTGAGCGAGATGGCCGGGGTCTTGATGCCCTTGAAGTGCGGCCGCCACGCGACGCCCGCGGCGCGGCAGGCGCCGGCGATGGTCGCGATGTTCCTCTCCATCACGTCGAGGTCGACGATCAGGGCGGGTGTGTCGAGTTCGGATCGGGGGCGTCCGACGCAGGAGACGGGCATCGTTGCGGACCTCGGCGGATGGGAGGGGTCGACGGTCCGGATTCCTACGACGGACGCGCGCACCGCGTCCATCGCCGCGCCGATCGCCGCCGTCAGGCGAACAGGGCGAGAAGGGCGCCGCCCGGCGCGTTGGCGAGACCGCCGCCGGCGGCGCCCGCGGTCTTCATGTCGGCGAGGCCCAGATAGCGCTGGACGAAGCGCTTGGTGAACTCGGTCGGCTGGGCCGCGGCGTCGCCCGTCGGCGTCGGCGGCGCCTGCTGCAGACGCCGGCGCGCATCGAGCAGCTGGCGATCGGTCCGCGAACGGATGTCGTTCAGGCGCGCGTTCGAGGCGTCGGCGATCGCGGCCGCCTCGCCGAGCAGCGCCAAGGCGCCGCCGGCGCCCGACAGGTTCGCGGGCAGCTGCCCGGCGGCGGCCGTCAGCTTCGCGGTCATGTCCTGGCGGAACCGGAGCTCCGGTTCGACGGTCAGGGTCGCGGCGGCGCTCTTGAGCTTCAAGATCAGGGGGCGCTGGGCCGTGTTCAGCAGGTTCGTCGTCCCGACCGCGGCGCGCGAGACGATCCCGGGCACCTCGTTGACGAGGCTGCGGGCCCGCTCGTCGACCTTGCCGCGCGCGTCGAGCACGTGGCTCGCGAGGTTGATCACCTTGCGGTCGCTCCTGAGGTCGTCGCGCGCACGCTGGATGCCGGGAATCGCGACGGCGTCGATCGCGGCGACGAGGTCGCGGGCCGTGTTCGCGTTGTGGACGTTGCCGGAGCCGAGCGCGTCGTCCAGCTTGTCCGCGATGTCGCGGCCGCGCAGGGTGACGTTGCGCCCCGCGGTCAGCGCGTAGTCCACGCCGTCGGCGCCGAGCAGATCGTCGGCGTCGGCCCCCGGCGTCGCGACGAGGGCGTCGATCGCGTCCATGACGGTCTGCGCCTGGGCGACCAGGTCGCTGCGATCCGCGCCGTCGATGCGTCCGATCGACTGGTTGGCGATGCCGCGCAGCTCGGTCAGCTTCGCCGCGATGTCGCGCAGGCGGGTGTCGGAGTCGGTGATGCTGACGCTGGCGCGCCGCAACGCGCCGGTGTCCATCGCGGCGAGGAAGTCGGGGACCGAATCGATGCGGGTCTGGATCGCCGTCCGGTCGGCGATCAGCGCGTCCCGCGCCGTCCCGAGCATCGGCCCGCCGCGCGAGATCGCGGCACCGGCGGCTGCGATCAGCGCGGCATCGCCGGCGCCGTTCGCGGCGGCGAAGGCGGCCGCCGCCGCGTCGATCTCGGCGACGAAGCCCGAAAGATCCTGCCGTCGCAGCGTCGCGCTCGCGCCGGCCACGTTGACCGTCGCGACGAGGTTGCCGTCCAGCGAGCCGTCCAGCAGGTTGTAGTCCTGGCCTTCGGACCGGTAGTCGGCGCCGGTCCCGATCTCCTGTCGGATCCTGTCGGCCAGGGTCGCGAACTCGGTCTTGTAGGCGGCGAAACTCGCCGCGTTGACGGGGTCGGCAGCGAGCCGCCGCAGCGTCGACAGCCGGTTGAGATCGTCGGCGACGCGTCCCAGCGCGGTCTCTGCGGTCGCCGCGACGCCCTCGATCCGGACCAGCGCCGGCACCGCGGCCGCATGGACGGCGATGGTCGGCGCGTTCGCTCCGGCAGGATCCTGGAGCGCCGGCAGCGCGTCGTATCGCGCCAGCGTGGTGCGGATCCGGGTGGCCATTTCGGCGGTCTGCCCGGCGGCGGCGGTGATGGCGCGGCTCGCCCCCTCGATCGCGGTCACGTCGGCCTGGGCGTTCGTGCGCAGGTCGGCGGCCGCGGCGGCACCGGCTGCGGCGGTCTGGAACTGCTTGAGGTCGAGGCGGCGCTTGATGAGTTCGGCCTGGGTCTCGATGGGCTGGATGGCGATCTGCTCGGGCAGGCCGAGCGTCGCCGTCACCACCTTGCGCAGGACGTTGTCGCCCAGGATCTCGTAGACATTCGTGACCTTGCCGATGTTCTTGGCGAAGTAGCGCGCCTCGCGCAGGGCGGGGGCGTCCTTCGAGATCGACAGCTCGTACTGGGCCGCCACATAGCGTTCCACGACCTTGTCGACCGTCGCCGTGCTCTTGATGGTGTCGAGCCCGGTCTTGAACATGCGCAGGTCGCCGGCGATCTCTCGGTAGCGGCGATCCTTGAGGATGTTCGCGGTCGACGCCGGATTGGTCAGGTCCGACATCAGGACGCCCTTCATGCGTCCCATGAAATTGAGTTCGGTCTCGAGACCGTAGGCGGTGAGGACGAAGCTCATCAGCCTGCGGTTCTTGAACAGCTCGTCGGCCGTCTTGACGCTGCCGATCTGCTCCTTGAACGCCTTCACGTCGCGGTCTACCGCCGCCGACGACCGGAACTTGGTCATCGCCGCCTTGGGGTCGCTGCGTTCCAGCGACTGGTAGAGCGCGAGCGCGTAGGACATGGGGCTTCCGCGCATAAGTATCGCCGCGCGTCCCTTAACG
>JBIKLI010000093.1:0-13189 GCA_044359885.1 Alphaproteobacteria bacterium | reverse complement strand
CAGATCGGCAATGCCATCCTGGTCGGCTCGGGCCTGAGCTTCCTCGGCCTCGGCGCCCAGCCCCCGATCCCGGAATGGGGGCTGATGTCGGCCGAGGGCCGCGAGGTGCTGCAGCGCGCCTGGTGGATCTCGACCTTTCCCGGCATCGCGATCCTCAGCGTGGTGATCGCGAGCAACCTGCTGGGCGACGGCATGCGCTCGGCCTTCGATCCCAAGATGAGGGCATGAGCGTGACCACGGCGCGACCGACGACCTTCGTGGGCATCCAGATCAGCCCGATCAGCTTCGTCGACGAGGGGGTCGACGCCGTCCTCGACACGCTGCAGCGGCGGATCGGTGTCAACGTCCTGATGATCGGGACCATCTCCTGGCTCGGCCTCAAGGTCGGACGGCGCATCTCGCACGCGCTGGAGGGCTTTCCCGACCATGGCATCGCCGCGCCCTACGCGATGAAGGGCGGCGCCTATATCCGGGTGCGGGACTCCTACTATGCCCGCACCGCGATCCGCGGCTTCCGCTCGCCCGATCCGGAGCTGGGCGACCGCGACATCCTGGACATGGTGATCCCCGCGGCCCGCGCCCGCGGCATGCGGATCATGCCGGAATTCATGGAGCCGCTGTTCAAATACGCCGGCCATGGCGCGACCGCCGACGTCGAGGTCGAGGGGCTGAAGGCGTGCATGGAGGTCGATCTCGACGGCCAGCGCACCGAGGAGCCCTGCACCAACAATCCCGACTACCGCGGCTGGTGGCACGGGCTGATCGCCGAACACGCCAACGAGTACGACATCGACGGGATCATGTGGTGCAACGAGCGCAACTCGCCGCTCGACCGCATGATGCAGGGCCAGAAGCCGGGCTGCTTCTGCGTCCATTGCGTCGACCAGGCGCGCGCGCGCGGGATCGACGTCCCGGCCGTGCGCGCCGCCTTCGCCGAGGTGTGGAAGTTCTTCGCCGCCGCGCGCGCCGGTACCCGGTTCGTCGACGGCAGCTTCGTCGAGTTCCTTCGCGTGCTGCTGCGCCACCCCGAGATCCTGATCTGGGAGCGGTTCTGGCTGGAGCGCAGCAAGGACCTGGACCGCGAACTCCACGCGATAACCAAGGCGGCGCCGGGCGACCTGTCCTTCGGCCTCAACGTCTGGAACCGCAACCACTTCAATCCCGTCCGCAAGGCGCAATGGTCCTGGGCCGAGCAGACCGCCTATTGCGACTGGGTGAAGCCGATCACCTACCAGCATCAGGCCGGCGGCATCTTCGCGACCGAAATGCAGCATTTCGCGCGCAGCGTGCTCAGCGACGTCGCCGCCGCCGACTTCGTGCCCGCGATCGCCCGGATCCTCGGCCTGGACGAAGCGCCGATCGACCGCGTGATCCAGGCCGGCATGGACCCCGACACCTACGTCTTCGGCCAGTGCGCCGACGCCGTGCGCGGGGTCGAGGGCAAGGTCCCCGTCTACATGGGGATCGGGGTCGACGCGCCGCGCACCCGCGCCGACCAGGCCGTCTGCACGCCCGACATCGTGCGGCGCAGCGTGCTGGCGACCTACCGCGCCGGCGGCCAGGGCGTGGTGTTCTCGCCCAACTACGCCGGGATGAACCTGTCGACGCTCGATGGCGGCGCCAGGGCGCTCGAGGAACTGGGCCACAAGCCGATCGGGGGATGACGATGGACAGGACGGGACCGATGCTGATGCGGGCGCTGGCGGCGCGGATCAAGGACGAGGACGTCTCCTACCGCACCCGCATGATGGAACGCGCGGCGAAGCTGCAGGACGTCATCGCGATGGGCCGTGGCGATCCCGATTTCCACACGCCGCGTCACATCTGCGAGGCGGCGAAGACGGCGATCGACGAAAACCAGCACCACTACACGCTGCCGGCCGGCCTGCCGCAGCTGCGCAGCGCGATCGCCGCCCATCTGGCGAGCGATTTCGGGCTGGATTACGCCGCCGACGAGGTGATCGTGACCGCCGGAACCCAGGAAGCGGTGATGCTGTGCATGCTCGCCCTGGTCAATCCCGGCGACGAGGTGCTGATGCCGCGCCCGCGCTTCACGACCTACGACACCGCCGTCGAGATGTGCGGCGGCGTGCCGGTCTCCATCCCCACCTTCGAGCGCGACGACTTCGCGTTGATGCCCGAGGAGATCGAGAAGCGCATCACGCCGCGCACCCGCGCGCTGGTGCTGGTCACGCCAAACAACCCGACCGGCGCCGTCACGCCGCCCGACCGGATCCGCGAGATCGCCGAGATCGCGCGTCGCCGCGACATCGTCGTCCTGAGCGACGAGATCTACGCCAAGCTGATCTTCGACGGCAGCGAGCACCTGTCGATCGCGACGCTGCCGGGCATGAAGGAGCGCACGATCACGCTCAACGGCTTCTCCAAGACCTACGCGATGACCGGCTGGCGCGTCGGCTACCTCGCCGCGCCCGCGCCCTTCGCGCGCAAGCTGATCGAGCCGCGCCACACGCTGTCGATCAACGCCAGCACGCCGTCGCAATGGGCGGCGCTGGCGGCGCTCACCGGACCGCAGGAGCCGATCCGGGAGATGCTGGACGCCTACGCCGAACGCCGCGCCTTCATGCTGCCGGCGCTGCGCAAGCTGGGCTTCACCTGCGGCAATCCCGCCGGCGCCTTCTACGTCTACACCAATGTCGAGGCCAGCGGCCTGTCCGCACCGCGCTTCTGCGAGCGGCTGCTGGACGAGGCCCGGGTGCTGGTCTTCCCGGGCACGCTGTTCGGCGACACGGACGACCGCTACATCCGGCTCAGCCTGCTGCAGCCGATGGCGCGCATGCGCGAGGCGATCGAGCGCATCGAGGCGGCGCGCGAGCGGATCTTCGCGCGCACGGCGACCTGAATGGCCTTCCGGATCCTCCTCGTCGGCCTGGGCAACCGCGGCAAGCAATGGGCCGGGATCGTCGGCGGCAACCCGCGCGTCGAACTGGCCGCGGCCGTCGACCCCTCGCCGGCCGCGCGCGCCGTCTTCGCCGAGCGCTTTCCCGGCACGCCTCTGCTGGAGGATCTCGGCCGCGCCCTCGCCGAGGTCGCGTGCGACGCGGTGCTGCTCGTCACGCCGCCGGACGGGCATCTCGACCAGGCCCGCGCCGTCTTCGCCGCGGGCAAGCCGCTGCTCTGCGAGAAGCCGGTCGCGACCGGCCTGCCCGACGCGCTTGCCATCGTCGAACTCTCCGAGCGGGCGCGGCTGCCGCTGACGATCGGCCTCAATTTCCGCTACCTGCCGGTCAGCCTGGCGCTTCGCGACATCCTGGCGCGCAAGGCCTATGGCGAGCCGGGTTTCGGCAACTTCCTCTACCAGCGCAACCGCGACGGGATGCGGCCCGGGCTGAACAAATATCCGCTGACGATGCGCCACCCGATGATGCTGGAGCAGAGCATCCACCATCTGGACCTGATCCGCTTCTGCTACGGGCGCGAGGCGACCCATGTCGCGTGCCGGACCTGGAACCCGGGATGGAGCATGTACGCCCACGACGCCAATGTCAGCTGCCTGCTGACGCTGGAGGGCGGGCTGGAGGTCGTCTATCTCGGCACCTGGACGGGCGGCTGGAACGAGATGAGCTTCGCCTGGCGGACCGACTGCGCCGGCGGCGTCGTCGTCCAGCGCGAACTGTTCGCCGACCTTGCGGCCGCGCGCACCGGCGAGGCGGCGCTGACGCCGGTCCCGCTGCCCGAAGCGCGCGCCTTCATCGACGATTCCTCGGCGCTGCTCGACGAATTCGTCGCCGCGGTGCGCGGCGGCGGCGCGCCGCCCTGCGGCGGGCGCGACCATCTGCGCTCGCTCGCGCTGTGCTTCGCCGCGATCGAGAGCGCCGAGACCGGCCAACGCGTCGACCTGCGCGCCTTCGAGGCGCGACACGGTCTCGCGCCATGACGGCGCTGCTCGAGGTCGAGGATCTGCGCGTCCATTTCGGCGCCGGGGACGGCCTCGTGCGCGCCGTCGACGGCGTCAGCCTGCGCATCGCCCCGGGCGAGACGCTGGGGATCGTCGGCGAATCGGGCTCGGGCAAGTCGGTGACGGCGCTGTCGCTGCTGCGGCTGGTGCCGACGCCGCCGGGCCGCATCGCCGGCGGGCGGATCGCCTTCGGCGGCAGCGACCTGCTGTCGCTGCCGGTCGACCGGATGCGCGCCATCCGCGGGCGCGAGATCGCGATGATCTTCCAGGATCCCATGACCTCGCTCAATCCGGTGCTGACCGTCGGGCGCCAGATCGCCGAGGTGCTGGAGCTTCATCTGGGTCTCGACCGCGCCGCCGCGTCGCGGCGTACCGTCGAACTGTTCGAGATGGTCGGCATTCCGGCCGCGGCGACGCGCATCGGCGACTATCCCCACCATTTCTCCGGCGGCATGCGCCAGCGCGTGATGATCGCGATGGCGATCGCCTGCCGGCCGAAGCTGCTGGTCGCCGACGAGCCGACCACCGCGCTCGACGTCACCATACAGGCCCAGATCCTCGACCTGATCCGCTCGCTGCAGCGCGACCTGGGCATGGCGCTGATCGTCATCACCCACGATCTGGGCGTCGTCGCCGGGATGGCCGACCGCGTCGCCGTGATGTACGCCGGCCGCATCGTCGAGGAGGGCCCGAGCGAGCGCATCTTCGGCGATCCGCGGATGCCCTACACGATCGGGCTGCTGCAATCCGTCCCGCGCGCCGACGCGCGCGGCCAGCGGCGCCTGACGCCGATCGCCGGCGCGCCGCCCGAGCCGCATGGCGAGACCCGGTCCTGCCGCTTCGCGCCGCGCTGCGTCCATGCCGCGGCCGAGTGCCGGACGACCGTCCCGGTGCTGCGCCAGATCGCAGCAGGCCATCGCGCCGCGTGCCTGCGCGACGTCGCCGCCCCCTGGGCGAGGACGCCATGAACGCTGCACCCGTCCTCGAGGTTGCCGACCTGCGCGTCCATTTCCCGGTCCGCCGCGGCCTCGTCTTCGAGCGCATCGCCGGCACGGTGCGCGCGGTCGACGGCGTCAGCTTCGCGATCGGGCGCGGCGAGACGCTGGGGCTGGTCGGCGAGAGCGGCTGCGGCAAGACGACGGTCGGGCGCGCCATCGTCGGACTGACGCCGCCGACATCGGGCGAGATCCGGATCAACGGCGTCGCCGGCGGGCCGCGCGGCCGGCTGGTGCAGTTCGTCTTCCAGGACCCCTACGCCAGTCTCAACCCGCGCATGACCATCGCCGAGACGATCGGCGAACCGGTGCGGCTGCACCGGCTGCGCGACGGGCGTGCCGCGATCGCGGACCGGGTCCACGAACTGCTCGAACTGGTGGGGCTCAAGCGCGCGCATGCGGAGCGATATCCCCACGAGCTGTCCGGCGGGCAGCGCCAGCGCGTCGGCATCGCACGCGCGCTGGCCTGCGAGCCGGAGCTGATCGTCTGCGACGAGCCGGTCTCCGCGCTCGACGTGTCGATCCAGGCGCAGGTGATCAACCTGCTGCAGGATCTTCAGGACCGGCTGGGCCTCACCTACCTCTTCATCGCGCATGGGCTGGGGGTCATCCGCCAGATCTCGACCCGCGTCGCGGTGATGTATCTCGGGCGGATCGTCGAGACCGCGACCAAGGCCGATCTCTACGAGGCGCCGCGCCATCCCTACACGCGCGCTTTGCTCAGCGCCTCGCCCGTTCCCGACCCGCTGGTCGAACGCCAGCGCAGGCGGATCATCCTGCGCGGCGACGTTCCCAGCGCGATGTCGCCGCCGCCTGGATGCCATTTCCACACCCGCTGTCCGGTCGCTTTGCCGGATTGCGCCGCGGGCGAGGCGGTTCTCGCGCCCGCGGGCGCCGCGGGACAAGTCTCGGCGTGCCGGCGCGCCATGGAACTCGACCGGATTCTCGACGGGGGCACATATGCTTCGAATAGGCGTTGACGTAGGCGGCACGTTCACGGACTTCACGCTGCTGGACGAGACCAGCGGCGCGGTGCGTTTCTTCAAGGTCGAGTCGACGCCGTCCGACCCGTCCGAGGCGATCGAGAACGGTCTCGCCCAGATGCTGGCGACCTTCGGCCTGGAGGCCGCGCGGGTCGGCTATCTCGGCCATGGCACGACCGTCGCGACCAACATCGTCATCGAGCGCCGCGGCGCGCGCACCGGGCTGCTGACGACGCGCGGTTTCCGCGACGTGCTCGAACTGGGGCGACAGGCGCGGCCGTCGATCTACGACTATCGCCTCGCCAAGCCGCCGCCGCTGGTCCCGCGCGAGCACCGCATGGAGGTCCATGAGCGGATCGGCCCGGATGGAGATGTCCTCGCACCGCTCGATCCCGCGTCCCTGGAGGCGGCGGTCGCGGCGCTGCGCGACGCCGGCATCGAGTCGGTCGCGATCTGCTTCCTGCACAGCTATCGCAGGCCCGAACACGAGCGCAGCGCCCGCGCCGCGGTCGAAAGGCTGATGCCCGGCGCCTTCGTCAGCGTGTCGTCCGAGATCCTGCCGGAGTTCCGCGAGTTCGAACGCATGTCGACCACGGTCGTCAACGCCTTCGTCGGACCGCGGATGGGCCGCTACCTCGAACGGTTCCGCGATCGCGTGCGCAATCTGGGGATCCCCGTCGCGCCCTACACCGTCCATTCGAACGGCGGCCTGATGTCGCCCGACACGGCCCGGGCCTGTCCGGTCCGGTCCTGCGTCTCGGGGCCGGCCGCCGGCGTCGTCGGCGCGGTCGAGATCGGGCGCGTCGCGGGCTTCCCCAACCTGATCACCTTCGATGTCGGCGGCACGTCCACCGACGTGTCGCTGATCCACGACCACGCCCCGCTCTACACCAGCAACCGCGTGGTCGCCGGCTATCCGGTGAAGACGCCGATGCTCGACATCCAGGTGATCGGCGCCGGCGGCGGATCGATCGCCGCGATCGACGACGCGGGCGCGCTGAAGGTCGGCCCGCGCAGCGCCGGCGCCGATCCCGGACCGGTGGCCTACGGCAAGGGCGGCACGGAGCCGACGATCACCGACGCCAATCTCTGCCTCGGACGGCTCGATCCCGGTTCGCTGCTGGGCGGCCGGATGCGGGTCGACATGGAGGCCGCGCGCGCCGCGGTGCGTGCGCGCATCGCCGAGCCGCTCGGCATCACGCTCGAAGCTGCGGCCCTTGGCATCATCCAGATCGCCAACTCGAACATGAGCCGCGCCATCCGCTCGGTCTCGGTCGAGCGCGGCTACGACCTCGGCGAGTTCGCGCTCTGCGCCTTCGGCGGCGCCGGACCGCTGCACGCCGCCGAGGTGGCGGTCGAATGCGGCATCCCCGCGGTCCTGGCGCCGCGCGAGCCCGGGACCCTCTGCGCGCGCGGCATCCTTCTGTCCGACATCAGCTCGGACTATGTCCGCAGCCATTTCGCGGACGCCAGCCGCGAATCCTGGCTCGGCATGCTCGGCCTCTTCGAGGAGATGACCCGCGAAGCCGACGCGTGGCTCGTCCGCGAGGGCGTCCCGCCGGCCCGCCGGCGCTTCCGGCGCATCATCGACGCGCGCTATGTCGGGCAGAATTTCGAGGTCAAGGTCGACGGCGACGGGTTGGGCCCCGACGACCTCGGGGCTGTGGCCGAACGCTTCCACGACGCCCATGCGCGCGAGTACGGCTATGCCCTGCGCGACCGGGCGCTGGAACTGGTCACCTGCCGCCTGCAGGCGATCGGCGAGGTGCCCAAGGCGCCGCAGGCGCGCGTCGAGGGCGGCCCGTCCCTGGCCGCGGCCGAGATCGGCCGGCGGCGGATGTATGTCGACGCGAAGCATGGCTGGATGGACTCGGTCGTCTACCAGCGCGAGAGACTGCCGGTCGGGATCGAGTTCGCGGGCCCTGCCGTCGTCAACGAGATGAGTTCCACCACGTTGATCTTCCCGGGTCAGGTCGCGCGCATCGACACCTGGGGCAACCTGATCGTGAGGATCGGCCGATGAGCGAGACGATTGGCGATGCGGTGCAGATGGAGGTCTTCAGCAATCGCCTGCTGGCGATCGCCGAGGACATGGGCTCGATCCTGATCCGGTCCTCGTTCTCGTCGAACATCAAGGAACGGCGCGACTGCGCCACCGCGCTGTTCGACGCGCGCGGCCGGCTGGTCGCGCAGGCCGACCTGATCCCCATCCACCTGGCCGCGATGATGGGCGGCGTCCACGCGATCCTGCGCCGCCACCGCGTCGAAGATCTGGCGCCGGGCGACGCCTTCGTCTGCAACGATCCCTATCTGGCGGGGGGCAGCCATCTGCCCGACATCTCGGTGATCTCGCCCATCCATCACGACGGCCAGGTGCGCTTCTTCGCCGGCAACATCGCGCATCACGCGGATGTCGGCGGCCGCAACCCGGGCTCGACCTCGGGCAGTTCGCGCTCGATCTTCGAGGAAGGCATCCGGATCCCCGTCATCCGGATCGCACGCGCCGGCGAGGTCGACCGCGACCTGGTCGAGATGATCGCCTGGAACACGCGCGATCCCGAGGAGCGCATCCTCGACCTCAACGTCCAGGTGGGCACCAATGTCCGCGGCGGACGGATGCTCTGCCAGCTGATCGACCGGATGGGCTGGACGGCGGTCGGCCAGGCGATCGAGGACATCCTGACCTACACCCGCCGCCGCCTGCGCAACCGCATCGCGGCCCTGCCCGACGGAGAGTACCGGTTCACGCGCGAACTCGACGACGACGGCTTCGGCGGCGAGAAGATCCCGCTGACCTGCGTGGCGCGCATCAAGGGCGAGTCGCTCGAGCTCGATTTCTCCGAATGCGGGCGAGAGGCGCGCGGGGCCGTCAACCTGCCCGAGAGCGCGCTGCAGGCCTCCGTCTACTACAGCGTCAAGGCGGTCCTCGATCCGGGGCTGATGCCCAACCAGGGCATGATCGATCCGATCACCATCACGGCCCCGCCGGGCACGATCGCAAGCCCGCGCCCGCCCGCGGCCGTGGCGGCACGCGCCGTCACCAGCAACCGGCTCTGCGGGGCGATCTTCGGGGCGCTCTACCAGGCGATGCCCGCGGAGCGGGTCATGGCCTCGTGCAACGACTCGACCTCGGCGACGTCGGTCTCGGGCTGGCACCCGAAGCGACGCACGACCTACATCTATCCGGAGTCGATGGGCGGCGGCGCCGGCGCCTTCGCCGATCGCGACGGCCAGGACGCCATCCACGTGCACACCGTCAACTCGACCAATCTTCCGGTCGAGGCGCTGGAACTGGAATATCCGTTGCTGCTCGACGAGTACTGCTTCGTCCCCGACTCGGGCGGCGCCGGCAGGCATCGCGGTGGCATGGGCATGGCGCGCCAGATCCGCGTCCGCCACGACGGCACCACCGTGTCGCTGCGGTCGGACGCGCATGTCGTGCCCGCGTCCGGCGTGTTCGGCGGGCTGCCGTCGAGCGTGACCCGGGTCACGCGCAACCCCGGCACCCCGCAGGCCGAGCTGCTCTATTCCAAGGCCTCCGGCCTGTCGCTGAAGGCCGGCGAGACGATCCGGGTCGAGACGCTGGGCGGCGGCGGCTATGGCGATCCGCGCGAGCGGCCCGACGACCTGCTCGCGCGCGACCTGCGTCAGGGCAAGGTGACGCGCGCCGCCGCCGAGCGCGACTACGGCGCCGACAAGGTGGCGCGCGCCCTGGGCGAGACGCCGCGCTGACGCCGGTGCGACGGCCGGCATGACCGCCCCTGCGCGCCCGTCGCCGGCCCGCACCGGTCTGGCGGCCGGCGCGCGGGCCGCGGCGGGTACGCCGGCGCTGGTGCTCGCCGCCTCCTATGTCGGCTTCGGCGGCATGGTCCGCGACAGCGGTCTCGGGCTCGATCTGGCCCTGTTCTCGACCCTGACCGCCTGGGCGCTGCCGGGCCAGATCGTGATGGTGGAACTCTATGCGGCCAGCACGCCGCTGGCCGCGATCGCGCTGGCGGTGGCGCTCGCCAATCTGCGGCTGGCGCCGATGGCGACCGTGATGATGCCCATCGTCGCGCGCCCGGGCAGACCGGCCTGGCGCCTCTTCGCCGCCGCGCACTGGATCGCTGTCACCGGCTGGATGCTGACGATGCTGCACGCGCCGGCGCGGCCGCGCGACGAGCGCCTGGGATGGTTCATGGGCTGCGTCCTGGTCCTGTGGGTCGCGTCGCTGCTGGGCTGCGCGCTGGGCCACCTCGCCGCCGGGATGCTGCCGCGCCCGGTCTCGCTGGCGCTGGTCTTCCTCAATCCCGTCTATTTCATGCTGCTCTGCCTGCAGGACCTGCGCGACCGCCAGCGTGCGCTGTCGATGGCGATGGGCGCGGGGACCTGCGCGGCGCTGCATCCTCTGCTGCCGGAATGGAGCCTGCTGGCCGCGGGGCTGGGCGGCGGCACCGCCGGCTGGCTGCTGGCAGGGCGGCGGCAGCGATGACCATCGGCCCCTGGGACGCCTATGTCGCCGCGACGGCCGGCGCCGTCGCCACCTATGCCTGGCGCGCCTTCGGCGTGGCGATCGGCGGCCGTCTCGATCCGGATGGGCGGATCTTCGCCTGGCTCGGCTGCGTCGCCTACGCGGTGCTGGCGGCGCTGATCCTGCGGCTGGTCGTCTTCCCCGCAGGCAGCCTCGCGCAGTTGTCGCCGTCGCTGCGCATCGCCGCGGCGCTCGCCGCGGCGGCGATCTTCCTGCTGACGCGCCGGCGCATCCTGCCGGGCTGCCTCGCGGGATCCGGCGCGATCGCGATCGGCGCGGCGATGTCCTGATCCGGACGGCCGCTACGGCCACCCGATCGTCAGGACGCACGACGCCGGTGACGCTGGCCGACGTGTAACCCGACGATCCTGCGCCGCGCCGGCATCGAGCCCGACGCGCAGGACGAGGCGCTGCCAGTGCGCATGCTGGCCGACATCGCCAAATCGCCCTGCGATCCCGAGCGCAGGGCTTTCGCCGGAAACCAAGCCGCCGACTGACGTACATCATCCGCAAGGGGAGGATGGAAACAGGCCCCCGATGCCGGCTTCGCGCCCGAGTCCTGCGATCTCGTGGACGATTCCGCCGAGATGCGCGAGCTGGGCCGCGATCCGGCCCCTGGCGCGGCCGTCGCGGCGATGGAGAGCGGGTCGCGGAAGATCGTCGATCCGGAAGCGGCGAATGCCCGCGCCTTCGCCGACCAGAAGGCGAAGATCGCGCCCGGCCGCGGCGTGTGCGCGCGCCGCTGCGGCAAGATGACGCTTTCGGGGGCAATTCGCGAAGCCCCGCAGTGGCGGCGACGTTTTTGTCCCATAATGGCCGGGCCGCATGTTGACGGTCACACGCGGGTGGCGGGCCGGGGTCGCTGGTCCGGAAACAGGGAGCGCGGCATTGTCCGGCATGGAACACGATCGCAAGCCCCCGTCGCCGCCTGTCGCGCTGGTCGGTGCCTCCGCAGGCGGCCTCGCGGCCCTGCGCGCCCTGTTCGCCGCGATGCCGACGGACACCGGAATCTGCTTCGTGGTCGTGCAGCACCGCTCGCCGGGCAGCGAGCCGCTGCTGGTGGACCTGCTGGCCGGCTCGACCGCCCTGGCCGTGGAGTCCGGAAGCGACGGCACGCCGTTGCGCGCCGATCGCATCGTCGTCGCCCCGGCGGGCACGCTCGCGTCGATCCGTGAGGGGACGCTCCGCGTCGATCCGAAGCCGGATTCCGGCATCGGGGCCGCGCTGCCGATCGACCATGCGCTGCGTTCGCTGGCGGAGAATGCCGGCAGACGCGGAATCGCCATCGTGCTTTCCGGCAACGGCAGCGATGGGGCCTGCGGCCTGCGTGCGGTCAAGGAAGCCGGCGGCCTGACCCTTGCCCAGACCCCCGCGACGGCCGAGGCCGTCGGCATGCCGAACGCCGCGATCGCCTCGGGAGCGGTCGATCGTGTCCTGTCGCCCGATCGCATGGGCGCCGCGCTCGCCGAGTTCGCGCGCCACGACCATGCCGCCGGCGGGCGACCGGCGCCGGCTGTCGGAACGGCGGACGGGGCCCTGCTCGACCAGATCGTCGGGCTGCTGTTCGACGCGACCAGGATCTCGTTCCGGGACTACAAGCGGCGCACGCTGGTCCGCCGCATCGAAAGACGGCAGGGGATCCGTCAGGCCGATACGCTGCGCGACTACCTGGAGGTCCTGAAGCGCGACCCCGGCGAGGTCGCGGCACTCGCCGGCGACCTGATGCTGAGCGTCACGCGCTTCTTCCGCGACCCGGAATCCTTCCGCGCGCTGCACCGCGAGGCGATCGTTCCGCTTCTCGCCCAGCGCAGGCCGGACCGCCCACTGCGGATCTGGGTGGCCGGCTGCGCGACGGGCGAGGAAGCCTATTCGATCGCGATGACCGTCGCCGAATGCGCCGGCTCCGCCTTCAACCCCTCGCTGGTGAAGATCCTGGCTTCGGACATCGACGAGAGGGCCCTCGAGACCGCACGCGCAGGGCGCTATCCCGCCGGGATCGCGGCAGATGTCGGCGCGGACCGTCTCGCGCGCTTCTTCGTGCACGACGGCGACGGATACGCCATCCGCAAGGAGCTGCGCGACGTGGTCGTCTTCGCGCGCCAGAACCTGCTCGGCGATCCGCCGTTCTCGCAGCTCGACCTCGTCAGCTGCCGCAACGTGCTGATCTATGTCGAGGCCGAGGCGCAGAAGCGCGCCATCGCGATCTTCCATTTCGCGCTCAATCCCGGCGGCCTCCTCTTCCTGGGAAGCGCCGAGACGACCTCCGGCGCCGAAAGCCTGTTCGAGCCGGTATCCTCGAAGCACAGGCTGTTCCGGCGCATCGGATCCCGCAGGCCATCGATCGCCGACGCGATCGGGCAGACGGCGGCGCCCGGCACGCTCGCCGTGGTGCGCCCCGCGGGCACCGACGCCAGACCGTCGGCCGAAGCGCTGCGCCAGGCGCTGCTCGCCGAATTCGCGCCCCCCTCCGTCATGGTCGACGACAAGGGCCAGGTGCTGTTCTTCCACGGCCGTACGGGCGACGTGCTCGACATCCCCGCCGGGGAGCCGCGGACGCAGCTGCTGGCCATGACCGGCGGCGACCTGCGCATGCAGCTGCGCGAGGCGCTCGAACAGGCCCGCGCGGGGAATCCGCGCGTCGTCGTCGAACGGGTCCGGACCGGGCGCGACGGCCCGTCGCGCTTCGTGCGCCTCGTCGTGCTGCCGGTCAACGGCGGCCGCGTGACCTCCGAGCGCCTCTTCGGCGTCGCCTTCGTACCGGTCGCCGGTCCCGGCGAAGAGG